>NZ_JAIEOF010000113.1 GCF_019750675.1 Methylobacterium sp.
GGCGACCAGCTGCGCCAGCACGCCCTGACGATCCTGCTGAACGTGGAGCAACTGCGCAGCGACCTGTCCGAATTCGCCCACGGGGTGCGCGGCCGCGTCCGCCTCAGCGCCAGCGCCTCGGCGGTGGAGCAGTTCCTGCCCGGCGATATGGCCCGCTTCGCCCGGGCGCATCCCGACATCCGCATCGACCTGCGCCAGCGCAGCAGCCGCACCGTGGCGCAGGACGTGATCGAGGGTGAGGCGGATCTCGGTATCTGCGGCGCCTGCGAGCCCGGCCATCCCCTGGCGGCGCGTCCCTACCGCATCGAGCGCCTCGTCCTCGTCATGCCGCAGGGGCATGCGCTGGCGGCGCGCAGCCACGTCGCCTACGCCGAGGCCCTGGATTTCGAGCAGGTCGGCATGCGCGGCAGCAGCACCGTCCAGATCCATCTAAACCGGGTCGCCCGCGAGGCGCGGCGCGCCCTGCGTCAGCGGGTCGAGGTCGACAGCCTCTCGGCCATGTGCCGGATGATCGAATGCGGCATGGGCATCGGCGTGATGGCCGAGGGCGCCTTCCGGGCTCTGGGCGAGCGCCACCTGCACGCGGCCGAACTCACCGACGCCTGGGCGGTGAGTGCCCTCAACCTCTACGCCCGCGATTTCTCCGCGCTGTCGGGGCCGGCCACGCGGTTCGTCGAGGGCCTTCTCGCCCTGGAGGCCGTCGCCTGAGGCGCGTTCGGCGTACCGATGCGTCGGGCGCCGAACGCGGCTCCGATCCAGCCGGAAACCGCATCAGAGGGCGGGTGGCAGCCAGATCGGAAGCGCCGCCGCATCGACGGGGCGGGGCAGCAGGCCCTCGGCGCGGAAGGCCTCCGCGATGGTCTGCTGCTCGGCGAGGCCTTCGCGGGTCACCGGCTCAACGGCGTAGCTGCGCCGGGCGTTCGCCTGGGCGACGATGGCCGGGTCGAGCTTCCACAGGGCGCCGAGGCGGGCGGCGGCGGCCTCCGGGTCGGCCTTCACCCAGGCGCCGGTCTCGCGCAGCCTGCCGAACAGGATCGCCAGCACGTCGGCGCGCCGCGTCGCGTAGTCGGCACCGGCCAGATAGTAGCGCTTGTACTGGGACAGGCCCGTACCGTCGCGCAGGGTCCGGGCGCCCGTCTGCCGCTCGGCCGCCGACAGGAACGGGTCCCAGGCGACCCAGGCCTCGACGCTGCCGCTGGCGAGCGCCGCGCGGCCGTCCGAGGGCGTGAGATAGGCCGGGCTGATCGCCTTGAAGGGGAGCTTCTCCGCCGCGAGAGCCGCCAGCAGCAGGTAGTGGCTGCCGGCGCCCTTGGTCACCGCGACCTTGCGGCCCTTGAGGTCGGCCACCGACCGGATCGGCGAATCGGCCGCGACCAGGATCGCCTGCGCGGTCGGCGAGGCCGCCTCCTGGGCCACGTAGGTGATCCGCGCCTGGGCCGCCTGGGCGAAGATCGGCACGGTGTCGGCGACATCCGCCGACACGTCGATCTGCCCGGCATTGAGCGCCTCCATGATCGGCAGGCCGCTGGTGAACTCGTGCCACGAGACCGTGACGTTCAGCGGCGCCAGGGCCTTCTCCAGGGCGGCATCCTCCTTCAGCAGCGCGATCAGCGTCGAGGATTTCTGGAAGCCGATGCGGAGCCTGTCCGCATCGGCGGCCCGCCCGGCGCCGGGCACCAGGGCGAGGAGGCTCAGACCGGCGGCGGCGCGCAAGGCGTGGCGGCGATGGATCATGGCGTCGGGTCTCGTCAGGGATGCTTGTGGATCGGGTCGACCCAGTGGACGGTCTCGGGCCGCTCGACGGGCTCGACATCGGTGATGTTGACCACCACGGCCTCGTTGTCGGAGCGTACCAGGACGCAGTTCAGGGGCTGGTCCGGATCGGCGTTGATCTCTTGGTGCGGCACGTAAGGCGGCACGAAGATGAAATCGCCGGGGCCGGCCTCGGCCACGTATTCGAGCCGGTCGCCCCAGCGCATGCGGGCGCGGCCGGAGACCACGTAGATCACGCTCTCCAGGGCGCCGTGGTGGTGGACGCCAGTCTTGGCGTCGGGGGCGATCGCCACGGTGCCGGCCCAGATCTTCTGGGCGCCGACGCGGGCATGGTTGATCGCCGCCTGCCGGAACATGCCCGGCGTCTGGGCCGTGTTGGCGTCGAGCTTGTCGCCCGGGATCACCCGCACGCCGTCGTGCTTCCAGCGCTCGGCCGGTGCCGCGTGCGCGTGGTCGTCGGGGTGGTGGGCATGATCGTCGTGCGGGTGGAGATGGTCGTGGTCGCCGTGCATGGATCGCCTCTCGCGCTTTGGGTGGCGGCCTATCGTACCGCAGCCGCGCCCGGTTCGAAGCTGCGATCGAGGATCGCCTCGGCCTTCGGCGCGCGGCCCGCCGGGATGAGGCCCGCGCGCACGTAGAGGTCGATGTTGCGCTGCTCGTCGGCGATCACGGCGTCGTCGATCGGAACGGCCCGGTACTGGGCCCGCGCGAACCAGCGCAGGGGCACCGCCTCGGGCAGGCCGATGAGCTTCGACCAGGCGGCGGCGTAGGGGGCGGGATCCTTCAGGGCCCAGTCCCGCGCCGCCACGAGGCGCCGGCCGAAATCGGCGAGCTGCGCCCGCTTGGTCTTCAGCGCAGCGTCGCTCGCCACCGCGAAGCTCAGGCCCGGAGTGATGCCGTTGCCGTCCCGCACCACCCGGGCGAGGCCGGCGAGCTCGGCGGTGGAGGTGTAGGGCTCCCAGGTCGCCCAGGCATCGACGCTGCCGCTGGCGAGCGCGATCTTGGCATCCGCCGGCGGCAGGAAGCGCAGGGTCACGGCGCTCGCCGGCAGGCCCGCCTCTTCCAGCGCCGCGAGCACGACCTGATGGCCGATGGAGCCGCGATTCGTGGCGATGCTCTTCCCCTTCAGGTCGGAGACGGACCGGATCGGCGAATCCTTGCCGACCAGGATCGCGAGGCCGTCCTGCCGGTTGCGGAAGGCGAGGTACGCCTTCACCGGCACCCCGGCGGCCGCCGCGAAGGTGAAGGGCGCGTCGCCGACCCCGCCGGCATCGATCGCCCCGGCATTGAGCGCCTCCAGCAGCGGCGCCGCGGCGGGGAACTCGCTCCAGTCGAGGCGGTAGGGCAGGTCGGCCAGCACGCCGGCCGCCTCCATCAGTGCGCGGGCGTTGCCGCGCTGGTCGCCGACGCGCAGCACCGTCTCGTCGGCGCGGGCGAGCCCCGCGAGGGCCACCAATGTCGGGGCGAGGAGCGCGAGGACCGCGAGGCGGAAACGCATCACGCCGCCTCCGCTCGGGAGCCGCGCCGGGCCAGCAGCCGGCGGACGGCCGGGATCAGGTCGCGGCCATACGCGATGGCATCCTCCAGCGGATCGAAGCCGCGGATCAGGAAGGTGCGCACCCCGAGGTCGTGATAGGCGAGCAACGCCTCGGCGACCTGCTCGGGCGTGCCCACGAGGGCGGTGGAATTGCCCGAGGCCCCGGTCTCCCGCGCGATGGCGGTGTAGAGGCGCGCGTCGAGGCGGTTCCCCTGCGCGGCCGCCGCCAGCAGCCGGCGCGAGCCCTCGTTCTGCGGGGCGGCCGCGGGCCCGAGCCCCTGCGCGGCCCGGGTGGCGCGGGTGCGGGCCAGGATGTCCTCCGCCCGCGCCCAGGCGGCCTCCTCGGTGTCGGCCAGAATCGGCCGGAACGACAGGCTGAAGCGCGGGTCGCGCCCGTGCGGGGCCGCCGCCGCGCGGACCGTCCGAATCGCCTCGCGGACCTGATC
>NZ_JAIEOF010000216.1 GCF_019750675.1 Methylobacterium sp.
CTTCAACGCCGCGCCGCGGGCGGGCTCGCAGATCGCGCTGTTCAACGGCATCGCCTCGATGGTGATGCCGTGGGCCGGGTCGGCGGTCTCGGCCGTCACGTCGGGCGGAAACAGCTTGTAGTCGTCGGCCTGCATCGGGTTGTCGGAAGGCCGGTCCTGAACCGAGATGCGGGCGAGCCACTTCGGGCTGCGGATACCGGCAAATCCTGGAACGACCACGCGCAACGGATGGCCGTGCTCGGGGGCGAGAGGCTCGCCGTTCATCGCGAAAGCGAGCAGCGTCTCGGGGGCCAGCGCCTTGGCGAGCGGGATCGAGGCACCGAAGCGCGTGTCCGTGTCCGCGATCCGGTCGTGGCTCTCGAAGGCGACGTGGCGCTCATCATCCGCATCGATGCCGGCCGCGCGCAGCACGTCGGCGAGCCGCACGCCGGTCCATTCCGCATTACCGATGGCACCGGGCGCCCACGGGTCGCCGGAGACCGGCGCCACGGCCAGCATGTCGGCCCGGCGGTTGCCGGCGCATTGCATCACCGCCGTGACGGTGACGGGCGCGAAGCGTTCTTTGAGATCGGCGAGGGAGAGGTCGAGGGGCGTCGCGACCATTCCGTCGACGGTCAGGCGGTAGCCGTCGGCGTCGAGGTCCGGGATGTCGCCGTGGCTGCGGACGTAGAAGTCGGCTTGATCAGTCAGGAAGGCGGCCCGCAGGCGATCGAGCGGCGGCTCGGCGTTGTAGGGCGCCTTTCCGTGGACGATGAGGCGGTCCTTGCGCTGGAACAGGCCGAGCATGGGGTCTTTGTCCTGCGTTCGCGACGTGTCGAGATCGAGAACGCGCCGGGCGCCGAAAGGCACCCGGCGCGCGACGCTTCACGGCTTCATCGTCGAAACCACCGCGTTCTTCGCGCGGTCGACCACGGCCACGCTGAGGTCGCGGTTGAGGACGTACGCGTGGGCGTTGTCACTGGAGAATGCGATCGCCTGGCGCGGTTCGTTCAGCCCGGTCACCGTGGCGACGACCTTGAGGCTGCCGGTGTCGATCACCGACAAGGAGTTGTCCTTGAGGTTGCCCGAATAGACGAAGCGCCCGTCCGGGGTCAGCGCCGCCCCATAGGGGTCCTTGCCCACCGCGACTTCAGAGGTGACCTTGCGGGCGGCGACATCGACCACGCCGATGGTGTTGCGGCCGCTGTTGGCGGCAAACAGCGTCTTGCCGTCCTTGGTGATCGAGATGGCGCGCAGCTTTTCGAACCCGACGATCTCGCCGGTGATCTTGTTGGTGGCGGTGTCGACCAACGTGATCTTGTCGCCGAGGAAGTTCGTCACGAACACGGTCTTGCCGTCCGGCGACAGCTTCACGCCCTGGCGCGGCTGCGCGAAGCCGGGGATCACGGCGTCTGCCAGCAGGGTCTTGGTGTCGAACACGGTCAGCGTGCTCGCGGCCTCGTTGTTGACGTAGAGCTTTGTCCCGTCGGCCGAGAGCACCGTGCCGAACGCACCGGGGCCCGCGGCAAGAACGCCGGCTTCTTTGCCGGTGCCGGTCTCGTAGACCGTGATCCGGCCCGTGCCGCTGTCGGAGACGTAGAAGCGGGCGCCGTCCGGCGCGAACACGATGTTGCGCGGCGTGACGAAGCCGTCGAGGCGGCGCAGCACCGTGCCCTTGGCGACGTCGTAGACGATGACGGCGCTCTCCTCGCTGTTCGACACCGCGGCGACCGTGCCGGCGGCGTTCAAGGCGAGCGCGTTGTTCTTGATTGCGCCGTCGAAGCCGGCGGCGAATCCAGGTTGGTTCTGGGTGAGAAGCAAGGCAGCTCCGGCGAGGAGGGCGCGGAGGCTGGTGCGGACGTCAGTCATGAAGCGTGTCTCTCGGGCATGCGCCCTCGTTCGGCGGCCTGGGGCCGGCCGTGCGGGCGAGTTCGAAATCGGATTGCGTCGTGCGGGACCGGTCAGGCCGTGCATCGCCTTAGGGAGATGCCAGCGAGGGCGGTCTATTCCCCGAGGCCGACGAAAAAAGCACGGCGGCCTCGGGATTCGAGGGTTCAGGGCGTGGGCTTCAACGCCGTGAGGTAGTCGACGATGGTCTGCACATCGGCCTGATCGACCGGCGCTTTGTAGACGTGGACCATCTTGTTCACGGTCTCGGTCCACTGCGCCTTCGTGAGCTTGGGCTGGGTCAGCACCATCCCGGCCGAGTGGCAGGCGAGGCAATTGTTATTGACCGCCTCGGCTCCCGGCCCGTCCGGAAAGATCCGGTCGGACGTCGGAAATTCGATCGATTGCGAGCTGAAGCGCATCGGCTCGGGAGCAGGCGCCGCGAGCGCCACCAGGGGAGACAGGATGAGCGCGGTGATGAGGGCCGCAGGGCGGATCGTGTTCATGGCTGTTCTCCTCAAGCGGCCTGGAAGGACACGGTCTCGATGCCGTTCTGCATGAAGCCGTTGGCGTTCCAGACCCGGTCCATGCCTTGCGCGACGCCCTTGGTGTTTGTGCAGCGGACCTTGACCGTATGGGTCCCGGCAGCAAGCGCCGGCAGGCTGCCGTCGAAGCGGCGGAAGCTGTAGGGGCCCTCGTCCGCCCCGAGTTGCGCCGGGACCCACGTCGCTCCGCCGTCTCCAGACACCTCGACCTTCTTCACCCCACAATCGCCGCCGAAGGCGATGCCGCGGATGGCCACCGGCGTTCCGGCCGCCACCCTGGCGCCGTCCTGCAGATTGGTGACGAACGAGCGCGGCACCATCCTGTTGATCGGCACTGTCTTGAAGCCGGTCTGGCCGGGCTTGATGTTAGCGCCCGGCACATCGGGGATGCGATAGGCGGTCTTCATCCAATATTGTTCGTCGGGCTTGTCCAGGACCTCGATGTCGGACAGCATCTTCACCCAATAAGTCGAGTACCAGCCCGGCACCACGAGCCGGAGCGGGAAGCCGTTAAGCAGCGGCAATTGCTCGCCATTCATCGCGTAGGCGATCATCACCTCGCCATTGCTTGCGTGATCGAGATCGAGCGATTTCTTGAAGTCGGGCGCGTCGTCGACCACCGGCGCGTCGAGGCCGTCGAAGCGCACCTGCACGGCACCGGCCTTCACCCCGGCCTGTTCGAGCACATCCTTGAGGCGTACGCCGGTCCATTTGGCGTTGCCCATCGAGCCGTTAGCCCATTGCGCGCCGGGCACTCGCGGCTCGAACAGCCCGCGCGAATTGCCCGAGCACTGGTTGACCGCGGCGATCTCGAAGCGCGGCAGGCCGGCGATGGCGTCGAGGGAGAGCGAGAGTTCCTTCTCCACATGGCCGTGGACCTTGAGCCGGAAGGTGCCGGCATTTACCTCGGTCGGGATCGAGGCCCAGTGCCAGCGCACGTAGAAGCGGTCGTTGGGGGTGAACACGCCCTCGTCGAACACCGAAAACGGCGTCTCCAGCAGCGGAGGATGAGTACGCTGCAGGATCATCTCGCCCTTGCCCGGAAAGGCGGTGGTCAGCGCCCGCTCGTCCGGGCCGCCCGGCAGAGGCAGCTTCACCGAGCCCGCGGCCCAGGCCGGCAGTGCGGCGCCGAGGCTGCCGAGCCCGAGTCCACCCAGGACGAGGCGGCGGTTCGTCGGTCTGTCCAATCCGTGCATGGTCTCTCCCCTTGAAGAATGTTGGCATCGATGCGTTCGAGGGCATCGAGCCCCGTGGCGATTCCTCGCGACAAGGGAGATGCTACGGAAAGCGATTTATTCCCTCCAACGGTCTTTCGCGATGCGAACGATCTCCCGGTGCGATGATTCGAGAATTTTCAATCTC
>NZ_JAIEOF010000455.1 GCF_019750675.1 Methylobacterium sp.
GCGACCCCGGCCACGCCGATGACGGAGAGCACGATGTACCGCTCCATCTCGTCGTAGGGCGGGGGCAGCTTCGCGACCCTCCAGTTGAATAGGAAGGTCGAGTCGAGGACGATCGCGCCGAAGTGGAGCATGCAGAGCCCGAACGCGGTCGGGATCATCCAGGCCGTCCAGGGCGAGAGGTGCTGTTCGGCGCGCTCCTGCGCGATGACCTTGCGCTCCTCGACGTAGGCCAGGAGCTGCGCCTGGGCGACGGTGGTGTCACCCGTCACGTTCTGGCTGTTGGTCAGGACCGTGTTGTCGGAGCGCTTGCCAAGGTAGTCGAGCAGCTTACCGGCGATGCCCGGCAGGCCGAGGATGAGCGAGGCCCACATCAGCGCTGGTCCCGGCCGGCGTCCTGGCCCGCCTGGCGTGCGCCATCGCGAGCTGCAGCCCGGACGCTGTTCATCACCGGGATGGAGACGAGGCGGAGCAGGCCGAGCCCGGCGCCGATCTTCGCGCCGTAGCCCTCGTAGCCGGCCGGCAGCACGCTGGCCCAGTCGAAGCCGACCAGCGCGTTGAGGACGTCGGGCGCCGCGAACAGCACGGCCAGCAGGATCATCCGGAACCCGACGAGGCGGGCGTTGAGGCGGGCGAGCACGGTCATGGTCAGGCTGCCTTTCGCGAGAGGGCGGCGTGCAGCCGGGCCCAGAAGCCAAGCGGCGCCGGGGAGGGCGCAGAAGAAAGCCCGCCGGTGGGGGCGGGCTGGGTGGAGACCTTAGGAGGGGAGATCGGAGCGCTAGGAAGGAACTTCCCCGTCATCGGAGCGAGCGGATCCGGCGCAGGCGTCGCCGCTGGCTTGGCCACCGCCGGCGCCGCGATCGGGGTGCGATCCGTGCGCCGCGCCTTCGGCAGGGCCTTGGCGTAGGGCGTGAGGAACTGGTCGGCCTCGGCCTGCCGGCGCGGGATGATCTCGGCCGGCTTCTTCCAGAGCAGGATAGCGTCGGCGCAGCCCTTCGGGTCGCCGGCCATGAACTTGCGCAGGAAGGTCGAGCCCTGGAAGGCGCCCGGGCCGATGTTGAAGACGATCGACACGAAGGCATCGAACTGGTGCTGCGCGATGGGCTTGTCGCCGATCGCGGCCTTCACGTACCCCGCATATTTCAGGAAGGCGCGAGCGTTCAGGTCGTCGGCTTGCGCCTCCGTGATCCGCAGGCCGGGCGTGACCTTGATGAGACCCGAGGCGGTGGTGACGCCGCACGCGATCGTCCAGACGCCGACGCTGTCTCGGTAGGCCTCCAGGCGGCAGCCTTCGCGCTTCTCCAGGGCCTCGCGGCCGATGGGGGAGAGATCCATATCGGGGCATCCCTGCAAGAGGTAGAGGCTGCACAGCGCGGCCAGGAAGGGCGGCATGTCAGCCGCGCGGGGCGGTTCGCGCCCAGGCGTCGGAGGGGATCATCGCGAGCCCCTCCGGGCATGAAAAAAACCGCCCGGAGGCGGTTGTGCGGACGGATAAGTGGCAAGGTTGCAGGACCGGAGGCGTGACCGGAGCCTACAAATTATAACCGTTGTTGAGCGGCGTGACGCGGAGGAACGTGGCGGTTCGACCGTTCAGAATGCTGGCTCCGACATCTGCGTAGACCTGGATCTCGATACGATCGAAGGGCGACAGATCAAGCTCCGCTGAGGCCGTCCGTTTGATGCTTAGCACTGAAGATGCGGAGTCCAAGAAGAGGTCTCGATATGGAGTTCCGTTGAGCACGATGCGGGCCCCGATCTGGCCGGGCGTGGCGGCGTTCGGGGCGATGTGCAGGCCGATGTCGATGCGATAGCGTCCATACTGGGACACCTGCCAGAATTTCTGAGCGGGATCGTATTCGCCGCCTAGATCGGTAAGCTCAAGATTGTAATTCACATAGGTGAAGGCGCCCGCCGGAATGGCCTGAGCATCGACCATTCCAACTTCGACTTTGGTGTGTGGAAAAACGTCGGGCAGGCACGAGATCAGGTCGCTGTTGTCGACGCCGGAGATCGCGTAGGCGCCCACGTTCGTCTCAATGCGGTTGCGATACGTCTCGCTGCAGCGGACCGTGTAATCCTTCGTCTCGAAACGCCCATAGCGGGTGCGAGAGAGCGCGAAATCACCGTCCGGGTGCGCCACGCTCGGAAACACACGGCGCGGATTGCGTACGGAGACGTCGAGCACGCGGTTCACATCGTCGTTCCCGACGACGCCAACCGTCTTGATCACGCCGCGGCCGCCTTCGATCGTGGGTGTATCGATCGTGAGGCCACGGCAGATGGAGCGCCCGGTAGACCGCGCCAGGAAAGCATGCTCCGAGCAGAACGCCGCGCTCGGATTGGTGAAGACGAGGCCGTTGCAGTCGACGAGCTCGAAGCCGTTGCAAGGCGCCATCTTGTTGCCGCCGAAGTTCCCCGGGAAGCAGCCGAAAGCCTTCGTTAGGATGAACGCACCCTCGTTGAGGGACTCGATGTGGTAGAGGGACGCGTAGCCGGTCGGGTCGGAGTGCGCGGCCAGGGTGTTCAGCATGAACACGCCCTGGCTGTAGATGTCCGTCGGCCCGAACACGGGATCTGGAACGATCACGTAGGCGTGGTCTCCGGGGGCAACGTTCTCGACGAACGTGTCCGCGATGGTCCAGCAATCGTAGGGCTTCCAGGCTTTGATGCCCGCCCCGGTGAAGCCGAGCATGTCGAGGCGGATACCCCGCACCCCGGAGCCGACGTTCGAATACCCGACGATCTTTTGCCGAAACTCGATGGCGGGCACGCCCTGGCCGAGGTTGCGTCGGAGCAGGAAGTTGGCCGCGCCCATCGCGCTGCTTTGGAGCTGCGTCGCGACCTGATTGAACGAGATCGTGTCGGAGATATTGTAGACGCCGGACGGGAGGCGAGCGTCACAACCCACACCGTTGAAGGCATGCCCCTTTTCGCCGAGCGACGCGGCAAAGCGCCGGAGCCCCTCCGTCACGTCGGTCGTGCTGGTGCCGCCCTCGATCGCGTCGTGATAGCTCGATGGGATGAAGTCGAACGCGGTCGGACCGCGCCACCGCTCACGTCGGAGGAGGGTGAGCATTGTCGCCAGACGGGATGTGTTGTCGCTGGGATCCGGGTTGGGGGCCGTCGGCGCGCCCTCAAACTCAGGCGAGTGCTTCAACGCGCGCGCGGCAAGGGCCGCGGCGATCGGGCCGGTATCCACCTTCTGCGCATCGGACGTGTTGTCGATGCCCGAGAGCGCGTCCGTTCGCCAGGTCCGACCGACGGCATCGTAAGTGACCCAGGCGAACCGGTCGGCCTTCACCTGCGCGGCGAGAAGGCGGATGCCGTCCATATCGCAAAGCGGCTTGGGGCCGGTGCCATCGACGTTGAGCGTGGCGAGCCCGGTGTTGGCCTGATGGAAGCGAATGAGCAGCGAAAGGCCCGCCTTGAGCCTGCGCGTACCGGATGCCGTCTCGACTTCGTAGGCGTTCGCTTCACCGGTCGACGTGAGCCCTCCGCCCTGATCGGCGGCGAGCGCCGCAACTCCCGCCATCAACCCCTGAAGCGACTCGGGGAACGAGCGTGCGGACGCGCCCTTTCTGGCCTGAATGGCGGGATCGGCGATCGCATTTTCTTCTGCGATCGGCGACCAATCGAAAGCGCCCATGAAGAGGCTCCGTGTGTGAGAATGAGAACGCAGCGTCAGACCTTGATGGCGAAGGTCACGACCAGGCCGGGCGGGATGTTCGAGTGGCCCTGGCCGCCGCCGGCCGGGCTGAGGTCCAGCGAATGGGTGTGGTCGCCCGC
>NZ_JAIEOF010000003.1 GCF_019750675.1 Methylobacterium sp.
TCCTCCACGATCTCGGGGAAGTAGGTGCGGTAGTTCCGCTCCGTGACGTAGCCGAGATGCGGCGTCGCCAGCACGTTCGGCAGAGTGCGCCAGGGCGAATCCGGCGGCAGCGGCTCGGTCTCGTAGACGTCGAGGCCGGCGCCGGCGATCCGGTTCTCGGTGAGGGTGGCGAGCAGCGCGGCCTCGTCCACGATCGCGGCGCGGGAGGTGTTGATCAGGAACGCCTCGGGTCGCATCCGGCGCAGCGCCGCGTCGTCGACGAGGCCGCGGGTCCGCGCGCCGAGGACGAGGTGGATCGAAACGATGTCGCTCGCCTCCAGCAGCGCCTCCAGGGAGGGCGCCAGGGCGACGCCCTCGGCCGCGGCCCGCTCGGCCGTGAGGTTCTGGCTCCAGGCGCTGACCTCCATGCCGAAGGCCTGGCCGATCCGGGCGACGCGAGCACCGGTCTTGCCGAGACCCAGGAGCCCGAGGCGGCGGCCGGCGAGATCGCTGCCGACACTGGACTGCCAGGGGCCGCCCGTGCGCAGGGCCTGCACCTCGGGCACGAGGTGGCGGGCCAGCCCCAGGATCAGCGCCCAGGTCAGCTCCACCGGCGGCTCGGGGTGGCTGGCCGTGCCGCAGACCGTGACGCCATGCGCCTTCGCGGCGGCGAGATCGATCGACAGGTTGCGCAGGCCGCTGGTGAGGAGGAGCCGCAGCTTGGGCAGGCGCGCGAAGAGCTCGGCGGGGAACGGCGTGCGTTCGCGCATCATCACCACGATCTCGCAATCCCCGATCGCGTCGACGAGCGCGTCCTGGGTCGCGAAGGTGGTGCGCAGGTCGCGCAGGGTGATCCGGTCCGTCAGTCCCGACCAGTCGGCCATGGTGGGACCGACGCCCTGGTAATCGTCGAGGATCGCGCAGGTGAGCATGGGACATCCTGTCTGGGGAGGACCGGGCTAACGCACGGCGAACAGCTTGGCCAGTCACCATCGGGACTTTGACTCCCCGACGCGAAACCGGCACCCCGGGATCCGAAACGATCACGATTCGTTCTCAGCCACGAGTCGGATACAGCGGAGCCGGAAAAGCGATGACGTCGATGGTCGGGCAGCCTGCCTATGCCGAGCTCGCCGTCACCACGAATTTCTCCTTCCTGCACGGGGCCTCGCATCCCGGCGAGATCGTGGGGCAAGCGGCCGAACTCGGACTGCACGCCATCGGCATCGCCGACCGCAACACCCTGGCGGGGGTGGTGCGGGGCCATGCCGAGGTGAAGCGGCGGGTGGCGGCCGGCGAGCCCGTCATCCGCTTCCTGCCGGGCGTGCGCCTCGTCACGCAGGAGGGCTTCGAGGCCGTGGCCTACCCGATGGACCGGGCCGCCTACGGCCGGCTCTGCCGGCTCCTCACCCTCGGCAACCGCCGCTCCGAGAAGGGCCAGTGCCGGTTCGACTTCTCGGAACTCCTGGCCGCCAGCGAAGGCCAGATGCTCATCGCGGTCCCGCCGGAGCAACTCGGAGACGACGACCCCTTCTTGCGTCATCTCCGCGAGCTCGCCGCCGAAGCCCCCGGCCGGGTCACCCTGGCGGGGAGCCACCGCCGGCGCGGCGACGAGCGCCGGCGCCTCGGGCGCCTCGCCGAACTGGGGCTCCGCCTCGGCGCGCCCCTGGTGGCGGTGTCGGACGCGCTCTACCACCACCCCGACCGCCGCCCCCTGCAGGACATCGTCGCCTGCATCCGCGAGGGCTGCACCCTGAATGCGGCGGGCTACCGCCTGGAGGCCAACGCCGAGCGCCACCTGCGGCCGGCGGACGAGATGGCGCGCCTGTTCGCCGACCATCCCGAGGCCGTCGCCCGCACGATCGAGATCGCCCAGTCCTGCGACTTCTCCCTGGACGAACTCAAGTACGAGTATCCCGACGAGCCGGTGCCGCCGGGCTTTTCCGCGCAAGACTACCTGGCCTACCGGGTCGCGGAGCGCGCGGGCTGGCGCTACCCGGATGGTATTCCAGAACAAATCATGAACACAATTCAGGATGAGCTGCGCCTCATCGCGAAGATGGACTATGCGCGTTACTTCCTCACCCTGTTCGACATCGTCGAGTTCGCGCGGCAGCGCGGCATCCTGTGCCAGGGGCGCGGCTCGGCCGCCAATTCCGTGGTCTGCTACTGCCTCGGCATCACGGCGGTCGATCCCACCGAGATCCGGCTGCTCTTCGCCCGCTTCATCTCGGAGAACCGGGCCGAGCCCCCCGACATCGACGTGGATTTCGAGCACGAGCGCCGCGAGGAGGTGATCCAGTACCTCTACGAGCGCTACGGCCGCGACCGGGCCGCGATCTGCGCCACGGTGATCCATTACCGCCCGCGCAGCGCAATCCGGGAGGTCGGCAAGGTCCTGGGGCTGCCCCCCGACATCACCGGCGTGATGGCCGACACGGTCTGGGGCTCCTGGGGCAAGGACCTGCCCGACGCGCATATCCGGCAGGCCGGGCTCGACCCGGACAACCCGTCGATCCGGCAGGCCCTGGAACTCGCCCACGCGCTGATCGGCTTCCCGCGCCATCTCTCGCAGCATGTGGGCGGCTTCGTGCTGACGCGCGGGCGCCTGGACGAGACCGTGCCGGTGGGCAACGCCGCCATGGCGGACCGCACCTTCATCGAGTGGGACAAGGACGACATCGACGTGCTCGGCCTGATGAAGGTCGACGTGCTGGCGCTCGGCATGCTGAGTTGCCTGCGCCGGGGCGTGGATCTCCTGAGACGCGAATACGGACACGACTACCCGACCCTCGCCGACCTGCCGCGCGAGGACGAAGCCACCTACGCGATGCTGGCCAAGGCCGATTCGGTGGGCGTGTTCCAGGTCGAGAGCCGGGCGCAGATGTCGATGCTCCCGCGCCTGAAACCGCAGGAATTCTACGACCTCGTGGTGCAGGTGGCGATCGTCCGGCCGGGGCCGATCCAGGGCGACATGGTCCATCCCTACCTGCGCCGCCGCCAGGGGCTGGAGCCTGTGATCTACCCCTCGCCCCATCCTTCCCAAGGACCGAAGGACGAACTCGAGGGCGTCCTCAAGCGCACCTACGGCGTGCCCCTGTTCCAGGAGCACGCCATGCAGATCGCCATCACGGCCGCGGGCTTCGAGCCCCACGAGGCCGACGGCCTGCGCCGGGCCATGGCGACCTTCCGGCACAACGGCCAGATCGTGAACTTCCGCACCAAGTTCGTGGAGGGCATGGTGGCGCGCGGCTACCCGCGCGACTTCACCGAGCGCTGCTTCAAGCAGATCGAGGGCTTCTCGACCTACGGCTTCCCGGAAAGCCACGCGGCGAGCTTCGCGCTGCTGGTCTACGCCTCGGCCTGGATGAAGTGCCGGCATCCCGACGTCTTCCTCGCCGCGATCCTGAACGCCCAGCCCATGGGGTTCTACCAGCCGGCGCAGCTCGTGCGCGACGCCCGTGCCCACGGCGTCGAGGTGCGCGGGGTCGACGTCAACGCCAGCGACTGGGACTGCACCCTGGAGCCGGCCTCCGAGCCGCCGCCCCCCGGGGTCGAGCGACGCCTGGCCGTGCGCCTCGGCCTGCGCCAGGTGAGCGGGGTGCCGCAGGCGGCCATGCACCGCCTCGTGCGTTTACGGGGCAACGGCTACGCCAGCATCGAGGGTTTGCAGGCGGCCCTGGCGCTCCCCCGCAACGCCCTGGAGCGGCTCGCCGAGGCGGATGCGTTCCGCTCCCTCGACCTCGACCGGCGGGCCGCCCTCTGGGCGGTGCGGACCCTGGAGGGCACCAGCGCCGTCAAGGCCGCC
>NZ_JAIEOF010000197.1 GCF_019750675.1 Methylobacterium sp.
CGCATGAGCTTTTCCATCACGCTGACCGTGAACGGTGCGGCGCGCAGCATCGTCCTGGAGGATGCGCGCGTCACCCTCCTCGACCTTCTGCGCGAGCGCCTCGACCTCACCGGGGCCAAGAAGGGCTGCGACCGGGGCCAGTGCGGCGCCTGCACCGTCCTGGTCGACGGCCTCCGGGTGAATGCCTGCCTGGCGCTCGCCGTCAGTCACGACGGGGCCTCGATCACCACGATCGAAGGTCTCGCCGAGGGCGACGCCCTGCACCCCGTCCAGGCCGCCTTCCTCGAGCATGACGGCTTCCAGTGCGGTTTCTGCACCCCGGGCCAGATCCTGAGCGCGGTCGGGCTGATCCAGGAGGGCCAGACCGGGGGTGACCCCGAGCGGGTGCGCGAGGGCATGAGCGGCAATCTCTGCCGCTGCGGCGCCTATGCGGGCATCACGCAGGCGGTGCTCGCCGCCCACACGGCGATCGCGGGGCCGGACGTCCTGCCCGGCCGCCAGCTCGCGGAGGATGCGGCGTGAAGGCCTTCGACTACATCCGCGCGACCAGCGTCGCCGAGGCGGTCGCGGCCGCCGGCCAGCCCGGGGCCGCCTATCTCGCCGCCGGCACCAATCTCGTCGACCTGATGAAGGGCGGCGTCACCCGGCCGGACAGCCTCGTGGACATCACCCGCCTGCCCGGTCTCGACCGGATCGAGCGCGGCGCCGACGGTTCGACCCGGATCGGCGCCCTGGTGCGCAACGCGGCCCTCGCACACGACGCGAGCATCGCCCGGCGCTACCCGGCGCTGGCGGAGGCCCTGCTCTCGGGCGCCTCGGGCCAGTTGCGCAACGCCGCCACCACCGCCGGCAACGTGCTGCAGCGGACCCGCTGCCAATACTTTTACGACACCGCCAGCGCCTGCAACAAGCGCGACCCCGGCGCCGGCTGCGCCGCCCTCGGCGGCGTCACGCGGAGCCACGCGGTGCTCGGCTGGACCGAGCACTGCATCGCCACCCATCCATCGGACTTCTGCGTGCCGCTCGCGGCGCTGGACGCCAGCGTGGAGATCGAGGGGCCGGGCGGGGCGCGCTCCGTGCCCCTGGAGGCGTTCCACCGCCTGCCCGGCGACACGCCTCAGCGCGAGACCGTGCTGGAGCCGGGCGAGCTCGTCGTCGCCGTCACCCTGCCGCCCGAGGCGGAGCACTTCGCCGGGCACAGCCGCTACCTCAAGGTCCGCGAGCGCACCTCCTACGCCTTCGCGGTGGTCTCGGCGGCCATCGGTCTGCGGATGGACGGCGATCGGATCGGGGAAGCCCGCATCGCGCTCGGCAGCGTCGCCCTGAAGCCCTGGCGCGCCCGGGAGGCCGAGCGCCTGCTGGCCGGTGCCGTGCCGGCCCCGGAGACCTTCGCCCGGGCGGCCGAGGCGGCGCTGGCGGATGCCAGACCCTCGGGGGACAACGGCTACAAGATCGAGCTTGCCCGCCGCATCGTGGTGCGCGCGCTCACCCTGGCGGCCGCCGGCACGCCGGACCGCGTCCCCGCCCTGCCTGCCAGCCCGTTCGCCCCTACCCCCTCGGCCGGAGCCCTGCCCCATGCCTGAGCGTCAGCGCCACGGCGCCTCCATCGGCCAGCCGCTCACCCGGCGCGACGGCCACGCCAAGATCACGGGGTCAGCCCGCTACAGCGCGGATTTCCGGCCCGAGGGCCTCGCCCACGCGGTGATGGCGGTGAGTGCGATCGCCCGCGGCCGGGTCACCCATCTCGACGTCGCGGCGGCGGAAGCGCATCCCGGCGTCGTCGCGGTGATGACGCCGGAGAACGCCCCGGCGCTCGCCAAGTCGCCGGACATGAAGGACAATCCCTTCGCGTTCCGCCTCGACCTTCTGCAGAACGACGGCGTGCGCTACGCCAATCAGCCGATCGCGGTGGTCATCGCCGAGACCCTGGAGGCCGCCACCGAGGGCGCGACCCTGCTCGCACCCCGCTACGAATCGGAGGCCGTCAGCGTCGCTCTCGGGGCCGGCGAGGTGTTCGCACCCGAGACCATCGGGGCGGGCTCCGCCACCGACGAGGGCTCGGGCGACATCGCCGCCGGCATGGCGGCGGCCGAGGCCCGGATCGAGGCGACCTACGACACGGCCTCGCAGTACCACAACGCCCTGGAGCCCCATTCGAGCGTAGCGGAGTGGGACGGCGACCGCCTGACCCTGTACACGCCGACCCAGGCGCTCTGGATCGCCAAGGGCCGGCTCGCCGGGCTGTTCGGCATCCCGCAAGAGAACATCCACGTGGTCTGCCACTATCTCGGCGGCGGCTTCGGCTCGAAGGGCTTCGTCACCGCGCCGCAGATCCTCGGGATCATGGCGGCCAAGCTCGTCGGGCGCCCGGTCAAGCTGGTGACCCGGCGCGAGCAGATGTTCGGCCCCGTCGGCCACCGCGCCGCCACGCGCCAGACCCTGAAGCTGGGCGCCACCCGCGACGGCACGCTGACCGCCCTCGACCACCACACCCTGACCCTGACGAGCCGGTACGACGACTTCGTCGAGCCCTCCGGCATCCTCTCGCGCCACCTCTACGCGGCGGGCGCGATCGCCACGACGCACGCGGTCTCCCGGGCCGATATCGGCACCCCGATCTTCATGCGCGCCCCCGGCGAGGCCTCGGGCAGCGTCGCGGTGGAGAGCGCCCTCGACGAGCTGGCCCTGGAACTCGACCTCGATCCCCTGGAGATCCGCCTGCGCAACTACGCCGAGGTGGAGCCGATCAGCCATCGGCCGTTCTCCTCGAAGGCCCTGCGCGAATGCTACGCCCAAGGCGCCGAGCGCTTCGGCTGGGCCTCCCGCCCCCGGCAGCCGCGCCAGATGCGCGACGCCGACGGGCTCCTCGTCGGCTGGGGTCTCGGCACCGCCACCTACCCGGCCGGAATGATGCAGGGCGAGGCCCGCGCCACGCTCCGGGCCGACGGCACGGGTCTCATCGAGACCGCAGCCCAGGACATGGGCCAGGGTGCCTGGACCGTGCTGGCGCAGATCGGCGCCGACGGGCTCGGGCTTCCGATCGAGCGGATCGAACTGCGCATCGGCGATTCGAACCTGCCGAACGGCGGCCTGGCCGGTGGCTCGACCGGCACCGCCACCAGCGGCACGGCGGTGGACAACGCAGCGAAGGGCGCCATCGCGGCCCTGGCGCAGCTCGCCGTCAACGACCGCGCCTCCCCCCTCTACGGCGCCGGCAATGCCGGCGTCACCGCCGCCGACGGCCGCCTCGCCCGCCGGGACGACCCCGCCCGCTCCGAATCCTTCGGCGAGATCCTAGCCCGCGCCGGCAAGACCTCCGTCGAGGCGAAGGGACAGGGGCAGGGCGATCCCGCCGCGCAGAAGACCTACGCGATGCACGCCCACGGGGCGGTCTACGCGGAGGTGAAGGTCGACCCCGACCTCGGCCAGATCCGGGTGACGCGCCTCGTCGGTGCCTTCGCGGCCGGGCGGATCATCAACCCGCACCTCGTGCGCAGCCAGTATTACGGCGGCATGATCTGGGGCGTGTCCCTGGCCCTGCACGAGCACGCGATGCTCGATCCGCGCTCCGGCCGGGTGATGAACGGGAATCTGGCCGAGTACCACATCCCGGTGAATGCCGACGTGCCCGCGATGGAGGCGATCCTGGTGGAGGAGCACGATCCGCACGTGAACCCGCTGGGCATCAAGGGGGTCGGCGAGATCGGCATCACCGGCACCGCCGGCGCCATCGCCAACGCGGTCTGGCACGCCACCGGCGTGCGGGTGCGCGACATTCCCATCACCCTCGACCGGCTGCTGGGATGAGACC
>NZ_JAIEOF010000089.1 GCF_019750675.1 Methylobacterium sp.
CTGCCGGCCGATATAGGCGCTGAGGATGCCGTAGACCGCGAACAGCGCGCAGCCGATATCGGCCACCGGCACCCCGGCCTTCACCGGCGGCCCGCCGGGATGGCCGGTGACGCTCATCACCCCGGACATGGCCTGCGCCATGAGGTCGTAGCCCGGGCGCTTGGCCCAGGGCCCGGTCTGCCCGAAGCCCGAGATGCTGGCGTAGATCAGGCCCGGGTTGCGCACCCGCATCGCCTCGTAGCCGAGGCCGAGGCGCGCCATCACGCCGGGGCGGTAATTCTCCACCAGGATGTCGGCGGTCTCGGCCATGTCGAGGAGGAGGTCGCGCCCGACCGGATTCTTCAGGTTCAGGGCGAGGCTGCGCTTGTTCCGGTTCATGTTGAGGAAGCCCATGCTGTCGGGCCCCTTCATCTTGAACCCCATGGCGCCCCGGGTCTGGTCGCCGGTGCCGGGCGGCTCGATCTTGATCACGTCCGCCCCGAGATCGGCCAGCAGCATGCTGCAGACCGGCCCCGCCATCACCTGCGTGACGTCGAGGACGCGCAGGCCCGCGAGGGGGAGGGGACGGGCTGTGTCGTGCACGGGTTCGTCCATCGTGCTCAGGTCCTATGTTGCATCACGTGGCACAACCAACGCCGAATTCTCCATTCGGCCTGTTGCGAGCGCGGGTCCCCTCTCCTGGAAGGAGAGGGACAGGATGAGGTGTGTGACCTTTCCGAATGGGACACGCCCCTCACCCCAACCCGCTCCCAGACGGGAGAGGGGGCCTGTTCGGACCGTGCCGACCGAAGCGATCAACTGGAGAAGGGCTCGGAAGCCGGCGCACACCCCCACCCCTGGCCCCTCCCCGAAAGGGGGAGGGGGATCGCTTCACTCCGCCGGTACGGCCCGGCCGAGCGGCACCTCCGGCACCTCCACGAAGGGCCGCTCGGGGTGCATGGTGAAGGCGAGGCCGGCGCCGAGCAGGCAGAGGCCGATGGAGCCGACGAAGGGCAGGGTCCACGAGCCCGTGGCGTCGACGATCATGCCGAAGACGATCGGCGAGATGATCGCCGCCACCGCCGAGCCGGTGTTCATCAGGCCCGAGGCCGTGCCCGAGTATTTCGGCGCGATGTCCATGGGTACCGACCAGATCGGGCCAATCACCAGTTCGGCGAAGAAGAAGCCCGAACTGAGCAGCAGGGCGACGAGCGTCAGGTCGCGGGTGAAGAACACCCCCGTGAGGCTCGCCGCCGCCCCGAGGAAGCCGACCACGATGACGCTGAGCCGGGCGAGCTTGAGGTTGCCGGTCTTCTTCAGGATGCGGTCGCTGAAGACGCCGCCGAGCGTGTCGCCGACGACGCCGGCGAAGAACACCCCCGAGGCGAACAGGGCCGAATTCTTCAGGTCCAGCCCGTAATTGAGCTTGAAGAAGCTCGGCAGCCAGCCGAGGAACAACCACAGGGTCCAGCCGTAGCAGAAATAGGTCAGCGTCACGGGGAGCATGCGGCGGGTCAGGCGGCCCCAGGGAATGGTCTGCTTGCCGCCGACCTTGCTCGCCGTGGGCAGCACCGCGAGTTCCTCCGGCGTGATCGCCGGGTGATCCTTCGGATCATCGCGGAAATAGGCGTACCAGACCACGACCCAGGCGAAGCTCGCCACACCCAGGATGACGAAGCCCATGCGCCAGCCGACCTGGTAGATCAGGAAGGCGACGATCGGCGGGGCCACCGCGTTGCCGAAGCGCGCGAAGGCGTGGGTGATCCCCTGTGCGAAGCCGCGCTTGCCCGGCGCCGTCCAGTTCTGCATGGCCCGGGTGGCGGTGGGGAAGGTCGCGCCCTCGCCGAAGCCGAGGAGCACGCGGGCGAGGAACAGGCTGACGAGCCCGCCCACGAACCCGGTGAGGATCGTCGCCGAGGCCCAGATGATGCCGCAGACGAGGAGGGTGCGGCGCGCCCCGAATTTGTCGCCCACCGAGCCGCCGATGACCTGGAAGATGGCGTAGGGGTAGGCGAAGGCGGACAGGATCAGGCCGAACTGCGTGTTCGACATGCCGAGATCCTTCATGATCTCGCCGCCCGCCGTCGCGATGTTCACCCGGTCGAGATAGGTGACGAAATACATCAGGCAGAGCAGGAACAGGACCATGTTCGACGCGGACACGCGTCTCTTGGCTGGCGTCATCGGGGTTTCCTCCGGTTGAACGCTTGCCCCCCGCCCGATCTGATCGCCGGGCTGTTTTATGGGGGTGCGTGGGGGGATGAGGGCGTCGGGTCTTCGTTTCTCCGAGGGTTTCGCTTTTGGCACTCCGTCATCCCGGGGCCGCGCGGCGGAGCCCGGGATCCAGAACCGCAGGTTTCATCGCGTCCGGCGCCGTCGGCGGATCTGGATTCCGGTCTCGCCTTCGGCGCCCCGGAATGACGGTCTGTCAGACCCCGATCTATCGGGCCCGCCGGAGATGACTCCTCAATCGTCCAGCCCGGACCGCAGGGCGTCCATGGCCGCCAGCACGCCGCCGCGGGCATGCGGCACGCCGCCGGCCTTCAGACCCATTTCGACGCCCGACAGGGCAGCCATCAGGGTGAGGTCGTTGGTCTCGCCGAGATGGCCGATGCGGAAGACCTTGCCGGCGACCTTGGCGAGGCCGGTGCCCAGCGACAGGTCGTACTTCTCGAGGATCAGGGTGCGCAGGGCGTCGGCATCGTGCCCCTCCGGCATCACCACGGCGGTGAGCACGGGCGAGTACTCGGACGGCTCCTGGCATAGGATCTCCAAGCCCCAGGCCTCGACGGCGGCGCGGGTGGCGGCGGCCAGGCGCTGGTGGCGGGCGAAGACCTGCGGCAGACCCTCCTCCAGCAGCATGGCGATGGCCTCGCGCAGGCCGTAGAGCAGGTTGGTCGCCGGCGTATAGGGGAAGTAACCGGCAGCATTGGGCTTGAGCATGTCCTGCCAGTCCCAGTAGGAGCGCGGCAGGGTCGCGGTCTTCGTGGCGGCCAGCGCCTTGTCCGACAGGGCGACGAGGCCGAGGCCGGGGGGCAGCATCAGGCCCTTCTGCGAGCAGCTCACCGAGACGTCGACGCCCCATGCGTCGTGGGCGTACTCGGCCGAGCCAAGGCCCGAGATGGTGTCGACGAGGAACAGGGCCGGGTGGTTGGCCCGATCGATGGCCCGGCGGATCTCGGCGATCCGGCTCGTGGCCCCCGTCGAGGTCTCGTTGTGGACCACCATCACGGCCTTGATCGATTTGGCGCGGTCCTCGGAGAGAATCGCCTCGACCCGGGCCGGGTCGACGCCCCGGCGCCAGTCGCCCGGCACGAACTCGACCTCGATCCCCCAGCGCGCCGCCATGCTCCGCCACAGGGTGGCGAAGTGGCCGGTCTCGAACATCAGCACCCGGTCGCCGGCCGAGAGGGTGTTGACGATGGCGGCCTCCCAGGCCCCCGTGCCCGAGCCCGGATAGAGGATCACCGGAGCGCGGGTCTGGAACACGGCCTGCGCGCCCTCCAGCACCGCCCGTCCGAGCTTGGCGAAGTCGGGGCCGCGATGGTCGATCACCGGCATGTCCATGGCGCGCAGCACGCGCTCGGGCACCGGGCTCGGCCCCGGAATGTGCAGGAAGTGGCGTCCGGCGCGTGTCGTCATCGTGGCCTCGCGGGCATTCGGAAGGGGATGCATCGCCGGCGGGCGACACAGCGATCGTCGGCGATACGATGCGCGATCGGGTTGGTCGACCAAAAATTTGCATTCATTTTTGGATGAAGCAAGCACTATTCTGCGCGCGATCTCCCTCGACCCCACCGGTTCGGACTGGTAAAGGCGGAACGATGATGCTT
>NZ_JAIEOF010000109.1 GCF_019750675.1 Methylobacterium sp.
GTCGCCTGGGGCGGATGCGTCGAGAGCCGGCCCGCGCCCTACGACGTCGAGGACTCCCCCGCGAGCCAGGGCACCCCCGACAGTCTGTTCGTACCCTATTTCGCCCCCGACGAGTCGGACAAGGACAGCAACACGGCGAACGACTACCTCGACGACTACAGTGATATCCTCAGCCAGTATTTCGTTACCGGCGACCGCAAGCGCCAGGGTCAGACGGCCAAGTACGGCACCCCCTGGAAGGTTTCGCGGTCGGACAGGGGTAGGACCGGTTACCTCTACGGCCCGAACGCGGGCTGCGAGCTCCAGCCCATCACCCCGCTGACCACCTCGAAGGCCACGGTCACCGCGGCCATCGCGAGCATGAGCGTGATCGGGGACACCAACGTCGCCCTCGGGCTTGCCTGGGGCTGGCATGTCCTCTCGCCGACCGGCCCCCTGGTCAGGGGTGCGCCCTATACGGATACCACCACGCGCAAGTTCGCCGTGGTGATGACGGACGGGCAGAACACCAGCGCCTACCGGCCCAACAGCAACGAGTCGGTCTATTCGGGCATCGGCTACATCTGGGCCAATCGCCTCGGCACGACGTCGTCGGACATCGCGATCCGCACCCGCGCCATCGACGAGCGGCTGGCCCTGCTCTGCTCCAACATGAAGAGCGCCGGCATCCAGATCTTCACGGTCCGGGTCGAGGTCACCGAAGGCACGAGCGACCTGCTACGCAACTGCGCCAGCAACCCGTCCATGTTCTACGACGTATCCGATTCCGGAAATCTGACGGCCACCTTCCGGGCGATCGGAGCCCAGATCAGCGAATTGAGGATCTCGCGGTGACGCGCGCCGTCACGGGGCGTCGTCCCTGGCGCCGTCTGCGCGGCGCCCTCCGCCGCTTTCGGTCCGGGCGGGACGGGGCCACCGCCGTGGAGTTCGCCATGGTGGGAATGCCCTTCTTCGCTCTCGTCTGTGCCCTGTTCGAGGCCGGCCTCCTGTTGCTCTCCCAGCAGACCCTCGACAACGCCCTCGACTATGCCGCCCGGACCGTGTTCACGGGCGCCTTCCAGGAGGGCTACGACGGAACGCCGGCGGCGGACCGGCTGCGCAAGGCGGTCTGTTCCCAGGTCACGATCTTTCCGTGCACCGATGTCCTGATCGATGTCGCAACCGCGTCGAGCTTCGCGGCTCGCTCCGTCGCCAACCCCTACGATGCCGCGACGAAGGGCGTCGCGGCCGGTTTCGGGAAGACGTTCCAGTGCCCGTCGGGCAACGACGTCGTCACCGTGCGGGCGGCCGTCGTGGTGCCGCGCTATTTCGGGTTCCTCGACACCGACGCCTTGGCCATCGGCACGGCCGCGCGCCTCGTGGTCTCGACGGTGATCTTCCGGGCCGAGCCCTATGCCACGGGCAAGTGCTGAGCATGGACAAGTGCTGAGCATGGACGAGGACTAACCCCATGCGCATCCCGCTCCCGCTCCGGCGCCTCGGCAACGCGGACGGCATCGCCGCCGTCGAGTTCGCCCTGGTGGCCCCGGTCCTCATCCTGCTCCTCATGGGGACCGTCGAGTTTCCCCGCGCCTACGGCATCAGCCAGGGTCTGGAGAAGGCCGCGCGGACCATGGCGGACCTGATTTCGCGCGGCAGCCTCAACAGCGTTGACGACGTCTACGCCGCCGGCGGCGCGGTGACCTTCCCGTACGACACCTCGGCCGCCCGGATCGTCCTCACGGCCGTCGGCGTCTACGCCAAGGGCCAGGGCCTCGTGGCCCGCGTCTGCTCGACGGCCGCCCGGAACGACACGGCCCCCGCCGTGGATTCCGAACTCGGCGATCCGATCCCCTCAGAAGCCAAGGCGGGTGCGCGCTACGTCACGGCCAAGGTCACGTACCGCTACCTTCCCGTCTTCGGCATCTTTCCCGGGCTGGATCAGCTCACCTTCACCAAGACGGTCTCCTGGCCGGTGCGGGGCACCGGCGCCGCCAGCCTCGCCGAAACGGTCCTGCCGGGCGGAAAGGCCTGCAAGGCCACCTGATGGGGGCAGCTCCGCGTCGTTACGCACAGCTCGCCCTGTATTTATAATGCTGTCATGCTGCAGCATGACAGCATGGTAGCGCGACTCACTCTACGTAAGTCTCGTGTTTTGTGACGGAATTTCTCCGTGCCGGCAGGCGGTCCGGCCGCTCGCGAGCGAGGATCGGCACACACGGGATGATGATTGCCCCGGCCCGGAACTGGGTTCGGGAGCGGAGGTTCTGATTTTATGGCGCGACACCGCGAAAGGCCTGCTGCGATGACCAAGCTCTTCCTCGGTACAAGCATGACCCTCGGCCTCATGCTGAGCATCAGCACGGCAACGATGGCATCTCCCGGCGACGGTCTTGATCGTGACGCGGCGCGGACGGGCAACAGCAACATGGGCGAGATGCACCGCAACGCGGCGGGCGGCAGCATGATGGGCCGCTCCATGCGGAGCACACGGATGATGAAGAACCGGCGTCCCCATCGTCATCACCGCTGATCGCCTGAACGCCGGTTCAGGGTCGCACCGAGGCGTGCCCGGGCCCGGGAAGGAGATCGCGCTTTGGACCGCTCCATCGCCGTAGTGTCGATCACATGCGCGATGCCGAGCGGCCGCTTCGTCGTACGATCCACCCGGGTTGTCGGATGGGGTGCGAAGCCTCTGTTCGATGGACCAGTTCCATCGCGTCCCTCCCATCTGGTAGCGAGCGCCAAGGGCCCTACGGTCCTAAAGCTTTCCCTGGCAAAGGTTTTTCAGGCTCTACAGCATAAGAGCATTTTAGCACTACACCGCTACAGCGTTGATAGATGACAGCGTTTTGATGCTGTAGCGCTACAGCTCTCTGATGCCACACCATGATAGCGTCTTCACGCTGTCCCGCTTTGCCGCTACAGCAGGATAGCACGACAGGATCGCGATGCGCACCATCACGCTTGTCACCCAGAAGGGTGGCGCCGGGAAAACCACGATTGCCGCCTCCCTGGCCGTCGCGGCCGCACAGGCCGGCGAAAAGGTGATCGCCCTCGACCTCGACCCGCAGGGGTCCCTCGCCGCCTGGGGCGATACGCGTTCCGTCGAAGAACCGGCCGTCGATCGAATCGGGCCGGACAATCTCGCGAACCTGCCGGCGATCCTGAAGGCCCTCGCAGCCGAGGGCTACACCCTGGCGATCCTCGACACGGCCGGCATCGCCTCCACCGGCGGCAACCTGGCGATGCAGGCAGCGGACCTCGCCCTGATCCCGGCGCGCCCGTCCCGGCTCGATCTTCAGGCCACCATGCCGACCATCGAGGCCCTGATGCGCCTCGAGATGCGCGAGCGCTTCGCTTTCATCCTGAACCAATGCCCGGCCGGACGCAGCTCCCGCGCTACGGAAGCCGCGAACGGCCTCGGGATGTTCGGCGTGCTGGCGGAACCGATGCTGACCCAACGAGCCGATCATCAGGATGCCCTCGCGGCCGGGCAGGGCGTCACCGAGTATGCCCGCGACGGCAAGGCCGCCGACGAAATCCGAGCCCTCTGGATTTGGGCCGCACGCAAGATGAAAGGCACCAAGACATGATGGAGTCTCCGGCATGACCAAGCGTCCGTCCATCATCGGCGGCCTGAATCTTCCCGGGACCGAAGCCCGCGCGGCGATCGCCGACCGGCCTCCGGAGGCGCAGGCTCCCGCGAAGCCGGCGTCGCGCAAGGCCCGGCCCGACATCGTTCATACCTCCGTCTACCTGCCGCGTGAGGTCCATCGTCGCCTGCGGGAGATCGCATTCACCCGCGACGTGAAGATCCACGACGTCATCATGGAGGGGATCGA
>NZ_JAIEOF010000253.1 GCF_019750675.1 Methylobacterium sp.
GGCTCCAGGCCGCCGCCCGGGCATGGTCCTGCGCGGCATCCCGGTCGCCCGCCAGCCCCGGCCGGCTCGCGACCTCCGAAACCTTGCCGGTCAGCCAGGCCGAGGTGATCCGTGCGCCTTCCTCCGCGGTGTAGAAGCGGACTTGCGCCCGCAGGCTCGCATCGATGGCCGCGATCCGCGAGGGCGTCGGTGCGAGGGCCTCGACTGTGAGGCCGAGCGTGCTCGGGAGGGCGACAGTGCCAACCCCCTGGATCTCCAGGACGAAGTCATCCGCAGGGGTGGTGACGTCAGCCATCAGAACCGCACCGAGATCGTGCCGGTGAAGCGCCGGGGCGCACCGGGATAGACCCGGAAGGCGTTGTTCGAGCTCTCGTAGTAGGTCGCGTCGAAGATGTTCTCGACGTTGAGGCCGAAGCGGATGTTCTCGTAGCGATAGTAGGCCAGGGCATCGACCGCGATGTAGGCCGGGAGCACGAAGCCGGAGCCCGCCGCGTCTCCGGCGCGTTCGCCGACGCCGCGCACGCCGCCGCCGAGGCCGAGGCCCTTCCAGGGGCCGGCCTGCATCTCGTGCACCGCGAGCAGGCTGCCCGAGTGGCGCGGGATGTTGACGAGCGGGGCGCCCACGGGGAGCACGTTGTCCTTCGTGACCACGGCGTCGGCGTAGACGTAGCCCGCCAGGATCTTGATCTCGGGTGTGATCTCGCCGGCGGCCGTGAGCTCGAAGCCCTGGCTGCGCACCCCGCCCGCCGCCAGGGAGAAGCCCGGGTTGTTGGGGTCGGCCGTGAGCACGTTCTGCCGCTCGATGCGGAAGGCCGCCGCCGTCAGGCCGAGCGCGCCGCCGAACAGGTCGAGCTTGGCGCCGACCTCGTAGCCGAGTCCGGTCTCGGGCTCGAACGGCACGGAGCGGGCCACCGCGAAGGCGTCGGGGCCGATATTGGGCCGGAAGCTGGTGCCTACGTTGGTATAGAGGGCGAGCTCCGGCAGGGGCTGGTAGACGAGGCCGGCACGTGGCGTGGCTGCCACCCGGGACTGGTCGACCTGGGTCGCCGTGGTGTGTTCGCGGAAGGACTGCTCGAAGAAATCGAAGCGCAAGCCGAGCAGGGCTTTCCACTCGGGACTGAGGGCGATCTGGTCCTGGGCGTAGAGGGCCGTGTTGGTGACCCGCTCCAGGTTATTGCGCCGGATGGTGAGCGGCGGCAGGGCCTGGCCGTAGCGCGGATCGTAGATGTCGAGGCTGTAGGGGCTCTGGCGGAAGTTCGAGCGGTCGTAGACCACGCGGCTGTCGGTGCTCTCGCGCTCGAAGCCGAGAAGCACGGTATGGCCGAGATCGCCGGTGGCGAAGCGTCCCACAACCTCGGCCTGGCCGATGGCGGTATCCCAGCGGTAATCGCGAAAATTCCGGTCGCGCAGGACGGTGCGATTGTCGGCAGCGAGGCCACGGACCTCCGCCGATTCCCCGACCAGCGAGCCGGTGTTGAAGTGGGTCGCCAGCCGCATCTGCCAGTCGGCGTCGAAGCGATGCTCGACCCGTACCTGCATCGTGTCCGAGCTCTGGTACGTGCTCTGCCCGGGCTCGCCGAGGAAGCGGGAGATCGGCAGGAATCCGAGCTGCTTGTTGATCGCGATCACGCCCCGGTCGAAGACGACGCGGTTGCGCAGGAACTCGGTCTCGACGGTGATCTTCGTGTCTGGCGTGATCTGCCAGCTCACCACGGGGGCGACGAGGAGCCGGTCGCCATCCACGAAATCGCGAAAGCTGTTCTGGCGGCCGCCCGCGACGTTGAAGCGGTAGAGCAGCGTGCCGTCCTCGTTGAGTGCGCCGCCGGCATCCACCGTGCCGCGGAACTGCTCGAACGAGCCCCAAAGGCCGCCCATCTCGACGAAGCGCTCGGCCGTCGGCTGCTTGGTGACGAAGTTGACGAGGCCGCCCGGGTCGCTGCGCCCGAACAGGCCGCCGCCGGGCCCCTTGAGCACCTCGATGCGCTCGACGTTCTGGGTATCGGGCGGCGGCGGCGAACCGCGGTTGATCGGGAAGCCGTTGCGGTAGAGCTCCGAGGTGGTCGTGCCGCGGATGGCGTAGCTGAACACCGTGAGGCCGCCGAAATTGTTCTGCTGGGCCACGCCGGGCGTGTAGTTGAAGACGCTGTCGACGCGGGTGGCGGCGAGATCGGTGATGACCTCGCGCGGCGCGACGGTGACGACCTGGGGCACGTCGCGCTGAGGGGTGTCGGTCTTGGTGCTGCTCACCGCGCGGTCGGCCCGGTAGCCCGGCGTCGGGCCGATCAGGCCTATTCCCGGCTTGGGGCCAGCACCAACGGCGACCGGGGCGCTCCCGCCGGCCCCCTCGACGGAGAGTTCCTCCAGCGTGACGGCCTCCTGCGCCCGGGCCTCCAAGGCGGGCGAACCCGTCGAGAGGATCGCGGCGAGGGCGCAACGCGATCCCCGGCGTCCGGCCCTCCAGCGGCGCTCGGTGGATGCGGGCGGGTTCAGGAGCAGGGCCGTCGCGGTGGACAGGCTCAAACGAGGGGACACCGGTGCGCTCAAGGTTGTCGAGCGACAGCCGAGCGGGTGCCCTCACGGGATCGGCGGCGTCAGCAACCAAGCCCGTTCCAGCGCTCCGCCGGGACACCCCGCCCGAGAGACGTGACTTCGCGCCAGGCAGGTCTCCTGGCTCGCGGGTCGTCGCCCTTGCCCGGCCTTCCCGGTGCCGGGCACCAGTGACCATGGATGGCAGGAACTCGCCGCTGACAGTTGCGGGGGCAGCTTCGGAAGCGCTCCTTCGAGCACCCCGAATTCCCTCTTAGCCCGCGAGCCGACGACCCGCAGGAACCTTGGCGGTCAGACATTCGCCGGGCGCTACCGCATAGTCAATCGCGGGGACGCGATTTTTTGCAACATTGTAACATTGCAGACGGGCGATCCTTGCGCCGGCGCTTTTTGGCAACGCCATCCTCGCGAGCGTGAGCGCAGGACGATGGCCGATCGACCGCTCGCTTGACCCGGCCATGAATGCGGCGATGCGCGGGTGGCTGCTTCGAGTGTGTCGATCGGCCGAGGCCGATGTCAGCTTCGGCATCGTCTTGGCCTTCACCGTTGATGCGGAGCCGCCGGTCCGAGCTTCGTACGATCGAGCCTGTTTTCCCCGCGAACGATCAGCCGTCCTCGCGCGCCGCGTCGAGTTCGGCTTCCGCCAGCCCTCGGGGTGTCAGGTATGGCAGGAACAGGCTCATCACCTGACGAGCGCCCCAGTCGACATGCGCGCGTGTGACCTCACCGATGCCACGGCGCGAGCGCAGATAATCGATCCAGTAGGTCGAGACGATCCAGGCATTGGTGACGAGCAGGTCGAGTCGGTCGCCCGGGATCGCCAGCAATCCCGCCCTCTGCATCTCTTCGATCGCCCGGCGGGTCAGTCCCTGTCCCGCGTCACTGACCTGCTTCAGGCGCGGCTTGAGCTCCGGAGCGAGCCGGAAGACCATCGCGCCGTCCCGGTAGAAGAAGCGCCATTCCCACATCGTTTGGAACCAGCCGGTGAGATAGGTGCGATACCGCGCGGGCTCGTCGTCGCTGGCCGCATAGGCTGTGGCGGCGCCATGCAGAGCCTGCGCAAACTCTGCGAACAGGGCTTCGAGCAACTGCTCCTTGCGCTGAAAATGGTAGTAGAGATTCCCCTCGTTGATCCCCACCGCCTCGGCGATCTCCGCCGTGGTGACGTTGCCGGGGCCGCGCTCGTTGAACAGCTCCCGCGCGGCGTCGAGGATGCGCGCCCGCGTCTTGGGCTTGGACGACGCCTTCGCACGGTCCCTCGGGTCCCGTCCTGCCATCGCCACATCCGCCCTC
>NZ_JAIEOF010000349.1 GCF_019750675.1 Methylobacterium sp.
GGCCGGCGGCGAGCGGGCGATGACCGCCCTCACGGGCGCCCTGGCGCTGGCCCACGCCCGGGCGCTGGCCGACGACACGCGCGCGGACCCGCCCCTCGCGCCCGCCCTGACCCTGGCCCAGAGCCTGTTGCCCTCGGGCGGCCACCTCGTCATCGGCAGCGCCCTCGACGCGCCGGGGGAGGATTTCGACCCCCTCCTGACGATCATGGCCGAGCGCCTGTCGATCCGCCTCGTGCTCGTGAGCGACGCCTTCGAGCGCGCCCGGCCGCCGGGCTTCTACCCCTTCGCCACGCCGGACGGCCGGCGCGGCACCGTGCAGGCGAGCCGGGCCGACCGGGCATCCTCGGGCACCGATGCCCGCCTCGTCGCCTATGCCCAGCGCGGCATCGCGGGCCTGCGCCTCGACGTCGAGGCCGGTCCGGAAGCCTACGCGCCGCTGATGGAGCGCCTCGATGCGATGCTGTAGGGCGCCAAGCTCTCGGGTACCACGTCGCCAGGGAGAGGCCCGGTGACGCCCGACGCCCCGGCCGGCCTCGACCAGCTGCGCGGCCTGCACCTGCCCGCCGAGACGGGCGGGGCCCACGGCGCGGTGATGCTCGCCATCGCGCTCGGCTTCACCGCGGCCCTGGTCCTCGGCCTGCTGCGCTGGCTGCGGGCGCGCCGGCGCGGCTCCGTCCGGCGCGCGGCCCTGGCCGACCTCGCCGCCGCCAACGCCCTGCCGCCGGAGCGCCGCCGGGTGGCGCAGGCGCAACTCCTGCGCCGCCTCGCCCGCACCCTCCAGGGCGACGCGGCGGCGGATGCGCAGGGGACGGCCTGGGCCGCCACCCTCGACCGGCTCTTCGCCACGACCTTCTTCAGCGCCGGCGCGGGCCGGATCTTCACTGAGGGGCTCTACCAGCGCGGCGCGCCCGAGCCCGGCCCGGTGGACGCCGAGCTGGCGCGGCTCTTTGCCCGGATCGGGGCCTGACATGCTGACGGGCCTCGTACCGCACTGGCTCACCGCCCTCGCCTCGGCCTTCGACCTCGCGAGTCCCTATGCCCTGCTGCTACTGCCCCTGCCGCTCCTGGCGGCCCGGCTGATGCCGCCCGAGTGGGTCGGGGCGAGCGGCGCCCTGCAGGTGCCGCCCTCCCTGGTGGCCGAGGCCGCGCGGGGCGACAGCGTGGCGGCGCGCGGGCGCGGGCGCGCCATCCTGGTCTGGAGCCTGTGGGTGGCCCTGGTGGTCGCCCTGGCGGGGCCGCGCCTCGTCCTGCCGGCCACCGCCCTGCCGGCCTCGGGCCGCGAGATCATGCTGGTGATGGACCTGTCCGGCTCGATGGAGCGGCGCGACTTCGCCCTAGACGGCCAGACCGTGACCCGGCTCGCCGCGGTCAAGCGGGTCGGCACCGACTTCATCCGCCGCCGGGCCGGCGACCGCATCGGCCTCGTCATCTTCGCCAACGAATCCTACGTGGCCGCGAGCCCGAGCTTCGACACCGCCACCGTCGCCCGCGCCCTCGACGAGGCCACCATCGGCCTCGTCGGCCGCTCCACCGGCATCGGCGACGGCCTCGGCCTCGCCCTCAGGCGCCTGACTCCGGCCGGGCCGGAGGCCGAGGGCGCGCCGCCCGCCACCGCCAAGGTGGTGATCCTGATGACCGACGGCGCCAACAATGCCGGCCAGACCACGCCCCGGGACGTGGCCGGCCTCGCCAAGGAGCTCGGCGTCCGCGTCCACACCATCGCGCTGGGCCCCCGCGACCTCTCCAACGCCGAGGGCGAGCAGGACGTGGTCGACACCGAGACGCTGCGGGAGATCGCAGACCTCACCGGCGGCCGCATGTTTCGCGTGAAAACTACAGAGGACCTCGTCGCCATGGCCAACGCCATCGACGAGATCGAGGGCGGACGCGCCAAGGCGCCGCCGGTGCCGCTGCGGAAAGACCTCTGGCCCTGGCCCGCCGCCCTCGCCTTCCTGGCCGCGGCCGGCCTCCTCGCGTCGCGGCGGACCGCATGAGCGTCCTCGACACATTCCTCGGGACCTGCGCTATCCTGCGGCCGTGGTGGCTGGTGGCGATTCCCCTCGTGGCCGCCCTGGCGCTGCGCGCCGCCTGGCGCTCGGCGCCGCTCGGCGACTGGACCCGGGCCGTCGATCCCGGCCTGATGGCGCTGCTCGCCCGGCGTGGGGCGGTGCTGGGCGGGCGCCGGCAGGCGAACCTCGCCGCGGCGATCGCGGCCGGGCTCGTCGCCCTGGCCCTCACCGGCCCGGCGGTGGAGCGCCCGGACGCCGCCACCTTCCGCAACCTCGACGCCACCGTGGTGGTGGTCGACCTGTCGCGCTCCATCGCGGAGGGCGGGCACCTGAAGGACGTGCGCCAGGTGGCACAGGGGGCGGCCGAGGCCGCCGGCACCCGCAGCGTCGCCGTGGTGGTCTATGCCGGGGACAGCTACCTCGCGGCCCCGCCCACCACCGACCGGGACGCCCTCGCCTCGACCCTCTTCGCCCTCGACGGAGACACCGTGCCGGACCGGGGCACCCATCCCGAGCGCGGCCTCGCGCTGGCCCGCCGCACCCTGGAGGAGGCCGGCGTGATCGCGGGCGACATTGTCCTCGTCACGGACGGCGACGGCATCGGCGACGCGGCCTTGCGCGAAGCGAGCGCGATCCGGGCCAAGGGCTGGCATCTGCACGGGCTGTTCGTGCCCGCCGGGCCCGGCCTGCCGGCGGGCTCGCCCAAGCCCGACCGGGGCGCCCTCGAGCGCCTGACCGACGCGGGCGCGGGCCGCTTCGCCCTCCTCGACAGCCCCGCCCCCGTGCTCGACGCGGTCGGCGCCAGCACCGCCCAGCACCTCGCGGCCGGGGGCTACACCGTGCTGGCCTTCGCCGATCTCGGGCGCTGGCTCGTGCTGTTGGCCCTGCTGCCGGCCCTCGTCCTGTTCCGCAGGAGCGCCTGATGGCGATCGGTTCGTTGTCCGCCCGCCTGCCCGTCCTCCCCCGCGGATGGACGCGCTGGGCACGTCTGGCCGCCCTCGGGCTCGCGGGCGCCGGCATCCTCGGCCTCACCGCCACGGCGCAGCCGCGCACCAGCCTCGGCCGCGCCCTGATGGGGGCCGGGCTGCCCGGAGCCGCCGCCTGGGTACTCGACGATCCGGCCTGGCGCGGCCCGGCCCTCTACCAGGCCGGGCGCTACACGGAAGCTGCCGCCCTGTTCCGCAACGGCGGCCGGCGCAGCGCCTACAACCTCGGCAACGCGCTCGCGAAATCCGGCGACCTGCAGGGGGCGCTCGACGCCTACGACGCCGCGCTCCAGTACAACCCGCGCGATGCCGACGCGCAGGCCAACCGCTCGCTGATCGCCCGCCTCGTGGACGAGGGCGCCGGCGATCCCGGCAAGGGCGGCGGCGTGGCCAACGCCACCGCCACGGTGGGCGCGCGCTACAACAAGACCTCGAACCAGGACCCCAACGACGATACCCAGGCCACCTCCAGCGGCGAGGGCCTGGCCGGCAACAAGGAGGGCGGCACCACCTCCTCGACGCCCGGCAACAGCAAGGTGGCCCGGCGCGGCAAGGCCGAGCAGGTCTCGGTGGATTCCGGCAAGGGCGAGGCCCGCGGCTCGGCCAGCGACGCGGCGGGCCGTGGCCGCACGGGGGCGGGCTCCGCCATGGTCGCGGCGGCGCCCGAGCGCGAGGTGCGCCGGGTGACGAAGAGCTTCGAGGCCCACGAGATCCGCCCCGACCGCCTCTGGCTGCAGACCCTGCCGGACGATCCCGGACGCTATCTCAAGCTGCGCCTGAAGGCGGAGCACGCGGCCCGCGTCGAGGCCGGCACGGCGGTGCCCGGTGGGAGCAATCCATGGTGAGC
>NZ_JAIEOF010000335.1 GCF_019750675.1 Methylobacterium sp.
ACCGGCCGTCGCCGGGGCGATCTCGACGCGGCGGGATGGCTCGCCATCATCCATCCCGACGACCAGGCCCGCGTGGCCGAGATCTGGCGCGAGACCGTTACCGCCCGGACGGAATATCAGTGCGAATATCGACTGCGACGGGAAGACGGCACCTACCGCTGGTTCCTCGCGCGGGCCCAGCCCGTGCTCGCCGGCGATGGCAGCGTCCTGCGTTGGGTCGGTACCAGCACGGACATCGATGATCAGAAGCGGGCGATGGCGCAGCTTCTCGGATTCAACGAGACCCTGGAACAACGGGTCGCCGAACGCACCGCCGAGCGCGACCGGGTCTGGCGTAACTCGCGCGACCTCCTCGTCGTCGTCGGAGCCGACGGTATCTTCCGCGCCGTGAACCCGGCCTGGGAAACCATCCTCGGCCAAGCTCCGTCGGACGTGGTCGGGCGCAGCTTCCTGGACTTCGTCTGGGTGGAAGACGCGGCCTTCACCGAGGCGGCACTGTCCCAGGCCGCGGCTGCCGACCACCTCAACGACTTCGAGAACCGATACCGCCACGCGGACGGAAGCCCACGCTGGATCTCCTGGCGCACCTCCGTGGAGGGGGGGCTCGTGTACGCCTACGGACGGGACATCACCGCGGAGAAGTCGCAGGGGCAGGCCCTGCTGCACGCTGAGGAAGCCCTGCGCCAGTCCCAGAAGCTGGAGGCGGTCGGGCAGCTGACCGGCGGCGTGGCGCACGACTTCAACAATCTTCTGACCATCATCCGCTCGTCGGTGGACTTCCTGCGCCGGCCGGATCTCGCGGAGGACCGCAAGGCCCGCTATCTCAACGCCGTGTCCGAAACGGTGGACCGGGCCGCCAAGCTGACAGGACAGCTTCTCGCCTTCGCGCGACGCCAGACCCTGAAGCCCGAGACGGTGGACGTCGGCAGCCGCCTGCGCGACGTCGCGGATCTGCTCGACACCGTGACGGGTGCCCGCATCACGGTTCGGACCGAACTGCCCGAACAGCCCTGTTTCGTGCGGGTGGACGTCAGCCAGTTCGAGACCGCGCTCGTCAACATGGCCGTCAACGCCCGGGACGCGATGGACGGCGCAGGAACCCTAACCCTGCGGATGGATTTTGGCCTGCCGCTGCCCTCCATCCGCGGCCATGCCGGTGCGCCCGGGCCTTTCGTGGCGGTCTCGCTCTCCGACACCGGTACGGGCATCGCCCCGGACGTCCTGTCCCGGATCTTCGAGCCGTTCTTCACCACGAAGGAGGTCGGCAAGGGGACCGGCCTCGGCCTGTCCCAGGTCTTCGGTTTCACCAAGCAGTCGGGTGGCGACGTCGACGTCACGAGCGAGCCGGGACGGGGGACGACGTTCACGCTCTACCTTCCCGAGGCAGCGATGGAGTTCGGCGCGGCCGAGGATACTGACGAGCCGGTCGGCCTCGAACCGGGGGGCGCCGGCCAGCGCGTCCTGGTGGTCGAGGACAACATCGAGGTCGGACGGTTCGCCACCCAGATCCTGCAGGACCTCGGCTACAACACGGCCTGGGCACCGAATGCCGAGGAGGCGCTCGACCGGATCGGTTCGGACGGCGGCGGTTTCGACGTCGTGTTCTCGGACGTGGTGATGCCCGGCATGGGCGGGATCGAGTTGGCCAAGTTGCTGCGCCGACGCCTGCCGAACCTGCCGGTGGTGCTCGCGTCCGGCTACAGCCACGTGCTGGCCGAGGAAGGCACGCACGGCTTCGAACTGCTCCAGAAGCCCTACTCCGCAGACCAGGTCTCCGCAGTCCTGCGCCAGGTCATCAAGGGACAGCGTGCCAGCCAGCCGGGCAAGCGGGGCGGGAAGCCCGGTCCGGCGGGGGCGGCGTGAAGGCCTGAGGGACCGAACGCCCCGGAACCGTGATGCCCGCAGGGGCCGGTTGCGGCGTGACGTCCGGCGGCCGGCCTTCGTCGCGATGCCGTAAAGCTGCTTCCGCTCGATCAGGAGCCGCGCGTTCGATCCGAGACGAGACGCAGGCCACCGCCCGGTCGCGTCGCCAGGGCGGCGGAAACCTTGCGTTCCAGTTCGCCCACCCGGAACGGCTTCTGAACGATGGCGTCGGCCCCGGCCGCGCCGGCCTGCGTCAGGGCCGTGGTGTCCGCGAATCCCGTGACGAACAGGAGCGGGATGCCGGGCCAGCGCTTTCGGATTTCCGCCGCGGTCTGCGCCCCGTTCATGCCCGGCATGGCGAAGTCGATGACGACGAGGTCGACGAACGGATCGGCCTCGAGCGCTGCCAGCGCTTGCAGGCCGGATGCGGCCTCGCGCACCTGGTAGCCGGCCTCCGAGAGGCGGGTCGCCGAGACCTCCCGCACGCCGCCGTCGTCGTCGACCACGAGCAGGGTCGGTGCGTTCCCGGCGCGATGGACCTGTGCCGCGTCCGCATCCGACGCCGCCACGAGGTCTTCCCCCGGCTCGGCGCGGGGAAGGTACACCTTGATCGAGGTCCCCTCGCCGACGACCGTATCGATCCGGATGCCGCCGCCCGACTGCTTCACGAAGCCGAAGACCTGCGCCAGCCCGAGCCCTGAGCCCTTCCCGACTTCCTTGGTGGTAAAGAAGGGCTCGAACACCCGTGCCAGCACCCCCGGCGTCATTCCGGTCCCGTTGTCGCTGACCGCGATCATCGCGTACTCGCCGGGCGCGGGGAGTTCGTGCCGGGTCGGGACTTCGGTCACCGTCACGTTGGCCGTCTCGATGGCGAGGCGCCCGCCCACCGCCATTGCGTCGCGGGCGTTGATGGCGAGGTTCAGGATCACGAGCTCGATCTGCGTGGGGTCCACGAGGGCGTGCCAGAGGTCGGTCTGGAGTGCCGTCTCGATGTGGACGGCTCCGCCGATGGAGCTTTGCAGGAGGTCCTGCATCGAGGCGACCGTCTGGTTCAGATTCACGGGAGCCGGCACCAGCCTCTGACGGCGCGAGAAGGCGAGGAGTTGGGCGGTCAGCCGTGCGCCGCGCTCGGCGGCGCCCCGCATCATGTCGAGGCGTCGCTTCGAGCGCTCGTCCGACACGGCGCGCGCGAGGAACTCGATGTTGCCGGCAATGACGGTCAGCAGGTTGTTGAAGTCATGCGCGACGCCGCTGGTGAGTTGCCCGACGGCCTCCAGGCGCTGGGCGAGGCGAAGCGCGTCCTCGGCGCGCTCGCGCTCCGCGATCTGCGCCTGCAAGGCGGCGTTCGCCTCGGCAAGCTCCTGCGTCCGCTCGGCGATGCGGACTTCGAGCGTCTCGTTCACGGCCTGGAGCGCGGCCTCGGCCGCCGCCTTGCCCTGTTTGGCGCGGGCCTCCGCCAGCGCCCTGACGATCGTGCGCGGCATCCGGTCGAGCCGCTGTTTCGTGACGTAGTCGGTCGCCCCGTTCTTCAAGGCCTCGACGGCGACCTCCTCGCCGAGGGTGCCCGAGCAGAAGATGAAGGGGATCTCGGGGCATTGGTCCCGGGCAATGCCGAGGGCACTGACGCCGTCGAAGGTCGGCAGGACGTAGTCGGCCAGAATGATGTCGCAGCGTCCTGGCTGCGCCGCCGCCGCGAAGGCGTCGCGGGTCATCACGCGCTCGATCACGACCGGATGCCCGAGCCCTTCGAGCTCCGCTTCGATGAGTTCGGCGTCGAGGTCGCTGTCCTCCAGGTGGAGGATGCGCAAGGGACCCGACGTGCCGGTCACCCGTTCGATGGCCAGCCTCCCCTGTGCGGTGGGGCCTCGTTCAACACCGCCCAGAATACGCCGAGGTCCTTGATGGCCGCGAAAAACTCCTCGAAGCCGACGGGCTTCACCACGAAGGCGTTCACCCCGAGGTCGTAGGAGCGCACCACGTCCGTCTCCTCCCGGGACG
>NZ_JAIEOF010000178.1 GCF_019750675.1 Methylobacterium sp.
ATGACGACGAAGCCGCCGTCCTTCGTCGGATAGGTGTTGGAGGGCGTGATGCCCGGCAGGGCGCCGCCCGTGCGGGTACGGACCTCGCCGAGGAGATCGTATTCCGGCACGAGGCTCTCCATGACGTTGAACACGCTCTCCACGAGGGAGACGTCGATGACCTGGCCGGCGCCGGCGTTCGTCTTGACGTGCAGCAGCGCCATCAGGGCGCCGATGACCCCGTGCAGCGAGGCCAGGGTGTCGCCGATGCTGACGCCGACGCGGGCGGGTGGGCTGTCCGGGCTGCCGGTGGTGAAGCGGATGCCGCCCATCGACTCGCCGATGGCGCCGAAACCGGGCCGGTCGCGGTAGGGTCCGGTCTGGCCGTAGCCCGAGATGCGGACCATCACGAGGCTGGGGTTGAGGGCCGAGAGCACGTCCCAGCCGAGACCCAGCTTCTCCAGGCCGCCGGGCCGGAAGTTCTCCACCACCACGTCGGCGCTGCGGGCGAGGTCCTTGACGATCTCCAGGCCTTCCGGCGTCTTCAGGTTGATCGCGATCGACTTCTTGTTGCGGGACTGCAGGTACCACCAGAGGGAAGTGCCCTCGTGCATCTTGCGCCACTTGCGCAAGGGATCGCCGTCGCCTGGCGTCTCGACCTTGATCACCTCGGCGCCGAACTCGGCCATGATCTTGGTGGCGAACGGCGCGGCGATGAGTTGGCCGAGTTCGAGAACTCTGATTCCACTGAGCGGGCCGGTGGCCGAAGCTGTCGCTGAGCTTGGCATTGGCGTCTCCTCCATTATTCTTGGAGGTAGCGATATTGTGCCAAGTGTCCGAAGTCCAAACGTCATGCGCGAGCGTGCGTTCTCCCCACGCGAACGCTGAGCCCCGGCCCGGCCTCAGGGGCCGGTGCGCAGGTGGTCGAGGAGCAGGCCGGCCGCCGGGGGGAGGGCGCCCGGCCGCACCACGAGGCTTAAGGTGCGGTGGGACCAGGCATCGGTGAGCGGCACCGCCACGAGGCGCATCTGGGGGCCGAGCAGGGCATGGACGTGGGCGGGCACCACGCCGAGCCCCATCCCGGCCTGCGCCATCCGGCAGATCGCATCGAAGCTCGGCACGTGGATGCGCAGGCGCAGGGGCTGCCCGAGGCGACGGGCCTCGTCGCGCAGGGTCATGTAGATCGAGCTCTCGCGGTGCATCCCGACATGGTCGTGCGCGAGGGTCTCGGCGAAGGCGACCGCCTCGCGCTGGGCCAGCGGGTGGTCGGCGGGCATGACGAGGACGAGGCGGTCGCGGCGATAGGGGTAGCTGCGCAGGGAGCGGGCGTCGGTGCCGCCGGCGCAGAGGCCGAGATCGGCCACGCCCTCCTCGACGCCGGCCACCACCCCGCCGCTCGGCCGCTCCTCCAGATCGACCCGGATTCCGGGCTGGACGGCCAGGAAGGCCTGGAGGTCCTCGGGCAGGAACTGCACGATCGCCGAGAGATTTGCGAGCACCCGGACGAAGCCGCGCACGCCGCGGGCATGCTCCGCGAGTTCGAGGCTGATCTGCTCGGCGCTGGCCAGCATCCGGCGGGTGTGGTGCAGCAGCGTCTCTCCGGCGGGCGTCGGGCGCATCCCACGCGGCTCCCGGGTGAGGAGCGCGCAGCCCAGCACGCCCTCCAGTTCGGCGAGGCGCTTGCTGACGGCCGAGGGCGCGATGGCCGCCCGCCGGGCCGCGCCGTTCAGCGTGCCCTCCTCGCAGATGGCCGCGAACAGCCGCAGGGTCTTGAGGTCCAGGCGGTTCAGGATGGACGGGGTCGGAAATCCGTCCGGCATGCCCGCTCCTCCGCGACCCGCGGATCCGAGCCGGCCCGAGTGTATCCCGGCCCCGCCGGGAGGCGTCAATGACCGGCTCGGGCCGCCTCCACGCCCCCGCGACGGCGTTCGTCGACGAGCCTGGCGAGGGAGCGCCCGACTTCCAGGAGCAGCATGTCGCTCATCCGCTGGAGCAGCGGCTCGGGGACGGCCTGGAGGGCTTTATGGGCCGCGAGACAATGCTCGGCCGCGTTCTCCAGGGGATTCCGGTCCGGATCGTGGCCATCCGGTGGACTGGCTTCACCCCGGCACCGCGTCCGGGTCATGTCGATCACCACACCGCTTCCGCGCTGGGGACGCCCGGCTTCGTCGAGGACGATCCGACCGCGATCCAGCACCCACCGCACGACGCCGTCCGCCGAGCAGACGCGGTACTCGATGGTGCAGCACAGCCCCGTCTCGGCGCTGCGCCGGATCTCCCGCGCGGTTCGCGCGCGATCCTCGGGATGAACACCGGCGAGGAAGACGTCGAGCGATGCGCCCGTTTCGGCCAGGGCGGGATCGACGTTGAACACGAGGGCGACGAGGGTATCCGTATAGACCCGGTCGTTCGGAACGTCGTATTCCCACCGTCCGATCACATCCGTGGCATCGATCGCCTGTTGCAGCATTTGTGGCGGGACATCCGCCTCACGCACGCGATACGCTCCCATACACGACCCTGATGTCATCGAATCTTCGACGCGAGCATTATCGGGGTGCCTGCTTGAAGACAACGCCGGGAGGTGAGATTTCCTGCTACACGCCTCTGTCTGCATTTGAGGGCAAATTCGAGAGGCGCGGTTAACACCGAGTAATGGAATGACGTGTAAGATAGGAATGCCCGACGCCGAGCCGTCGAACGATCGTGAGCCGGAATGGAGATCGGAAGAAGCGAGCCGTTTGCGGCAGCGGAGCCTGCAACTACAGGCGCAGATCGCCGAGACACTCGGTCTTCCGGTGACGGCGTTCCATCCGGCGGCGACGCCCCGACCGGGCGAGACCGGCGCGCCGGAGGCCGTGCAAGACGAGGCCTTCGCGATGAGCCGTGACTGCTCGGCACTGATCGAGGCCTTCACCAGCATCACGGATCCCGCGGAGCGTCAGCGTCTGCTTCAGATCGTTCGCGACGCGGCCGCACGATCGAGCAAAGCCTGAGCGCATCGATCGCGCCGGGGTTCCGTGCGCCGTTGCGTCGACGACGGAGGTTGCCGGCGCCCCGCGAGCCCGATCAATTTCGCGCATGCCCCATTGCCACGGCCCTGCCGCCGTCGGACATGGTGGGCGATCGGACACGCGGTCGGACTGAGCGGGAACATCACCATGGAACGCCGGGATTTCTTCGCGGGGCTCGGAGCCGCCGTCGCGCTCTCCGCCGCCACGCCGGCTCTGGCGCAGGCGCCCGAGCCTTCGCGCGCGCACGGGGAAGGCCACGGGATGCAAGACCACGGGATGCAGGACCACGGGATGCAAGGCCACGGGGCCCACGAGCATCCGCCCCAGTTCGCCGCGCTCAAGGAGTCCAGCGCGCGCTGCGTCTCGACGGGCAACGATTGTCTGCGGCACTGCTTCGGCATGCTCGCGATGAACGACACCCGCATGGTCGCGTGCACGCGGTCGGTCTACGACCTCGTCCATGCCTGCGTCGCCCTGGAGACGCTCGCGGCGGTCAATTCCCCGCACACGCGGGTCCTGGCCAAGGCGGTCGGCGAGATCTGCACGGCCTGCGAAACCGAGTGCGCCAAGTTCCCCGACATCGCCGAATGCCGCGCCTGCCGCTCGGCCTGCCAGACCTGCGCGGCCGAATGCCGGAAGATCGCGGCCTGAGGGCGGTGCCGTAGGCCACGCCCTTCTCCGCGAGCCGGCGCCGGCGGGCTACCCGGGCCCGCGCAGGCTGACCGAAGCCATCGCCCGGAAGACGTCGGAGGCTCCCTTACGCCAGCGAGACCCAGAGCCCGTCCGGCCTCACCTCGACGGGTGACAGCCGCAGGGCACGGAACGACCAGCCCGGCGAGACCGAGCCGTCCCGGAGGTCGAAGGAGGCCTGGTGCCGGGG
>NZ_JAIEOF010000388.1 GCF_019750675.1 Methylobacterium sp.
TTGAAGACGGGCGCGGAGCGCGTGGCCGTGCCGGCGACGGTTCGGCCGCCGATGAAGTGCGAAATCGCGGTGGGCATCGAGAATCCTGACGGACGGAGAGTCGGAAGAGTTCAGGCGGCGCGGGCGATGGCGTCGCCGAGGATCGACGCCATGGTGTCGATCTGGTCGCGCTCGACGATGAGCGGCGGCGACAGGGCGACGATGTCGCCGGTGACCCGGACGAGCAGGCCGCGCTCGAAGCAGTCGACGAACACGTCGTAGGCCCGCGCGCCGGGCGCGCCCGGGCGCGGTGCCAGCTCGATGCCGGCCACGAGGCCGATGGTGCGGATGTCGATAACGTTTTTTGCGCCGCGCAGGTCGTGCATGGCGCCGGCCCAGTCCTCGGCCAGCTCCGCCCCCCGGGTCAGCAGGCCCTCGGCCGCATAGATGTCGAGGGTGGCGAGGCCCGCCGCGCAGGCCACCGGATGACCCGAATAGGTGTAGCCGTGGAACAGCTCGATCACGGCTTGCGGGCCGTGCATCAGGGCGTCGTGGACGGATCGCTTGCAGAACACCGCACCCATCGGAAGCGTGCCGTTGGTCAGGCCCTTGGCGGTGGTGACGAGGTCGGGCACCACGCCGAAGTAATCGGTGGCGAAGGGGGTGCCGAGGCGGCCGAACCCGGTGATGACCTCGTCGAAGATCAGCAGGATGCCGTGCCGGTCGCAAGTTTCGCGCAGGCGCTCGAGATAGCCCGTCGGTGGCAGCAGCACGCCGGTGGAGCCGGCCACCGGCTCGACGATGCAGGCCGCGATGGTCTCGGCCCCGTGGAGCGCCACGAGACGCTCGAGGTCGTCGGCCAGATCCGCCCCGTGCGCGGGCAGGCCCTTCGAGAAGGCGTTGCGCTCGAGATCGTGGGTGTGGCGCAGGTGGTCGACGCCCGGCAGCAGGGGAAAGACGCGGCGGTTGTTGACGAGGCCGCCCACCGAGATGCCGCCGAAGCCGACGCCGTGATAGCCGCGCTCGCGCCCGATCAGCTTGGTGCGCGTGCCCTGGCCGATGGCGCGCTGGTAGGCGAGCGCGATCTTCAGGGCGGTGTCCACGGATTCGGAGCCGGAGCCGGTGAAGAACACCCGGTTGAGCCCCGCCTCCGGGCCGCCCGGCGCGATGGCGGCGAGGCGCTCGGCGAAGTCGAAGGCCGCCGGGTGGCCCATCTGGAACGAGGGCGCGAAGTCGAGGGTGGTGAGCTGGCGCTCCACGGCCGAGGCGATGCCCTGGCGTCCGTGCCCGGCATTCACGCACCAGAGGCCGGCGGTGCCGTCGAGGACGCTGCGCCCGTCCGCGGAGGTGTAGTGCATGCCCTTGGCCGTGGCGAGCATCCGCGGCGCGGCCTTGAATTGCCGGTTGGCCGTGAACGGCATCCAGTAGGCGTCGAGCCCGGGGGCGTTGGCGGCGTGGTGGTGATCCATGGCGATCCTCGGGGGACGTCTATGATCCCGAAGGAGGCGCCGATTGCGCGGGACGAACAAGTCCTTTTCTTTCCCGCACGATGTGCTTGAAAACATGGGGCCCGCGAGGGCAATGTCGGTGAATCCTGAACATCTCTAACAGGGCGCTCCGCCCCAGAGGCGACCGCGAGGATTCCGATGAGCATCGATCTCGGCGCGCGCCTGCGCACCGTCCGCACGATTCACGGGCTGTCGCAGCGGGCGCTCGCCAAGCGCACCGGCGTGCCGAACTCGACGATCTCGCTGATCGAATCGAACGGCGTGAACCCGTCCGTCGGCGCCCTGAAGCGCATCCTCGACGGCATTCCCATCGGCCTGTCCGAGTTCTTCGCGGTGGAGCCGGAGCGCCCGCGCAGGGCGTTCTACCGGGCCGACGAACTCACCGAGATCGGCAAGGGGCCGATTTCCTACCGGCAGGTGGGCGACAACCTGTTCGGGCGCAGCCTGCAACTCCTCAAGGAGCGCTACGAGCCCGGCGCCGACACCGGCCGCGTGCCTCTGGTCCACGAGGGCGAGGAGGGCGGCATCATCCTGTGCGGCCGCCTGGAGGTGACGGTGGATGCGGAGCGCCGCATCCTCGGGCCGGGCGATGCCTACTCGTTCGAGAGCCGCCGTCCGCACCGCTTCCGCTGCGTCGGCCCCGTCGCCTGCGAGGTGGTGAGCGCCTGCACGCCGCCAACCTTCTGAGGCTTCGCCGTATGCGCGCTGGGCGGGTGATACGGCAGCAAACGCACGTATTTGTTGTCGAAGTGCCGGGTCTGATCTCGATCGGGGCAAGATCTGCCCGTCCTGTTGGCTTTTGAGGGTGTTTCGCACAGGTGCAGCGCAACATGAGCGGAGCGGCTTGACGGATCAGGACAAGCACCGTCCTTTGTGCGGAGAAAGATCCTCTGCCAAAGCCCGTGATCAAGGAACAAAGTTGTGCGTGATCGTCGTGCGTTTCTGAAGACCTCGCTCACGGCCGGCGCTTTCGCCGCCTCCGGACTCTCGCTTCCGGGCCTGCTGCGGGGCGCACGCGCGGCGGAGGGCCCCCTGGTGATCGGGGCGCCGCTGCCGATCTCGGGGGCCTTCGCCGCCAACGGCAAGTTCGCTTCGCTGGGCGCCGCCTTCGCCGCGCAGGAGGCCGGCAGCGTGCTCGGCCGCAAGGTTTCGATCGCCGATATCGACACCGAGGGCAAGCCGGCCCCCGCCGCCCGCAAGGTGCAGGAGGCGATGGGCCAGGGCACCCGGCTGTTCGCAGGCGGCATCCTCTCCTCCGAGGCTCTGGTGATGGGCAAGGAGGTCACGAAGGGCGACGGCGTCTTCATCACCACGGCGGGGGCCGACGAGATCACCGGCTCCGACTGCAACCGCGGCACCTTCCGCTGGACGGTGCCGACCTTCGGGGCCATCGCGCAGACGGTGCGCCCGCTGATCGCGCAGATGCCCCAGGCCAAGCGCTGGTACACGATCACCCCGCAATACGTGTTCGGCGAGGGCCTGCTGAGCGCCGCCAAGGCGGTGTTCCAGGAGAAGGGCGTCGAGCATGTCGGCAACAGCTACCACTCGCTGGCCGAGAAGGAGTTCAGCGGCTACCTGACCAACGCCATCGCGGCCAAGCCCGACGTGTTGCTGCTCCTCAACTTCGGCTCGCAATCCTCGGACGCTCTGCGCCAGGCGGTGAGCTTCGGCCTCAAGAAGCGCATGACCATCGTGCTCGCCTGGGCCTCGGGCCTGGAGCAGTTCGAGGCGCTGGGCGCCGATCTCTGCGAGGGCGTCTACTTCGGCGCCCAGTACTGGCACGGCATCGACTCGCCCCTGAACAAGGCCCTGGTGACCAAGGTCCGCGAGACCGCGAAGATGACGCCGAACTACTCCTTCGCGGGCTCGTACCAGATCACCAAGCTGCTCCTCGACGCGGCCGCGAAGGCCGGCAGCGCCGACGGCCCCGCCGTGATCAAGGCCCTCGAGGGCCTGCGCTACGCGGGCCTCACCGGCGAGGAGGAGATCCGCGCCGCCGACCATCAGGTCATCAAGGATTACTACCTGCTCAAGGGCAAGGCGAAGTCCGCCATGAAGGACAAGGACGATTTCGCGGAGGTGATCCAGTCCGGCAAGTCGTTCCTCTCGCCCGAGGCGGCCGGCTGCAAGATGGCGTGAGGGCCCCTCCCTCCCCCGTGTGGGGAGGGATCGAGGGTGGGGGTGGTTCCGCTGGCCTCCGAGCCCTGAGGGTCACCCAGCCACCCCTACCTCCAACCCCTCCCCACAAGGGGGAGGAGGGCCGCGTCGAGCCACACTCCGCCGGGAGACCCCGTGACCTACCTGTTCCAGATCCTGAACGGCCTCGGCCTCGGGATGCTCTACTTCCTGCTGGCCGTGGGCCTGAGCATCATCTTCGGGCTGCTGCAATTCGTGAACTTCGCCCACGGGGCGTTCTAC
>NZ_JAIEOF010000169.1 GCF_019750675.1 Methylobacterium sp.
AAGCGCATTCTCGATGCTGCTGAGCCTGTCGTTGTTTTCACCGTCCCACGTAAGCTGCGCGTTGAGATCGATGATGGCGCCGCGTCGCGAAGAGGCGTAGCTGACAGTGTCGATCCCGCCGTTGCCGTCGATCTGATCGGCGCCGCCGGCGCCCCCGTCGAGCACATTGTTGCCGTTGCTGCCGTTCAGCGTGTCGTTGAAGGATGACCCAAGCGCATTCTCGATGCTGCTGAGCCTGTCGTTGTTTTCACCGTCCCACGTAAGCTGCGCGTTGAGATCGATGATGGTGCCACGCTGTGACGAGGCGTAGCTGACGGTATCCCTTCCACCCTTCCCATTAATAGTATCTGTGCCGCCGCTTCCTCCATCAATCGTGTCCTCGTCGTCCGTTCCATCAAGAATGTCATCGTAAACTGTTCCATTTATTACTGACATTATCCTACCCTTATAAGAATTTTACTGGCTCGTTATATTTAATGAAAGATTCAGCGGCAGATACAACCATAACATTCAAGCTACGTTGCCGACAATATGTGTTCGTTGATTTCGACAGTCGTATATACCGACCTAGCGTTGATGATCTGCCATCAACACAACCTAGCGCTCTTACGGCGTGGATTATTCGATCGCTTTCCCGGCAAACCGGAATATCGGACAGTGTCACCCAAACGTCCGTTTGTGGATCAGTGACGGGCACCGGCGCCGGTTGGCCCGGGCCGTGATCAGTAAGCCGTCACGAATTCTGCGATCCGCATACCCGCGCGTTCCGAGTTTCGGGACGTTCGATGCCGCAGCATTCTCGACGGCGGCGCAGCGTCAGGTCTGGAAGACTCAAATTCGGTTGTAAGAATCGATAATTTCCATTCTCGAAAGCTTCGGAAGGCCGCTTGATGGCGCCGATCAGGGCTGTTGGCACTTGAAATGCGAAAGCCGGGATCACAGATCTCGGGTTCGGACCGTAGCTCAGTGGATAGAGCGTTCGCCTACTAAGCGAAGGGTCGAGGGTTCGAATCCCTCCGGTTATTCGAAGGGCGCTCCCTGAAAGGGTCGAGCGCCCTTCGCACGTCTGAGGAATAGAATACGCTCGGTCTCGGCCTCGGCTCGCTCGACAGCTTCCAGGATGGCAATGGCGCTGGCACCCTCGATCTGCCTGACGCGGAAAAGCGACCGCGCCAGTATGTCGATCAGATGCCAGTTCGCGGCGATCAGGGCCCGCGCCTCGGCTTGCGCCCACATCAGCAGGGCTCGCTCGGACTCGCGCGAGCGGGCCATCGCGGCGGCAAACATGCGAGCATCGCTGAAGTCCTGGCCGGCGCAGCTCAAGACATTGGACCGCGGGTCGTGCTTCCTTTGAGAGGCCGGGCCGGCGAGGGTGGTGACGAGATACCGGTGTCCCCAGCCGCTCAAGGCGGAGCGATCCCCGCCCTTCGGCAGGGTAAAGACCCCCCCGTGCGGACGGCCCGTACGGGGGTCGACACCGGGAATGATCGTGATGCCCGCTATGCCGTCACCCTGACGCCATGAAGCGACCGCGTGCCCTGCCTCGTGGTAGGCGGCAGCCAGGATGACAGAAGCGGGCCGGTCCATCGACATACGTCATTGCCTGAACAGAAGAATGATATTATGAAGTAAAATAGACAATACCCTAGAATATTATATCTAAGGTATTCCTTCTGATTGCCTCAGGCGGTGAGGTGATTATGAAAACTTACCTGCCAGCCCGGTGCAAATTCATCCATGTCTTCCAGTCGCGTACCGCTCCATATCGAGGGCGCGGTCGCATGCGTGCTCGTGGGTTGCGGCAGACCACGCGACTGCACGTCGACGATAAGCGGGGTGCCATCGTTGCGGGTGGCGATCCGCGAATTCATCGCGATGATCTGGCGATCCGTGGGACCGATATCCTTGAGTAGGTTGACCAGCTCACGCGCGAGTCTCGGATAATCGGTCTTGATGCGCTCGGCGATACGGGCTGCTCGCGCATCGAGTTCGTTCCGCTCCGCCCGAAACGCTGCCGCCTCCTCCGCGATACGCGTTTCCGTCAACCGGGCTTCGAGCGAGGAGACCAGTGCCGCCGCCCTATCGCGCCCGAGGATCGCATCCTCGCGGCTCGAACGGAGCTTCTGCAGTTCGGCATCCCCCGCATCGAGCAGACCAGCGGTATAGGACCGCTCCGCCCGTAGTTTCCGAGCTTCCGCTTCGTCCAAAGCCAGACGGGCATCCGAGAGTGCGAGATCCAACTCGGCGGCCTTCGCAGACGGCCGCTTGAAGATCGCAACGAGGTCAGACAAGTTTTTGGACATCAGTTCTTTCCAAGTAAGTCCGTGAATTGGACGCTTCGTTTGAAAGAGAGGGGGTCTAAAGACCCACAAGACGCGAACGCATACGCATTCGCAGACGGCATGCTTCGGCGAGGCTCAAGCCCCCATCCGGGGGTGCGATCACGACGGGAAAGGTGCGGCAGCCCCGTGAACGGGTCTGTGCACCGGCATCTGCCGGCACGGTCACGAAGGACAGTTCGTAGGGTGTCCACCGTTCAACGATGCGCTGCTCGACGTCGCCGGCCTTGCGCGGGTCGACGATCCGCACGCGGTTGATCGCGTAGCCGACCGAGATGTTGCGGACGATCTTCTGTCGCGCTTTCTCGAACAGGCGATCGGAGGCCGCGTCCGTACCCACTTCGGGAAACCGCAGGCGCGCGTACCCCTTGCCGCCCACGATCCACGCGTCGTCGACCACAGCTCGCTGAGCGTCGACGGTCCCCGTCTGGTGGCTGTCCAAGACGGGGGCACCCGACTTGAGTCGGCTCAAGTCGATCGCAGCGTCGGAGACCAGCAGCACCTCGTCGAAGGCGCTCCCGGCCGCGCACCCGTCGAACGCACGGCGCCGCACGGCCGCGCCGGTAGTAAAGATCACCTCAATGGTTCGATTGGCCGTGCCGACAGATTTTAGCGGGGCGAGGCGGGTTTGAAGGGGAAGGGCAGCGGGTATTGAGAGCGCGCGGGACATTCGATGATCCACCGCGACCGAACCGTGATCGCCCGATTACCATCGCAACGAAGCTGCGCGGCCTGAATGGAAACGAGTGAGGTTTCTGCACCCTCGGTTTCCACACGACCCGCCCACCGGGTCGGGCGGCCCTTTCCGGCTGTTCCCAGGACACGGGTTTGGGAACAGCCATCCGGCGGCGATTGGGAACACGCCGGGGACGGTGTTTCCCTGACCGATCAGTGTCTTACGAGCGATTCCGTCCGGTCTGTTCCCGTGTTCCCACGTTCCCAGCGCAAAATCTGTCCCGACGCATACGAGGAGCGTGCGGCGATCCTCGAATACGAGGGTGGCCTGCCGCGTACCGAGGCCGAACGGATGGCTCTCTCTCTCTTACTCTTGGATCAGATGGATAGTCCAAACACGCAGGTCGGGAACCTCGACCGCGAGCTGATGGCCCTCGACGCGCGCCGGCGCTGACGCGCGGGCGCGGCGGCGTCTGACACCTCCCCCCTCTGCCATGCCAGGGTCCCTGGACGTCACTTCTCCTTATACGGGCGGTATGCCCCAGGGTCGTCTCAGTGAGGCTGTCTGAAAACTGAGGTGACAGTGGTGACAGGCCTATCGATGCGCGGTGACAGGTCGGCTTCGGGTGGGTGTTCGGGGGACGCCCTCTGTGTTCGGCGTGTTCGGTCAGATTGAGATCCGCCTCACTGAGACGACCCTGGGGCCTACCGCCCGTATAAGGGGAAGTGACGTCCAGGGACCCTGGCATGCCAGAGGCGGAGGGGGCGGGACGCCGCCGCGCCCGCGTGTCAGCGCCGGCGCGCGTCGAGGGCCATCAGCGGTAGCGTCCGCGGACGAGGTGTAAATTCGAGGACCGCTTTGGCGGGGATTGGGGTGGCCATCGGGCCATGCG
>NZ_JAIEOF010000091.1 GCF_019750675.1 Methylobacterium sp.
CCGCACGCGCAGGGCGACCAGCGCAACCACCATGCCCATGTGCTGCTGACCACGCGCCGAGTTGGCCCGGAGGGTCTGGGCGAGAAGACGGACCTGGAGCGTGAGAACAAGTGGTTGCTGGCCAACGGGCGGCCGACGACGGACGCGCAGCTGCGTGAGATCCGAGCGGCTTGGGAAGGCATCGTCAACGCGCATCTGGCCGCGCAGGATCTCGACGTGCGCATCGACCACCGCAGCCACGCGATGCGCGGGGTGGGGCTGGTGCCGACCGAGCATGTCGGGGTGCACGCCAGCCGAATGGAGCGGCGGGGGCTCGCGGTGACGCGGGCAAAGCTCGATGCGCAGGCTGCGGCGCGCAATGCCGCGCGGATCGCCGAGCGCCCGGAGGAGGTGCTGACCCTGATCAGCCTCGAAAAGAGCGTGTTCGACCGGCGCGACATCGCCCGCGCCCTGCACCGGGCCCTGCCCGACGACGCGCAAGGCTTCCAGAACGCACTCGCCGTCGTGATGGCCTCGCCCGCTCTTCTCACCCTGCAGCCCGAGCACACAGATCCGCGCACCGGCGTTGTGGCGCCCGCGCGCTACAGCACGCACGCGATGGTGGCGCTGGAAGCCGGCATGGCGGCGGCGGCCGGCCGGATGCAGGTCGCGCGCACGCACGGCGTCGCCCCGGCTCGGATCGCCGCGGCGCTGGCGCGCCAGGATGCGGCGATCCGAAAAAGCGCGGGTGATCCCGCGGCCGGGTTGTCGGCCGAGCAGCGGGCGGCGATCCGGCACGTGACCGGGCCGGAGCGGATCGCCGCGGTGGTGGGGTTTGCCGGGGCGGGCAAGAGCACGATGCTGGCCGCGGCGCGCGCGGCCTGGGAGGCGCAAGGTCACCGGGTCCTGGGTGCGGCCCTGTCGGGCAAGGCCGCAGAAGGGCTGGAGGAGAGTTCGGGCATCGCCAGCCGCACCCTGGCCTCGTGGTCGCTGTCCTGGGAGCGCGATCGGCATCGCTTAAGCCGGTGCGACGTCTTCGTGATCGACGAGGCCGGGATGGTGGGCTCGAGCCAGCTCGCGCGCTTCGTGGCCGAGGCCGAGGGGCGGGGCGCCAAGATCGTGCTGGTGGGCGATCACGAGCAGCTCCAGGCGATCGGGGCGGGGGCACCGTTCCGGGCGATCGTCGAGCGCATCGGGCACGCCGAGCTCGGCGACATCCGCCGGCAGCGGAGCAACTGGCAGCGCGCCGCTTCGGTGGCCTTCGCCACGCATCGCACGGGCGAGGGCTTGGCGGCCTACGGGGCGGCCGGCGCGATCCGGTTCCTCGACGGAGGAGAGGCCGCGCGCGCCGCGATCGTGGCCGATGCCCTGGCCGATCGGACCAGCCGACCCGAGGGCTCGCGCGTGGTGCTGGCGCATCGGCGCGTCGACGTGGCGGCGCTCAATGCCGCCATCCGGGCGGGCCTGCAGGAGCAAGGCGCCTTGCCGCAGGGCGGGCAAGCGGGCGAGCGGGCCTTCAGCACCCGTGAGGGCGAGCGGCTGTTCGTAGCCGGCGACCGCATCGTGTTCCTGGAGAACGAACGTGAGCTCGGGGTCAAGAACGGCATGCTGGGCACGGTCGAGGCGGTGGCGGTTGGGCGCATCCAGGTGCGCCTCGACGGTCCGGCGGAGGCATCCCCCCGGCGGGTCACGGTCCCGACCGAGACCTACGCGGCCTTCGATCACGGCTACGCCACGACCATCCACAAAGCCCAAGGGGCGACGGTGGACCGGGCCTTCGTGCTGGCCTCGGCCACCCTCGACCGGCACCTGACCTACGTGGCGATGACCCGCCACCGCGATGGAGCGCAGCTCTACGTCGACGGCGCCGAGTTCGGACTGAGCGGTCCGGTGGAGGCCGGGGCGGCGCTGCCGGCCGGGTTCGTGGCACGGCTGTCGCGGGCGGGCACCAAGGAGACCACGCTGGACTATGCGCCGGCCTACGCGGCGCGCCGCGGGATCGCCGAGCGGTTCGGGCTCGGCAGTACGATCGCTCTGGTGTCGGAGGCGGCGGCTGCGGCCGTGACCCGGGTCCGGCGAGGGCTGTTCGCGGGGCTTCGCCTGAGCCGGACTGGCCCGGTCCGGGGTCCGCTGGCGTCGGCGCCGCGGCGTGACCCGTTCGCCGGATTGAAGCTCAGCCCCGGCCGCCCGAGCCCGCCGGAGTCGGCGATCGCCCCGGTGGCGGGGCGAGGCCCCGCGGACGCCACGGGCAGGGCTCCGGACCCTGGGGAGACGCGCAGTCCCGACAGGCTAGAGTTCGAAGCGGCGTTGGGGCGCTATTTGCGCGCGTGCGATGCGCGTGAACGCCAGGTCGGGGCTGGCCTACCCGTGCTCGAGGGACAGGCTCGGGAGCTGAGCTCTGCCACGGAAGCGCTGGAGCAGGCCCGCCCCGGGGTGGGGGAAACCCTGCGCTCGGCCCTCTGCCACGATCCGGAGGCCGCACCCGCAATGGCGATGCCGTCCGGTCGCGCCCGCCTCGCGGCGCTGGTGGCGGTCCTGGAGCGCGAGGCAGCCGTCCTCGCCGATCCGGCCGCGCGCGCGGAGCGCTTCGTACGGTCCTGGAGCGATCTGAGGGCGCAGCGCGCAGCCTTGCCCGGTCGCCAGCGCATGACGGCGCGCGGCGCGATCGAGGATCGGATGCAGGCCCTGCGGCTGAGCCTGAGCGACGATCCCGCGCTGGAGACGGCCCTGGCGTCCCGGCGCGAGGAGCTCGGGATCGCGCCCCGGGCGGAGCCGGGGCTCGGTCTGTCGCACGAGCTCGCGCGCAGCCTGGCGCCGGAGCAGAGCCCGGCCCTGGAGCGCACCCAAAGCCTGGGGCCGAGCCTCGGACTGTGAACCGCGAAGGACGCGAGATGCGCAACGACGAGGGCCGCGTGGGCCGGCCGGACCCAGGGCAGGGTGTCGGGGAGGCGGATGAGACCGTGGAGGCGGCGGTGGCGTTCGAGGCCCTGCGTGCCAGTGTCGAGCGGGTGGGGCGTGAGGTCCAGGCGGAGACCGCGCGCTTGGCGGAAGGCATGACGGCGGCCCTGGATCGCGCCGAGATGACTGGCACACCGGTCGATTACAGCGCCGATCTCGGCCGTCTGGTCCAGGAGCTGGCGACGGTGAGCGAACGCCTGGGGGCGATCGAGCGGCTTCCCGCCCTGCGCCAGGATGCGGAGCGCGCCGTCCGTCTGCTCCAGAGCAGCAGCGAGGAGCTGGTCCGGGACGCGGTTCGACGGCTCGACGCGCGCGCGGAGGTGTTCCTCCGGGAAACGCGCGTGCTGAAGGCCAGGAGCTGGCCCCTATGGATGTACGAGGACCGGAACCGGATCGCCTTTGTCGGTGTGGCTGCAGGGCTGGCGGGTCTTTATCTCGGGGCGATGGCGGTCTTCCTTGTTCCCAATCTCCTGCCGTTCGGAGCCGCCGAGTCCGTGGCCAGGAAGATCCTGGGCGAGGGATCGTCGTGGCAGGCAGGCATCCGCCTCATGACATTCGAGGACCCGCTCAGGGTGAGCCAGCTGGCTGCGGCCGACAGGCTGGTGCGGGTGAACGCCGCGGTGATCGAGGCGTGCCGCGAAGCGGTCGCCAAGACGGGCAAGGATCAGCCCTGTACCATCACCGTGCCGGTGCCGGGAAAGTAGATCTGGAGCGCCGATCAGAACTGCTTAAAAAAGCAGCTCTTCTGGGCCGAGAAATGTATCGTCTATTCGGGTCGTAGCTCAGCCCGTCAGCCGGCTAAGGCGCGCATCTCGGAAGCACCGTCGTGAAGCGCGTAGCCGCGACCCCAGACCGTCTCGATGTAGTTCTTGCCACCCGAGGCGTTAGCGAGCTTCTTGCGCATTTTACAGATGAACACATCGATGATCTTGAGCTCGGGCTCGTCCATGCCGCCGTAGAGATGGTTGAGGAACATCTCCTTCGTCAGCGTCGTGCC
>NZ_JAIEOF010000081.1 GCF_019750675.1 Methylobacterium sp.
CGTGCCGATCGGAGAGAGCCCGTGCCGATCGCGGGCGGCTCAGGGTCGGCGCGTGCCGTCCATTCAGAGTTGATGCGTTCCGCGCATGCGGAGGAGTTCCATGATCGCGAGGGCCATCGGCGCCCCGATGAGGAGCAGAGCAAAAATCAGGGCCATGCGTCACCTTCCGTAACGGTTGCGGCGGACCGGGTCACGGGCGCCGTACCTATCAATGCGGAACCGGCGCGATCGGTTCGCCGCCCCGCGCGGCACCCAGCGCACCCAGACCTTCACGTCGTATTCCGCCGCCGTCCCGTCCGGGTTGATGAGGAGGATGCGGTCGGTGTCGAGCCCCTCGAAATTCTCCTCGGCCTCGTGGGTCATCCGAAGGCCGGGCACCCGCTTGGCGCTGCAGGCGGCCAGCGGCGAGCCGGCCGCGTAGCGCGGGAAGGAATCAGTCTGCGCGAAGGTCACGGTGCCGTGGCGCGGCGGCTCCAGGATGCGGGCCACCACGGGCCCCTGCGACGCGCAGTCGGGGTAGAGATAGGAGAAGAAGGCGATGGCGCGTCCCTCGCCCTTCGGCACCACCCGCTTCAGGGGGAAGGTCTGGATGGGGACGGGCGTGCCGGGCGCGGTCCCGGCCGGGGGCGGCACCAGCATCTCGACCGCGCGCGCACCCGACCCGCCGGGCAGCAGGAGGGCGGCGAGGAGGGCGATCAGCGGCGTCGGGCGCATGCGGGGCTCCGGGCCGTACGACTCGGCCTGTCGCTCAGTCTAGGACTGAGCGGGCGATGGACAAAGCCGGGGCGGCGGGCTCGCGCGCCCCGGGGCCGCCTCAGGCGACCGGCCGCAATGCCCTACCCTGCGGCGCCTCGAAGCGCGCGAACCGCAACGCCAGGGTCGGCAGGACGAGGAGGTTGAGCACCGTCGAGGTGGCGAGGCCGCCGAGAATGACGATGGCCATCGGACCCTCGATCTCGCGGCCGGGCTCACCGGCCCCGAGGGCGAGGGGCAGGAGGCCGAGCCCGGTGACGAGGGAGGTCATCAGGATCGGCACCATCCGGTCCGCGGCCCCGAGAACCGCCGTGTCCCGGTTCCAGGCCTGCCCCTCCTCCACCACGAGGTGCTCGTAATGCGCGACCATCATGATGGTGTTGCGCAAGCTGATCCCGAACAGGGTCACGAAGCCGACGATGGACCCCAGCGAGAGCACCGCGCCGGTGGCGAAGACCGCGAGCACGCCGCCCACGAAGGCGAAGGGCAGGTTGACCAGCACCAGCATCAGGTTGCGGGCGCTGCCTGTCACGATGGCCAGGAGCAGCACGATGCCGAGGCCGGCGAGCCCAGAATAGACGAGGAGGTCGCGCCGGGCCCGCGCCTGCGCCTCGGCCGAGCCGGCGAAGCCCACATAGGTGCCGGGGGGCAGGGCGACCTCGCGGGCGATCTTGCGCCGGGCATCGGCCACGAAGCCGGCGACGTCCCGGCCGGTCACGTTGGCGGTGACCGCCTGGACCCGCTGCGCGCCCTCGTGCTGGACCTGGTAGCGGCCCGAGGTCTCGTAGATGTCCGCCACTTGCGCGAGGCGCACCACCCGGCCGCCGGAGCCGCGCAAGGGCAGGTCGGCGAGGGCCGAGAGCCGGCCCCGCGTGGCGGAATCGAGGATGACGAGGACGTTGAACACCGCGTTGCCGGAATAGGTCTGGCCGACGATATCGCCCTGGTAGGCGGTGCGCACCACCTCCATCACCTCGATGGCCGAGAGGCCCCAGTGGCGCAGGTCGTTGGGCCTGAGACCCACGTTGACCTGGGGCAGGCCCGCCGGGGAGCTCTGCTGGATGTCGACCGCGCCCCGGACCTCGGCGAGCTCGCGGGCGATATCGCGGGCGGCGGTCTCGATCGCGCCGAGATCGGTGCCGAAGACGTTGATCACCACCGGCGCGGTGAAGCCCGAGACCGTCTCCTCGATCCGCTCGGTGAGGAAGGTCTTGAGCGAGAAGGCGGCTCCGGGAAAGCCCGCCATCACGGCCCGGATCCGGGCCTCCGCCGCCCCCTGCCCCGCCCCGTCGAGGCCGGGCTCCAGATCGATGTGGATCTCGCTGTAATGGGTGCCGGCGGTGTCCTGGCCGGCCTCGGCCCGGCCGATCTGCGCGGCGACCGCCCGGATGCCGGGGATCGCCTTCAGCTCGGCGGTGATGCTGGTGCCCAGCCGCATCGATTCCTGCAGCGCCGTGCCGGGGGCCGCCGCCATGTGCAGGATCAGGTGGCCTTCCTTGAGGTCGGGCAGGAAGGTCGAGCCGAAGAACGGCACCAATGCGGCCCCCAGGAGGGTGACGAGGAGGCCGCAGGCCATGACGAGGGCGGGATACCGGTCGATCCGGGTCAGGAGCCGGGCGTAGAGGCGGCGCGCGGCGCGCATCACCGGCGGGTCGCGGGTGTCGGCCGCGCGCCGGCCGGTGAGCAGCCACATCGCGAGCGCCGGGGTCACCGTGAGGGCGACGGCCAGCGAGGCCACCACCGCGAGGATGTAGGCCAGGCTCAGGGGGCCGAACAGCCGGCCGGCGATGCCCGACAGGGCGAGGACGGGCAGGAACACCAGGAGCACCGCGATGGTGGCGTAGGCCACCGCCGTGCGCACCTCCAGGATGGCGTCGAGGACCACTCGCCCCTCGGGCCGCGGGCCGCCGAGGCGGCGGTTCTCGCGCAGGCGCCGGACCACGTTCTCGACGCCGATCACCGCGTCGTCCACCACCTCGCCGATGGCGATGGCGAGGCCGCCCAGGGTCATGGTGTTGAGGCTCTCGCCCAGCGCCTGGAGCGCCACCACGGCGGCGATGAGCGAGAGCGGGATCGCCAGCGCCGAGATCACGGCGGTGCGCCAGTCGTACAGGAAGACGAACAGCACCACGACCACCAGGATGCCGCCGAGCCCGAGGGCCTGCAGCACGTTGCCGTTGGCGATGGCGATGAAGTTGGCCGGGCGGAACAGGTCGGCGTGCAGGGTCACGCCCTCGCGGGCCAGGGCCGGGCGCAGGTCCTCCAGGGCCGCCTCGACCCGGGCGGTGACCGCGCGGGTGTTGGCGCCGTACTGGGCGCCGACCATGAGGAGCACCCCGGGCCGGCCGTCCACCAGGGCGGCGCCGATGGCCGGCTCGCCGGTGGCGATTACGGTGGCGACGTCCGCCAGGGTCACGCTGGCGCCGCCCTCGTTGATCAGTACCGTGCGCGAGACCGCCTCGGGGCTGAGCGACTGGCCGTCGGTCTGGAGGGCGATGCGCTGGTTGGGCGTGTCGACGAAGCCGGCCCCGCGCACGCCGGTGGCTTTCCGCGCGGCGGCGAGCACGTCGTTGACGCCGATGTTGAAGCGCACGAGGTCGCTGGGGCGGATCTGCACCTGCAGCGAGCGCACCGCGCCGCCATAGACCGAGACCTGGGCGATCCCCGGCACGGCGAGGAGGCGCAGGCGCACGGTCCAGTCCGCCAGGGTGCGCAGGTCCATGTCCGAGCGGCTCTCGGTCGTCAGGCCGACGAGCAGCACCGTGCTGGTGGCGGAGGTGAGCGCCGTCATCGCCGGCGGCAGCACGCCCTGGGGCAGGCGGCCGGCCAGCGCCGTCAACCGCTCGGTGACGAGCTGGCGCACCCGGTAGATGTCGCTGCCGGCCCCGAAGGTCACGGTGATCACCGACAGGCCCTGGATCGAGCTCGAGCGCAGGGAGACCACCCCCGGCAGGCCGTTGACCGCGACCTCCACGGGCTGCGTCACCAGCACCTCGACCTGCTCCGGGTTGAGGCCGGGGGCCTCGGTCTGGATCACGACGGCGGGCGGGGCGAATTCCGGGAAGACGTCGTACTGGGCGTCCGCCAGCACGACAAAGCCGTAGGCGGCGAGCGCGAGGCTCAGCGCCAGCACGATGCCGCGGAAGCGCACCGCGAAGGCGACCAGCGCCGCCTGGGGCCCGCGGGCGTCCGACGCCTCGGGTCCC
>NZ_JAIEOF010000140.1 GCF_019750675.1 Methylobacterium sp.
CTCAGACGCTGCTGATCAGGAACATCACCATCGTGGTCGCCACGGTGGTGCTGAGGAAGCCGCACAGGGCCGCCGCGAAGGAGGGGCCGGTGGCGACGCTGCGGTCGAGGGTGGGGGCGGCGAGGGTGGTGTTCATCGGGACTGACCTTGGCGGCGGCGAATCATCGGCCGGCTGTGAGATGAGGGTGGAACGGACCGGGGCGGGATGGCGTGCGGAGCCGCACGCATCCGTTCAGTCGCAGCGATTGACGGACTTGGCGGCCCGGAGGGCTCGGGACTCGCTGCGCAGGTCGATGGCGACGACGCCGGCCCCGCAATCCTCGAACGCGTCGCGGGCATCGGCGTAACGGTCGCCGATCTCGTCGAGGGTTTCGCAGGCCCGGTCGTGGTTGCCGAGGCGCGCTTCCTGGCGGAACTGGAAGCGAAGGGCGTTGGCCTCATCGATTTTGCGCTGGGCATCGAGGCAGGCCGGGGCGGCGAGAGCCGGAGCTGCGACGGTCAGCGCGAGGCCGGCGGAAACAGCGAGGCGAAGAACGTGACGCATGGGAACACCTGAGTTGCGGATGCCCGAGACCTGGGCACCGATGTGTCCAAATCGCAGATAGAATTCGCTAAGCATTCTGCAGTGTCCGCAAGCTTAGATCCGGTTGATCCGCGTCTGTGTTAGGCCCGGGCCGGTCAGCTTGCGTTCAGGTTCCAGAAACGGCAGACCCGCCGCTAAGGTTCCACTTTTTTGTGCGCTGCCCGCTTCCGCCGCCTTGACGCCAGGATCGTCTCCAGCCTGACTGGCGCGACGCCCTGCGCATCGACCCCGACATCGTACTGCCGGGGGATCGGCGTCAGCCTGTTGTGCGAGTGTCCGTGCAGGTTGAGGGCACCGCGCCCGATCCCGTTCCAAGTCCGGAACGCGTAGTGGCAGAGAACGAGGCGCCGTGCGTCGACGGTGATCTCGGCATAATGCGCCACCGAGGCCCAGCCCGGTGCCCGCAGCGTGCCGGGTCCGTCGTTGTTACCGACGATGAGGTGTTTCACGCCCGGCAGCGCCGCCAGGATCTCCGCGACGCGCGCTTCCGGAGGACCGAGGGCGAAGTCGCCGAGGTGCCAGACCTCGTCGTCGCGCGCCACCACGGCCGTCCAGGCGGCGATCAGCGCGGCGTCGTGCGCAGCGAGGTCGGGATAGGGCCGCTTGTCGATCCGCAGGATGCGCGGATCGCCGAAATGCGTGTCGCTGGTGAACCAGACCGCCATCGCGCGTCCTCCGCGGCCCTCAGCGGCCGGGGCTGAAGCGCAGCGGGACGGTGACGGCGAGGCTGTTGACGTTCACCCCGGCCGGGGCGGCGGGCAGCGAACCGCGTACGGTGGCCAGCGCGGCGCTGTCGATCGCGCCGATCCCGCTGCTGCTGGCCAGGCCGGCGCTCATGACCTGGCCGGAGCGGGAGACGGTGAAGCGCACCACCGCGACACCGCCGCTGGTGCCAGCGGCCGCGTTGGCGTTCATCCGACCCCGGATGGCGGAGCTGAGCATCCCCTGCCAGGCCCGCAGGGCGTTCGGGTCGTTGCCGGCGGCGGCTGCGCCCGCGCTGCTCTGACGGGAGGCGGAGGCCGAGTTCTGGCGGGCCCGTCCCTCGGTGGCGGCGGCGGCCGCGCGCCGGGCGGCCTCCTTGGCGGCCTTCGCCTTGGCTTCCTTGGCGGCCTCGCGCCGCGCCTCCGCGATGGCTTCGCGGCGCTCCTCCTGCTCGGCCTTCAGGCGGGCCTCGCGGTCGGCCTTGCGCTTGGCTTCGCGCTTGGCCTCGAGGATCTTGGCCATGTCGGGCTTCGGCTTCTCCACCTCCACGGGCTTGGGGGCCTCCGCCACGGTGGGCGGGGGCGGCGCCAGGGGGAGCGCTTCCGGCGCGGTCGAGGTGATGACCTGATCCTCCGGCGGCGGCTCCGTCACGGCTTCCATCGGCGGCGTCACCGGTGCGTCGGGGGGCTCGGCCATGGTGGTGGCCTCGGGCGCGACCGGGGTCGCGTCCGGCGGCGGCGGCCGCGTGGCTTCGGGCGGCGCCACTTCGGTGGTTTCCAGCGGCTTGACCTCCGGGGGCGCCTCCGGCGTCTCCACCGGGTTCGCCTCCGGCGGGGCCGGAGGCGAGGCGGCGGTTTCCATCGGGGCCTGCGTGCTCGCCTCCGTCATCTGCGGAGCGAGGTCGATCGTCACGACGTTCTCGCCGGGGGGCGCCTTCGGCGTCGTGCCGAACAGCGCCATGCCGACCACGGCCGCCACGTGCAGCGCGAGGGCGACGAGGAAGGCGTAGGCGAGGCCCGAGGGGCCGCGACGCTCCGGATCGGCGGTCGTTGCCAGGGCAGTGACGGGATGGTGGGCGTTCATGGGCTTACCGCGGCGTTCCACCGGGCGGGGCCGCGGCCGGCGCTGCAGGCAGTGCGCCGCCCGGCGACTGGGCGATCAGCGAGACCTTGGTGAAGCCGGCCTGGCCGACGATGCCCATCACTTCCATGATCCGGCCGTAAGGCACTTCGCGATCGCCCCGCACCAGCATCACCTGGTTCGGGTCCTGCGCCGCCAGGGCGCGCAGGCGCGGCAGGATGGCGTCGGGCAGCAATTCCTCCTTGGCGAGGTAGGGCTTGCCGTCCTTGTCGATGGAGATCTCCAGGGGCTTCTGAGCCTGCGCCACCTTCTGGGCCGTGGTCTTCGGCAACTGCACCGGCACGCCCGTGGTCATCAGGGGCGCGGCCACCATGAAGATGATGAGCAGCACGAGCATTACGTCGACCATCGGGGTGACGTTGATCTCGGACATCGGCGCCGCGTCGAGGCCGTCCTCGTCGTCGCCGCCGCCGGCGCGGATCGAACCCATTGCCATCGTGAACCGGCCCTCCGGGGCCTCGGTCGAGCGGCCTCGGACCGGCCCGCCGCACAGGTTGCTTGTCGAATCGCCCGGCGCACGAGAGGGCGCCGGGGCTGGGGCCGTCAGCCCCGTCGATGAGAGGATGCGATGGCCCGGGGGCGCTTCACTCGGCGGCGGCCGCGCGTCCGTGCACGGCCCGGTCGCGGGCGAGGCGGTTGCCCAGGATGCCGATGGAGGAGACGAAGCTCGACTGCACCCGGCCGAGATCGTTGATGAGCTTGTTGTAGGCCATCACCGCCGGGATCGCGACGATGAGGCCGATGGCGGTGGCGAACAGAGCCTCCGCGATGCCGGGCGCCACCACGGCCAGCGAGGTGTCCTGGCTCTTCGCGATGGACGAGAACGAGTTCATGATGCCCCAGACGGTGCCGAACAGCCCGATGAAGGGGGCCGTCGAGCCGGAGGTGGCCAGCAGCGGCAAGCCCGTCTGCAGGCGCTTGATCCGGCCCGTGAGGGCCGCCCGCATGGCGCGCTCGATGCGGTCGCGCCGCTCGGCGCGGGTCTCGGTGGCATCCTGATCGCGCCAGGCCTCGACCGCCGCCCCGGTGATGTGTGCGTCGATGCCGCCGCCCGAGGATTCGAGCGCGCCGCCGGAGCGGACCAGGGCGTCGAAGGCCTTGGCCTGGCGCTTGGCGGCCGAGATGCGCACGATCTTCTCGAACACCACGGTCCAGCACGCGATCGAGGCGATCACGAGCAGGATCATCACGCCCTTCACGATCGGGTCGGCCTGGAGGAAGAGGCCGAGGAAGGAGAAGTCGTGGGCGACTTCGGCCGGTGCGGAGGTCGGATCCATGGCGATCTCTCTCGATTGACGGGTTGCGCGGCGCGGGCGTCGGGGTCTGGTGGGGCGCGGGTGCCGGTCCTACGCGGGCCGGCGGTACGCGCGAAGAATCACGCGAAGGATCAGCGGACGAAGGCGGCCGTCGTCTTGCTCTCGGGCTCGATGCGCTCGAGGCAGCTCTCGCGGCTGGCCTCGCCCCCTTCACAGGCGAGGACGTCATTGAGGAGAACGCGGCCGATCTTCGGGCAGGCGAGGGCGGGGAAGTCGAACAGGCGGACCATGGTCTTGCGGTCCTGGACCGG
>NZ_JAIEOF010000245.1 GCF_019750675.1 Methylobacterium sp.
TGCGGCCTCGCCGAGGAACGCCAGGGCGGCGGTGGCCGCCGCGCCCTGGAGCATGGGCACGGTGTTCTGGTTCTGCAGCCCGGCGACGATCGGCGTGCCGAGGGTGGTGGCCCCGGCGAGTGCCCCCACCGCGACCGTGGCGACGGCGAGAACGAGGGCCGTGCGCAGGGTCTCGACGATGGCCGGCGCTGCCAGGGGTAGTTCGATCCGCGTCAGGATCTGAAGACGGGTCAGGCCGACCGCCCGGCCGGCCTCGCGGATATCCGGTGCCACGCCCTCGATCCCGCCGACCGTGCCGCGCAGGACCGGCATGATCCCGTAGGCGACGAGGGCCAGCAGGGTCGGCGGGCCGCCGAACCCGAGCACCGGCAGGGCCAGCGCCACCACCACCACCGGCGGTACGGCCTGCGCGCCCGCCGCGACCGCGTCGACCAGGGGCCTCCAGGGGCTCGCGGCCCGGCGGGTCACCAGGATGCCGAGGCCCACGCCCAGGACCGTGACGAGGGCGAGCCCCGCGCCGGCCAGGATGACGTGCTGCAGGCTCAAGGCGAGGAGACGCGTCACGTCGAGGGGCCGCCGGGCCGGTTCTCCGAGGGCGGCGGCGATCCAGGTCGCGGCGGCCGGATGGCTGATGCCCGCGAGGATCAGTCCGGTGACGGCGAGACCCAAGGCCGGGTGAGGTACGGTCGGCTGCGCAGCGCGGTCCATCAGGCGTGCCAGCGGCGGCGCGCCGCCGCCTCGATCCGGCTCAAGCCGATCTCGGCCCCCAGCGACAGGGCGATCACCGGGATCGCCCCGAGCAGGATCAGATCCGGGGCGAACTGCGCCATGCCGTCGAAGACGATCCGGCCGAGGCCGCCGGCACCCACCAGGGCGCCGAGGGTGGCGAGGCCGACGGCCTGCACGGCGGTGACCCGCAGGGCGGCCACGAGGACCGGCGCCCCCAGCGGCAGGCGAACGCCGAACAGGGCCTGCGCGGGGGTGAGCCCGAGGGCTGCGGCGGCCTCCAGGGTTGCGGCGTCGGGGGAACGCAGGGCGAGGGCGAGCCCCCGCCAGAGCGGCAGGAGCAGGTAGGCCGCGATGGCGACGATGGCGGGGACCGCGCCGAGGGCCGACAGGCCGAGATCCCGCAGGGCCGGGACGGCGCGCAGGAGGCCGCCGGTCATGGCGACGAGGCCGCCGAGGAGCGCCACCGCCGGCACCACCTGGATGCCGCTCAGCACGATCGACACGAGGCCCTGCCCTCGGCGCCACAGCGACAGGAGCACGGCCCCGGCGAGGGCCAGCGCCAGGGCCGCACCCGACAGGGCGAGGTGCTCGGCGATGGCGGCGTTCACCATCTGGCGGCGCGCCGCGTACTCGACGACCAAGGACAGGGCATCGAAGGCACCGGAGCGCGCCATCAGGACGACGCCGAGGACGATGGCCGCCACCGTCGCGGGCCCGAGCCACGGCGCCCGGGCACGGCGCAACGCCAGACCGAGCCCGCCCGCGAGGAGGGCGAGGGCGAGCCATGCGCCGCCGTCCAGTCTCGCGCGCGCAGCCGGGGGGAAACCCGCAAGGGCCTGCGCCGCACCCTGGCCGAGGCCGGCGCCGAGCACGAGGATCGTGAGGGCGAAGACCGCCAAGGTGAACCCGGTCCGCCATCTTGCCACTTGGCGGCTCGGGACCACGAGGCCGGCGACGCCCAGGGCGAGGATCAGTCCGGCCTGCCATCCGAGCGCCTGGGCACCGAGGACGGGCCGCCCAAGCGCCAGACGGTTCTCGGCGATGCTGAGGACGGGCAAGCCGAACAGAGCCAGAGCGAGGGCGCAGGTCCAGGCGATGCCCGCAAGACGAGGGAGGCTTCGCGACGGGTGGGCACCGAACGGGAGGGCCAAAGGCAAATCGAATCTCATCACGGCAACAGCCCGTTCTCCGAGAGGTATTGCTCGGCAACGGACTCGGCCACCGCGCCGTCGACGGTGATGCGAGCGTTGAGGCGGCGCAGGGTCGGAGCGTCGAGGGTGGTGAAGACCCGCGCCAGGGCCGGCGCGATTTCAGGATGCCGCCTGAGAGCGTCGGCTCGAATCACCGGCGCGACCTCGTAGACGATCTGCGCGGCCAGGGGATCGCTCATGACGATGAGATCCAGGGCCGAGAGCGCACCGTCCGTTCCGTAGACCATGCCGGCATTCACGCCACTGATGCCCTGCGCCGCCGCGCGAGCCGTCACTGCGGTGTCGCCTCCCGGAAGGCTGATGATGCGGTCGAGCGGCAGGGAAAAGCCGTAGGCGGCTTCGAAGGATGGCAGGGCGGCCGGGCTTTCGACGAACTCGGTGGAGGCGGCGAGGCGGATCAAGCCGCGTCGCACGGCGCCCGCGAAATCCACCATCGTCGCCAAGCCCTCGCGCCGGGCGAGATCCCCGTTCACCGCGATCAGCCAGGTGTTGTTGGCCGGGGCGCGCTGGAGCCAGACGAGCCCGAGTTCCGCGTCGCGGCGGCGGATCGTCTCGTAGGCCCCCTCCGGCGATTTCCAGACGGGGTCGGACTCCGTACCGGTGAAGAAGGCGCCGTTGCCCGTGTACTCGGGGTAGATCGTCACCTCACCCGACAGGAGGCTGGTGCGCACGATCAGGGTCGGCCCGAGGCCGAGCTTGCGTGTCACCGGAAGCCCGAGCCTGCCAAGCACCCGCGCGATCATCGCTCCGGTGAGCGCGCCCTCGGTATCGCTTTTGGAGGCAACGACGAAGGGGGCTTCGGCCAAGACGGGGGTGGCGGCGCGCCAAGCGAGAAGCCCGAGGCCGCCGAGGACCGATCGCCGCGCCACAGACCGCGCTCGGGAATGTCTGTCTAACATAGGTTATTGGCGCCCCGATTCTCGCATCCTACCCCAAAGCGCGAAGCCCCGAGAAATGTATCGGCCCGTAACATTGCGGCCCCCGAGACGGTGTTTGCCGGGGTCTCGGTGCTTGACACGCCAGTCGGAACGGGCGACGGCTCGCTCTGTGCCGAGGTGGTCGATCCACCCTCCGGCGCCGCGCGGAAATCGTATCGTCCGCGACGCGCGGCGCTGATCGGACACGGTGGGAGCGAACCCGCGAATGGCCTTCCTGGAAGGTCTTCCGGAATTCCGAACGAATCGAAGGGAAGAAGCCCCGGCGTGAGTGCTCAAGTGGACGAAGACCTTCTCAATGGGGCTCGCGTGCTTGTCGTCGAGGACGAAGCCGCAATCTCGATGCTTCTCGAAGACATGCTGCTCGATTTCGGCTGCACGGTCGTCGGTCCGGCCGCGCGCCTGTCGACGGCCCTGGAAATGGCCGAGACCGAGAGTTTCGAGGTGGCTATCCTCGACGTCAACGTCGCGGGCGAGCCGATCTATCCGGTGGCCGAGGCGATCGTGAAGCGCAACCTGCCCATCGTGTTCTCGACGGGGTATGGCGGCGCCGGGATCCGTGAGCCCTTCCGCGACCGTCCGGTCGTGCAGAAGCCCTTCAGTCAGGCCGACCTGAAGCGCACGCTCATCGCCGCCGTCGCCGCCGCGAAGGCATAAGTACGCCCGCCTGACCTCATCCGATCGGAAAGGCGTCGACCACGTGCCGGGGCCAGCTGCCCGGTGAGACGAACACCGCATCGGCCCGGAACGTCGCGGCGTCGCAGGCCGCGTGGCGACTGATCCAGGCCCGCGCCGCCCGCGAGAACCGCGCCACCTTCTGCGCATCGATGGCACCCTGAGCCGCCATCAGGGTGCCGCGCGCCTTGACCTCCACGAAGGCGACCGTATCGCCACGCCTGACGATGAGGTCGATCTCCCCGCCCGCCGCGCGGAAGCGCGTGCCGAGAGGGCGGTACCCCTTCAGCATCAGGGCGACCAGGGCCAGCGTCTCGGCCGAGCGCCCGCGTCGGTCGGTGACGCGCCGGTGCTCCCCGGCTTCACGCATCGTCGCGGCGTGCCAGGGCGAGGGCACGGGCATAGACGACGCGGCGAGGCTGGCCGGTCTCCTCCGCCACCAGGGTCGCCGCATC
>NZ_JAIEOF010000259.1 GCF_019750675.1 Methylobacterium sp.
GTGCCGCGCAGTGACCGCCGCCTTTCGACCGTACGGGATTCGACATGGTTCGATCCGGGCTCGTCGCACGCATCGCCGGCCGCTATCCGCACCTGAGCGAGGCGGAGATCGACGCGGTGGTGGGCGCCATCCTCCGGAGGATCGGCGACGCGCTCGCGGCGGGAGACCGCGTCGAGCTTCGCGGATTCGGGGTTTTCGCCCCCTTCTCACGCCGGTCGCATCCGGGCCTCAACCCGTACACCAAGCGCCCGATCCTGATCGGCGACCGGCGCCTGATCTCGTTCAAGCCGGCGAAATCCATCAAGCGTCACGTCGGGGACGTCGCCGCCCGGATGATCGTGGGGCGCAAGATCGCCGCGGTCAGGCTGCGCCTGGACGGGCACGCAACGACCGACGCATCGCCCGCTCACGCGAAGGCCGGGTGACGGCGGAGACGACCGCAGGTCCGGATCAGCGTGAATTGACCGGTCGATACCCTGGCGTCACCCGGGCGCGCTCGGCGAGGGCGGCTGCGAGCGCGTCGAAGGCCGCCTCCGGAAGCGAGAGCGCCGTGGCCAGGTAGTACCGCTCCCAGCCAACGGGCAGAAAGTCGAGGCCGAAGCGGTCCGCGGCCGCGCGGGCGCCCAGGCCGGCATCGGCCGCGCCGTAGGCGATCACCGCCGCCACGGCCTGATGGGTGAACTCCTCGGTGGTGTAGCCCGGGATGCGATCGTCCCGGATGCCGTGCTCCGCCAGCAGCCGGTCGAACCACGCGCGGGTCCCCGACCCTCTTTGTCGATTGACGTAGCGGATGTTCCGTTCCGCGAGGTCGGTGATGCCCCGGATGTCGAGGGGGTTGCCGGCGGCCAGCATCAGACCCTGCTCGCGCTCGAACAGCGGGCGGACCCGTAAGCTCGGACGATCGGCGAGTTCCGGATAGGGCGCGCCCGCACCGGCACCGTCGAGCGAACCGCAGTGAAACCCCGCCGCATCGGCGCGCGCGTCCTGCAGGCGAGCGAGGGCTTCCTCGCTCCCCGCGACCGTCAGGGCGAGTTCGGGCCAGTTCGCCGCCACGTCCATGATGAGCAGATCGTGGCTTGCCACCAGCGTGAGGGTGCGCCGCCGACCACTCAGGATGGGATCGAGCCGGGTTCGGATCGCACGCGCTTCGCGCGCCATCGGAGCGGCGAGACTCGCCTGGGCTGTCGCGAGGGCCTCGCGCAAGCGTACGCCCGTCGGGGTCAGCGTGCTGCCGTGCCCGCGCGTCTTCTGCACGAGTTGCTGGCCGAGCGCGGCCTCGAGGGCCCGCAGCCGCTCCCAGGCCGCTCGATAGGAAAGACCGAGTTCGGTGGCGACGCCCTGGACGGACTCCGATTCCGCGATGGCTTCGAGAATCGACACGATCTCGGCGATCGCGATGCGCTGCGCCCCGACCGTGATCGTGCCGCCGAGGCCGAGCTCAACGGACAGCGCACCGTCACCGGGATTGGATGTCATGTGATCTACGTGCCGCTGCATGGTTTCGGAAGATGACCCTGCACGAGCCCGGCCCCTGGATCCACGGTTAGCATGAAGAGCCGGCGCAATTCGACGAGGTGGCGCCCCGATCAATCGGGTGTCGCGCAGGGCGATACGTGCCGAGCCCTGAGCGACGCCCCCCTCAATGCGGTCGTGTCCTCGCCCTGTCCTGGGGGGGCGTGCAGGGCGTCCGGGTGAACGAGACGTGTATTGCCCCGTGAAACCAGGGGAAGATCAAGGGAGGGATCTGGATTAAGCCAGACGGCGCTGAGAGCGAGGTTGGCTAGTTGAAAGGCGCGGCGCGGCTGTTGGTGCCGTAGACGTTCAAGGCCGAGGATAGCCCGTTGGTCAGGACGTAGGCGGCCTGCGTCGTGCTATACGACAGGCTCAGCCTGCCTGTGGTGGGTGCAGAGGCACAGTTCGCGTGCCCACCCAGGAAGTACGAGAATGCAGCCCCGTAGGCCCACACGCACGTGATCCCGCTGCTTCCATCGCGAGCCGTAAATGTCCCTGAGCCGGGCGGCAGGGCGACCGAGGCCGCTGGAGCCAGGGGGTACAGCACGCCTTCCGTATTCCCGAACGGAAGCCCGACGCTGTCGCCCATCTTGTTCTTGAAGTACCGGACACCTGCAGTCGTGACGCGCGAGTTCGCCACCGACGTCGCGATGCCGTAACCCATCGCGTAGCGGTTCAGTGTTCCCACCATATGGAGAACCGCGTAGAGGCTATCGACTTGGACGTTGTTGCCTCCAGCGCTGAACAGCGTCCCACCGGTCCACAGGATCGTGGCACCCACCCCCGCGTTGATCTGCAGGTTGTGGGTTTTGGCGCTGGCCGCCCATGTGCCGTTGAACTGGAAATAGCTTCCGTCGCCGGCCAGGGTGTCGGCGATTTCGATGTTCGCCCCCGCCGAGGAGCCGTCGAACTGCGCGGAAGCGCCGAAGACCAGTTCTCGGTTGCCTTCGGCGGCGAGGGTGGTGTCGATCACTAGTGAGCGCTTGTTACCCGAGTAGGTTCCGAAGTCCACCAGCAGTCCGCCGAAGGCCCCTCCCACATGCAGGCCGATGCTGCACGACAGCGCCTTGCCGGAGAGGAGATGAAGGTCCGCCTTGGCGCCCGGGCCCGGGTCCCCGCTCACGCGGATGCAATCTTCCTGGCCGGCCGCGTCGTAACCGGTCACCGAGACCATATCGACCTTATCGAACCAGTAGCCGTGCCAGAGGTTACGCGAGCCGTCCTGACCGGCCGCCGCCACGTCCCGCAGGCGCGACCGCCCGACGTTCTCCAAGTGCAGAGCGGTGCCGCCCGTCATTTTCGTGGTGGAGTCCACCGTGAAACCGGAGAGCCGGACGTTGATGCTGAAGCCTGCTGTCTGCCCCACCTTGACGAGGTCCACCCCCGTGGCGGATCCGGCGTAGAGGAGCTTCGTGGTCCCGGAGCTGTCGCCCCGCAGCTCGAAGTTCGACGCCGTGGTGGCCAGAGGAGACCTAAAAATGCAGGTCCCCGCCGGGATCGAGAACGACTTGCCCGGGGCCATGGCCGCGAAGAAGCGCTGGAGGGGGACGGTGTCGTCGGCCTGTCCATCGCATTTGGCGTTGAACGGGGCGTCCTTGACGTTGAGAGTGTCCCGAAAGCGATCCTGTAGGGATCGCCCGAGCGCTTCTGTTCCGGACACGTCGCCCAACGGGGCAAATTTGCCGTTCTGGAAGCGCCCGAGGACCATGCCGTTGCGGAACTTCAGATAACCGCTGGCGTCGAGGTCGGGCAGGAGGCCGCCGACCCGGTTGCCCGCCTCGTCGCGATAGAAGAACCGCCCGTCCACCAGGTTGATGCCGGTCTCGCCCGGCGCCATGGGCGGGGGGACCGGCCCCGGCCGGGTGTCGGACTTGATCTCGAGGGCAACAGCCGGCGCGACGAGGGCCAGCAGCATCGCGAGGGGTGCGAGGAGACGGTTCTTCATCACGGCACGGTCCATTTGGCGTTGTCGGGGCGGTGTTCAGGCGGCCCATCACGGTGTGGATTGCGCCCTGCATGGCGTCCGTTGTTGCCTTATGTGCGGCGTTCGCAATGCCGCCGGCCTTCAGATCTCGGTCTCGAAGCCGTCGTCAGGGCCGAAGGAGGCTTCCTGTAAAACCACATGCGTGTCGCAGCCCACGCAAACAGTCCGGCAAGCCGTTGCGCACGAAAAAGGACGGGTCATTGGGCTCCCGCCGCGTCCGAAGCGGCGGGTGTGACGGTGACCGGCGTGGGACTTACGCTTCTCCGATCCAGCCCAGGCGGATCAGGGAGATGAGCGATGGACCACTATGTCGGCCTCGATGTCTCGGTGCGCAGCACGAGCATCTGCATCCTGAGCGCAGCCGGTCAGGTCGTGCGCGAGGGCAAGGTGGAGAGCGAGCCGGAAGCTATCGCGGCGTTCCTGGGCGGTCGCGGTCCGCCGCGGTCCCCTACGACCCATTTGGGCACCCCCGGCAGTTGGTCGAGCAGGGGAACAGCGTGAGGGAGTTCATGGGCC
>NZ_JAIEOF010000013.1 GCF_019750675.1 Methylobacterium sp.
GTGGCCGACATCAAATCGGAACGCTGGCCGGCTTCGCGTCGGAATGGGTGGCCGGCTTCCGTCGGAATCCGCAGCATGGACGAGCCCGAGCTGAAGATCATCGACGTGTTCATCTGCAAGATGCGTCGCAAGCTCGCCAACGCGTCCGGCGGCAAGAACTACATCGAGACCGTCTGGGGCCGCGGCTACGCCCTGAGAGAAAATGCGCCCGAGATGCGGGCGATGGCGGGCTGACGCTTCGTCATTCGCCTGGTCTGGCCATCGACGACACCCTCTGTCGGCGCACGGCAACCGCCATCGCGCCGACGTTTACCGCGCGTTGACCATAGGGCCCACAGGGCGCCTGCGGTTTCGCAGAGCTGAACAAGGGCGAGGCGGAGAACGCGCTCAAACGGGCGATCGTCCTGCATCGCGCCGGTCGGGTTCGCGACCAGGGCTTCAGGTTCAGAGCCATCGCGCCAGCGCACGCAACCGGGTCGTGGGCGCTATCGTGCTCTTCCACCGCCCTACAGTTGATTGAGACACCCCGGAAGCGGACGGTTTCCGCGACAGGGGTGATGACGATGACGACAGACACGAGCACGAATGTCAGCGCGGCTGGTCCTGGCCGCGGCGGGCGCATGTCGCGGGCGCGCAAGCGGGATGCGGTGCTTCGGCTGCTGAGAGACGAGGATCTGGACACCGTTTCGCGGAGTCTCGGCGTGACAGCCGCGACCTTGTCGGGATGGCGCGACGCCTTCCTGGTGGCGGGCGAGGCGAGCCTGACGAGCCGATCCACCGACGCGGACGCGCTGGAGAGCGGACGGCTGAAGGCCAAGCTCGGCGAGATGCTGCTGGAGCGTGAGTTGCTGGAGGCCAAGATCGCCATCCTGGAGGCGCGCGGCCCCGGCCCTTTAGCCCGCAGGAGGTCGCAATCATGAGCCGGTCCGTCTCTCCCTCCAGCGACAAGCTCTATGGCTTATCCCGAGTGTGCCGGATCTGGGGCGCCTCGTGCGCCACCATTCATCGCCACCTCTCTCCGGCTCGGCCTCAGCCTCCGCAACGGCCCGGTCCGGTTGGACCGATGCCGGATGCGGCGCTGCTCACGCAGATCCGCGCCACGCTGACCGGGAGCCCCTTCCACGGAGAGGGCCACCGCAAGGTCTGGGCGCGACTGCGCTTGCGCGGCGTGCGCACCTCCAAGCGCCGGGTGCTGCGCCTGATGCGTAACCATGATCTGCTGGCCCCCTCGCGCGTCGGCACCCCGCGTGGCCCGCGCAATCACGACGGCACGATCATCCCGGAGACGGTGGACACGATGTGGGGCACGGACCTGACCACGACCTGGACAGCGGAGGGCCAGGTCGCGGTGTTCATCGCTATCGACCACTGCTCGGCCGAGTGCGTCGGCATCCACGCGGCACGCCGGGCCACCCGCTTCGAGGCGTTGGAGCCGATCCGTCAGGGCGTGCGGCAGCGCTTCGGCGGCTTCGATGCGCAGGTCGCCTCTGGGCTAAGCGTTCGGCACGACCACGGCAGCCAGTACATGTCGGACGCCTTCCAGGCGGAACTGACGTTCCTGGGCATCGCGAGTTCGCCTGCCTTCGTCCGTGCACCGGAAGGCAACGGCTGCGCTGAGCGCTTCATCCGCACGCTCAAGGAGAACCTGCTCTGGGTGGAGAGCGTCGACACGGTCGAGGATCTGCGCCACGCGCTTCTGGCGTTTCGGGACATCTACAACACGACGTGGTTGATCGAGCGGCATGGGTATCGGCCACCAGCCGCCCTTCGCGATTCCCAGCTTCCACCCGCGGCCCTGGCCGCGTAGGCTTCAAATCGTTGTCTCACAAACTGCGGGCGGTACAATCTGCGCCAAACGGTCGGGGAAGCTTTTATAAAAACAGCCGCGGCGTCCGGGTCCTGGGCGTGATGGCGTGGACGGGCCGAAAGCTTCCGGTAGCCCATGGTCCGCAAGACCCGGCTCAAGGTCTGCTCGCAAGACCGAAACGCCGTGATCCTCGCACAGGATCTGGGCCAGGTCGCACAAGCGCCAGCGGACCACACCGTGGGCGGCGGGCGTCGGCCCCTGTTCGACCAGGGCCCTGAGAACCTCGCGCTGGTCGGCGTTCAGGCGCGGATGGGCACCCGGGGCCTTGCCGTCGATCAGCCCGCTTGGGCCATCGGCGTTGAAGGCCACGACCCAATCACGCACCGTCTGCAGCCCGACCCCGCCGATCTCGGCCGCCTCCGAACGCGAGCCACCCGCGGCAATCACAGACAGCGCCAACGGGCGGCGGGTCTGGGCCGGATCCCGCGACCCCTTGGCCAAGACGCGCAGGGCCTCGGCATCAAAATCCGATCGCAGCGGCACCGGAGCAGCCATCGCATCCTCCTCAGGCTCCAAAACCAGAGGACAGAATCATGACCCGCATATCGACGCCACCCCGCGTGAGTCTCGCTCAACCAGGCTTGGTATTATCGCACTGTTGAGAGTGGGAATGGGCATGGCGTCAACCGTTTTCGCCTTGGCGACGGTTGGCAAGTGCCGGGAAACAGTTAGAACCGGAGCACTGCTCCCCTTGGCCGTTGCCGTCATCCTGTCCACTTTCACGGTGTGCCGACGCAGCTCTCGTCCGTCAAACGCGGCCCAGACGTTGCACTTGGTGTATCCGTCGTTTGACGAAGGGGTACAGCTTGTTAGGGTGTGCGGTCACGTATTTACCCAGCTCGCCGCGTATCCGCTCCGCCTGTCCCATCATGGGGTAAGTTCAGGCCACTGGCCGTTGCAACGATGAAAGCAACAGGCACAGGGAGGCTGCGAGAAGCACCAAATCCTTGAGTAGGAACTGTCCAATTGGAGCCGAGATCGCCGGGAACCCGCCAGCCATCGGTTCGGCCACCCCTGGCGTGCTCAAGAAGAACGTCAGCGTGACAACATAAGTGAGGCAGGACATGGCCGCCCCGAGCGCCGACGCGACGGGGTTGAACGCGCCGACAATGAGCGCAGCCGCCGTTGAAAGCTCGATGACCCCGAGGGCGTAGCTTGCCCCCTGAACGCCGAGCAGGGAATGCAACCAGCTCATAATGGGGCTGTTGGCGATGAACGGCGCAATGCCGGCAGCTTCGTAGCCGGTGAACTTCATTCCGCCGAACCAGAGGAAGACGATGACGAGCGCCCAGCGGAGCAGGGCCAGCGAGCTACGAGGACCGGCGGACCTTTCCGCGACGCTCAAGGATGCGGACATGTCGGCTATTCCTTGAAGAGATGCGACGCATGGGTGACTGCGCCGCCTGCGCGGATCGCGGCGGCGACAAGGGCGGCCTCGGTCAACTGCGCGTCGTTTGCACCGGCCTCCCGCGCCGCCTTGGTGTGAAGCTCAATGCAGTAAGGGCACTGGGTCGTGAGCGCGACCGCGACGGCCATCAACTGCTTCTCGCGGGTGGTCAGCGCACCCTCGGCGAACACGGCCTTGTCGAAGGCCCAGAAGGCTTTCATCGCGCCGGGTGCGCTGGCGTCGAGAACCTTGAGCTTGGCAAGCTGCTTCATGTCGAACATGATATACCTTTGTATGTGTGTGTCATGCATATATCAACTCGAACCCTGAGGCAACACCATCGTGAGCGACCCATCAGACCGGCTGATCAATCTTTTGGGGGCGCTCGCGACGGGCGTTGCCGACCGGGTGCGCGGGGCAGCGCTGAATGGGACGACCTTTGGCGGCGAAACCGCGGCGGCACTGGTCGTCGTGGGCCACACGCCGGGGCTGTCGATCAATCAGTTGGGCCGGGTGCTCCGGCTTTCCCATCCCGGCACCGTGCGGCTGGTGGACCGCCTGGCGAACGCGGGCCACGTCGCGCGAAGCTTGGCGCCACATGACCGCCGCACGGTGGCATTGAACCTCACCGAAGAAGGGCAGGCGTGCCGAGCTGCGCTCCTCGAACGCCGCCGCGGAGCGCTGAAAGCGGTCCTGCAAGGGGCTTGTCGCAAGCCGTGCCGCAGGCCGTATCCGAGGCCGGATCTCGCGCGTTTTCAGGTTTTGTTAACCGCCTG
>NZ_JAIEOF010000204.1 GCF_019750675.1 Methylobacterium sp.
CCGTGCCCACCGACATAGATGCCGTTCCAGTCGATGACCTGGATCTCGGGCTCGTAGTCCGGCCCCCGCAGGACGCCGTAATCGAGGTCCGCGCCGAGGGCGGGGGCGCTGACGCCGAGGGTGAAACCGGCCAGGAGCGCGAGGGTCGCGGTACGCATCGTTGTCGTCCTCACGGCGTCAGACCGAGGGTTCGGGTGCTGAGCCTGTGCTTTGGTTTTACTTGAGTAACCTTAACGGTCCGTTGCGGCCCCTCGTGGACGCGGCTCGTCGAACCGGGACGCGCGGTGCGCGTCCCCGCATTTCAGGCCTACTCGTAGGGGTTCCGGTTCCAGCGCGGGAGCGACACGTCCGCCAAGGGGCCGGACAACGGGCCGGCGGCGCCGGCGAAGCTGTAGCGCAGGCCGACGCGGACCTCGTGCGCGGCCAGATCCTTGAGGCGCGAGGCCGCGCCGTAGGCGTCCTCCCCCGTCTTGGCGCGGCCGAGATCGACGTAGCGGTAGCTCGTGTCGAGGCTCAGGCCGTGGCCGATGTCGTAGGAGACGCCCCCGGTCAGGGCCCAGGCCAGCGAGGTGACGGAGCGGCTGGGGCGGCGCGCGGCGTCGCGGATGCCTGGGGGATTCCCGTCGCAGATGTCGGTCAGGCAGGTCGTCTGGGTGTAGGCCTTCGTGAAGCCCTTGTCGGCGAAGCCGACGCCGGCGCCGAGATAGGGGGTCAGCCCCCACCAGGTCCCGAGATCGGCGTAGACCGTCACGAGTCCGGTGAGAACGTCGATCTTGCCGGCCTCGATGTTGTAGCCGTCCACGTATCGGGAGCCGGAGGAATAGGCGCTGTAGCGCGACCCTAGGCGCTGATCGATGGTCGCGTCAACGCGCAGCCAGTTGTTGAGACGATAGCCGACGCCGCCGCCGTAGCCCGGCACCGTGTCGAGGTGCATCCGCTCGAGCGGGGTCAACGGCGTGCCGTCGGCCGGCGGCCGGGTTGCGTCGCGGGGGCGCGCGTAGTCGCTGACAGTGGCGTCCACCCGAAGGTACCAGCCCTCCCCGATGGCCACCGGCGCCACTTGCGGCGGCGGTGGCGGCAGCAGATCGGCCGCCCGAACCGTACTTGCCAGCCCCGCGCCGGTCATGAGACCCGCGACGACCGTGACGGTGAAAGAATACGACCCGGCCATGACGCCCTCTTACGCAACACAACTTTTGGCTGGTCCCGCGATGCTTTCCGCCGTGACACTTGCCTCGGGGCTATACTGCGCTGCAAATATTAGGGAGGGCTTAAGGCTAACGCCGTGTGGCCGACTTCTGGTCGGCTAGAGGGTCGTTCGAACCCGGGGCCGGCGCCCAGACATGCGAACGGGGGCACGGATCTCGCGATCCGCACCCCCGCCCCGTCTCGTCGTCCAGATGTTGCCCGAAGGACAGCCCAGATACCGTCCGATGGTGGCCGATCAGTACTTGCGCACGAGGGGGGCCGGCTCGCGGTACTCGGCCACCGGGGCGATCACGCCGCCACCGAGCAGCCAGCGCATGCCGATCCGCACGTCGTGCGAGGTCACGTCCTTGACCTTGTAGAAGGCGCCGACGCAATCCGAGGTGTTGAAGCAGTTCACCGGGTTCGAGGCCACGTGACCCAGGTTGAGGTAGCGATAGCCGAGCTCGAGCTTGAGGTTCGGCGTCACGCTGTAGCCGAGACCGGCCATGGCCGCCCAAGCGAAGGTGTTGGTGGTCTTGTCCTTGGCGATGCCGTAGCCGTACTGAGCTTCGCCGTAACCGCGATCGTTGAAGCCGGAGAGCTGGTGGAAGGCGGTGCCGACGCCGCCGCCGATGAAGGGCGTCACGCCGTACCAGGTGCCGAGGTCCACGTAGCCGTTGGCCATGACGACGACGGAGGAGAGGTTGCCCTGATAGGCGTTGATGCCACGGCATCCGCCGACGTTGCAGTTCTCGCCGTAGCTGTCCTGGAAGGTGATCTTTCCGCCGCCACGATACTCGGCGGTGATGTCGCCGTGGAAGTAGGAGCCGAACTGGTAGCCGACGCCGCCGCCGGCGAAGAACTGATCGTCGATCGCCTTCTGGTCGTAGCGATAGTTCGGAACGTCCGTGGCGAGGTTGCCCTTGGAAAGGGTCGTGGTGAGACCCCCGATGCTCGTCGCGCCCACACCGACATCGCCGCGCAGATACCAGCCGCCGCCGATCTCGACGGGCGGCGGCAGGGGTTCGGGGGGCAGCGGGGGCAGCAGATCCGCCGCTTGGGCGAGGCAGGGCGCTGCCACGCTCGCAATGAGCGTGATCGAGCGCGCCAAGGCGGAAAGCTTGGTGCGGCGCATCGGATGTCCTTGTGGTGACCTTGAGCCGGAAGCGCGAGACACCGGCGGGATGACCAGGACACTCTGCGGGACAACGGTTAAGTCGGGTTTAACGTTAAATCTTATCCTTGCGGAATCGTTACGGTGACGCCGCAGCGCCCGGTTGGGATCGGCGCCGACGGGCGATAAGGTCCGTGCGATGACGCCCGACGACGTTCGACGCCTCGCCGTATCCTTTCCCGAAGTCAGCGAGGGCGCTCATAGCGGCCATCCCGACTTCCGGGTCGGCGGCCGCATCTTCGCGACGCTCTGGGTCGAGGAGGAGCGCGTGGTCCTGCGCCTCAGCCCGGCGGACCAGGCCGCGTGGATCGCGGCCGAGCCCGACCTGTTCGAGGCCCTCGACGGAGCCTGGGGCCGGCGCGGATGGACGAGCCTCAGCTTGTGGGAGGCCGAGGCGGAAACCGTCACGGCGGTGCTGCACGCCGCCTGGCGGGGCGTGGTCCCGGAGGCCTACGACCGGATCTGAGCGGATTCAGGCGGCCGCGCGGGTCACGGCCTCCACCACCTCGTCCACGACCTCGAGGACGAGGCCGCGATCGTCGCCCTCCGCCATCACGCGGATCACCGTCTCGGTGCCGGACGGCCGGATCACGAGGCGGCCGGCATTGCCGAGGCGCTCGCGGGCATGCGCGATGGCGGTGACCACGGAATCGGCCTGCAGCGGCTCGCCGGAACGGTAGCGCACGTTCTTGAGGATCTGCGGAAGGGGCTCGAAGCAGTGGCAGACCGCGCTGACCGGGCGCTCCTGGCGCTTGACCACGCTGAGCAGCTGGAGGGCCGCCACGAGGCCGTCGCCGGTGGTGGCATAGTCCGACATGATGATGTGACCGGACTGCTCGCCGCCGAGGTTGAAGCCGTGCTCGCGCATGTGCTCCAGCACGTAGCGGTCCCCCACCGCCGTGCGGGCGAGGGTGAGGCCGATGCCGCCGAGGTAGCGCTCCAGGCCGAGGTTGGACATGATCGTCGCCACCAGCCCGGGCTGGGTCAGGCGGTCGTCCTCCTTCCAGGAGCGGGCGATCACGGCCATGAGCTGGTCGCCGTCGACCGACTGGCCCTTCTCGTCCACGATGAGTACCCGGTCGGCGTCGCCGTCGAGGGCGATCCCGATATCGGCGCGCAGTTCGCGCACCTTGGCGGCGAGCGCCGCCGGGGCGGTGGAGCCGACGTCGCGGTTGATGTTGAAGCCGTCCGGCTCGACGCCGATGGCGATGACCTCGGCGCCGAGTTCCCACAGGGTCTCGGGCGCGACCCGGTAGGCGGCGCCGTTGGCGCAATCCACCACGATCCGCAGGCCGTCCAGGGTGATGTTGCGGGGCAACGAGCGCTTGGCGAACTCGATGTAGCGGGCATGCACGCTCTCGATCCGCTTGGCGCGGCCGAGGTCCCGCGAGCCCGCGAGGCGCTTGTGCAGCTCGCCGTCGATCAGGGCCTCGATCTCGCGCTCGACGTCGTCGTTCAGCTTGAAGCCGTCCGGCCCGAACAGCTTGATGCCGTTGTCCTCGAAGGGGTTGTGCGAGGCCGAGATCATCACGCCGATATCGGCGCGCATGGAGCGGGTCAGCATCGCCACCGCCGGGGTCGGCATCGGTCCGAGCTGGAGCACGTCCATCCCCACCGAGGTGAAGCCGGCGATCAGCGCCGTCTCGATCATGTAGCCGGAGAGCCGGGTATCCTTGCCGATCACCACGCGGTGGCGGTGGTCGCCGCGCTGGAACACGAGGCCCGCCGCCTGGCCGACCTTCAGGGCGAG
>NZ_JAIEOF010000256.1 GCF_019750675.1 Methylobacterium sp.
GGTCAGGGGCAGGGGGTCAGCGGCGCGAGGGCAGCAGGGCGAAGAACTTGCGGGCGTCGAAGGCCTGCGGGCGCGGGGCCGGCGGAGGCGCTGGTGCGGGCAGGGGCACCGCATCGGGCGCGGCCTGAGCCGCGACGGCGCTCTGGCCCGCGCCGAGCATCTTCATGATGGCGCCGAGGTCCGGGCCGCTGTCAGCCTTCGCGGGCGCGTCCGGGATGGTGGGCGCCGGCGCGGCGCTGCCGACCGGGCCTGCCAGGCTGAAGGGGGCGCGAGAGCCTGTTCCGGCAATCGCCGCCGCACCACCTGCCTCGCTCGGCATCGTGGGGGTGAAGTCGCCGCCGAGGAACGCAGCCGCCTTGGCCCGGTGTGCCCCCATCTGGGTATTCACCTTGTCGGCCACGTTCCCAGGAGCCCCGCCATTCTTCGCGTCGCTGGCGCCATAGAGGCCGGGGCTGCCGGCGTTGATGGTCGAGTAGAGGTCGAGGATCCCCATGCCAGGCTTGAAGCCGCGACCGCTCAGGTAGCCCTCGACGGCAGGGAGTTGCTCCTCGAAGCTCTGGCTCTGGCTGGCGCCATACTGCTTTTGCTCGTTCGGCCCGAACTGGATCAGGCCGATATGCCGGTTGCCCGCGCCGCCCCGGATGCTCGGGTTGAACGTGCCGCCTGTCTCGTAGGAGATCACCGTCGCCAAATCGAGCGGGTTGGCTCCGATGCGCTGCGCCGAAGCGATCAGGGCGTCGCGTCGCGCGTCGGGCATGGCCTACCTCGGAAATGCGAAAGGCCGCCCTTGCGGAGCGGCCCTGCGGGTCCGGCGCGCGAAGCGCCCGACGTTGGCTGTTTCGGGCGCTTTGCCCGTCGGGTCAAGTGTTCGTTCGCCGATTACCGGCGCGGCAGGATGCGGGCGAGCACGCGACCCAGTAGCGACGGCACCGGGATCGTGGCAGCGACCTCGCCCTTGTAGCGGGCCCAAGCCAGCGCCTTGAGACGCTCGCGCGCATCGTCGGGGTCCCGAGCCTTGACCTTCAGGGCCCAGGTGCCGCCATCATGCGGGTACTCGAACAGGTATTCGCGGAAAGGCTCGGCCATAGGGACACCCTACCAAGCGTGGTCAGGTGAGGCGAGGCGAAGCGTTAAAGGCGCGCGAGCCTGCGAAAGTTGCGCACCCGCAGGTCCGGAAACTTTCCGGAGCGCTGTCGTCCCGCCTGTGTTGCCGTGCCGCTATCGACGGGGACTAATCGGCCCGCGTAGGTTGCTCTGGCGAGGGAGCACGGCGATGCGGTTCGGGTTGGTTCTGGTGGCGCTGTGCGGCGTCGCTCTTGGTGGATGCATACGCAGCGTCACCATTCCACCTCAGGAGGCCGGACTCAAAGAGGCTTGCCATGGGAAGGATCGGCCTATGGCCGGATCAGGGGGCTTCTCAGTCTGGCGCTGCGGCGAAGGCGACAAGGCGAAGTACGCGGTCTACCAGAACGGTGCCCTGGCAAAGGAGGTCAACGAACTGGAGGCCTCCCAATTCGCTGCGATTTTCGCGTGCGGCAATCGCGGATTGAAATTGAATACGCCCGAGATGACGGCATGCGCCCAGCAGGCTGGGTCATCGGCCCTAGCCGCCACAGCAACCCTCCGCGATCGTGAGAATGCCGAGGCCGAAGAGCGCCGTCAGCGAGCCGGCGACGCTATGATCGCGGCCGGCGCCGCAATCTCTGCTGCCGGTGCCGCCAGTCAGCCTCAGACAGTCCGTCTCCAGGCCAACTGCACCACGACACAGGTGGGTACGTTCGCGAACACGAACTGCTACTGACGACGGGGTGGGGGCCGAGGATGTCGTCGAACCTATCGCGCCTACTCTGGATGGTCGCTCAGGTCGCCGCGATTGCGGGGGGTATGTGGCTGAGCTTCTGGAGCGAAAGCGCGGGGCCGTCTCCTGCTCCACCTCAAGCATACCTTGTCGCGCTCCTCGGCTGGACGGTCCTGGTTGCCCTCGCCACTGGCCTCATCACCAAGCTATGGGACCTGTCGCTGTCCACGCTCGCTCGGCGCCGATCCGCTGCCCGCTAAGGCTAGAAGGCGGCTGGTGAAGAACTCTTCGTTCTTCGAGCCGGGCTTAGCCTTCACCAGATGGCGCAGATCCGGCAGCGCTTTCGGATCGAACAGCATCCGAGCTACGGCCTCGCCGTTCCGCCCGATCTGGTAGCGGGTGTAGGCATCGCTGGCCGACCGCTTCAGCCCGAGAAGGCCGCCGGCGCCCGCACCACCGATTCCTGCAGCAGCACCGCCGGCCACACCGCCAGCCACGACGTTCGCGACCGCGCCGCCAACACCGCCGCCACCCTTCAACTCGTCTTGGATCTTCGCGTTGAATGCGGTGTCCGAACCCTTCTGCGGCCGATAGCCGGTGGCTTTCAGCACCGTCAGGAAACGGTCGAGACCGCCCCAGAGCACGTCGCCCTCAGGAAGCGCCTTGATCGCCGCTTCCAGGTTCTTCCGCTGCTGCGGTTGACCAGCCACGCCAGAGGCAAAGCCGGCGCCGCCGTACTGAGCCGCCAGGCCGCGCTTCTCGGTGACAGCATCATCGAACACGGTCTCAAGGTGGACGCGGGCGAGTTGCTTGGCGGCCACAGCGTCATTCTTGGCGAGCGCAGACATGGCCGAGCTGATCTCGCCCTCTCCGCCTGCCAGCGGATCACGGTCGAACAGGACGGCGATGGCGCGCTTTGCATCCGGCTTCTTCGCGACCTGCCCCAGCGGCAGTCGCTTCACCGCAGCCATTCCCTCCCCTGCCACCGCGATGTTCGAGAGGCGCTCACGAACGCCCGGGAACTGCGCGAGCTGGTCCTCGTTCGCGCGCATGGCCTTGCGCAGCGCCTTGACTGAGATGTCCCCCGTAGCGGCGTCCGTGGCTTGGTCGAGCAGGCTGGTGCTCAGATGCCCCTCGTAGGCGGTGCGCGCCTCAGAGTTCGCGACCTCCTTGAAGGCACGCCCTGCCGTCGGCCCATCGTCGATCGCCAGCGGCGCACGTTCGGGGGGCATGGCGAAGCGACCGCTGGCCTGGTCCTGGTCAACGATCCGCCCCGGCGCCGTCCCTTCGAACGGATCGAGGTTGCGGGAGGCACTCTCGAAGCCGGCCCGTGCGTATTCGTATTCCGGCACAGACGAGAGCGACTGATCGAGGCGGTTGCGAACGCCCATGAGCGCGCGCTGCGTCGTGGGCTCGGCCTTGCCGATCAGATCGTTGATCGCTTCGCGCGCGCCGTGCATCCCAGCCACGGACAGGTCGAGCGTCTTGCCGTCATCCTGGAACAGCATTTTGCGCGCCTGCTGTAGCGCCAGCAGCACCGGCCCCTTCGCCGAGCGCATCTCGCTGTTCACGTGGTCGAGCACGCCCTGCGGGTTCACCTGCCCGAACTGAACGTCGGGGATCTCCTCCCTGATCGTGGTCGACTTCACGTAGGGATCAAGCGGCCCCTTCATCGCCCCGACCGTGCGCTCGTAGGCCTGCAACGGATCGGAATCCTCGCCCCGCATCAGGGCGCCGACGACACGCTCGCGGATGTCGGGATGCAAGCTGGCCGGCGGAACCCCGGCTCGAGTGAGGTCCTCGTCCAGGCGGCTCTCCATCGTGGAGCGCACCGCATCGTACTCATCGGCCGACCGGGACACGGCACCGCGTCCTTGCGCCCGGCCTGGGCCGTCCAGCGGGTACGATGGGAAGCCCCGCTGCTCGTTCTGGAGCTTGCGCAGCAGCTCGGGGCCGATGTCCCGAGCCATGCCGCCGTCGGCGTCCGGACGGAAGTACCCTTCCTCGATCAGCCGCTCGCGCCAGAAATTATCCAGGCCCTTGCCGTCGGGGCGGGCGACCTTGCCGACCCCCGGCACCACGTAGCGATGCAGATCCGTAGCCGCGGCGTCACCGTCGAGGCGCAGGCCGCCGTTCTCGGCGATGAACCGTGCCAGGCTCTTTCCTGCCGGGCCGGTCGCTTCGGCCGTCGGCGGCGTGAAGGGCTCCGCCGGGCGGGGCGCCCCGTCATCGAAGCGTGGGCGGCTGTAGGCCGGCTGGGTGACGATGGGCTCACCCGGGCGCTCGACCTCGATGGTGCGCTCGATGCCGACGGT
>NZ_JAIEOF010000046.1 GCF_019750675.1 Methylobacterium sp.
CGATGCCGCAAACCCGTCCCGTCCTCGACATCCACCCCACGTCCGGTTCTCCTGGCTCCTCAGCCGCCGGATCTCCGGCGCGCGGCCTCCGCCGAGCGCATGGGCTCGGCCTCGTCGAAGCGCTCCTCGGGGCGTGCCCCGCCCTCGGGCCGCCCGTCGGTGCGCCCCGGCACCGTGAACGCGGTGGCGATCTGGCCCACCGCGCTCTGGAAGCTCTCCAGGCCCTGGACCGTGACCACGCTGGAGCCCGGTCCGAGGGCCGGGATCATTCCGGCCCCAGACAAGGTCTGGAAGACGCTAAGGTTCAAATCATTCTGCACTTTCAGGCTGAGGCTGACGTCGACGATCATCACGATCAGCTCGAACTCGAGGAACGGGTCGCCGATCTTGCGGAACACCACCCGGGGCGGCGGCTCCTTGAGCACGTCCGGCTGGGCAGCGGCGCAGCCCATCAGCAGCTCGGCCGCGTGGACCGGGTCCTGGTTGCGCAGGACGCTGACCGTGATGCTGACCCGGCCGGTGCGGTCGCCCCGCACGCGGTTCTTCACGATGCCGGAGATCAGGTTCGAGTTCGGCACGATCACGGCCGAGCGGTCGAAGGTCTGGATCTCCGTGGAGCGCACCGAGATGCGCTTCACGATGCCCTCGCTGTCGCCGATGAGCACCTGGTCGCCGACCCGGATCGGGCGCTCCCAGAGCAGCAGCAGGCCGGAGACGAAGTTGTTGACGATGGATTGCAGGCCGAAACCGATACCCACCGAGAGGGCGCCGGCCACGATGGTGAGCTTCTCCAGGCTCAGGCCCAGATACGAGAAGGCCAGCGCCAGGGTGAGCAGGAAGCCGATATAGCCCGCGATGGTCGAGATCGAGTTGCGCAGGCCCGCATCGAGGTCGGTCGCCGGCAGGTAGGTCTGTTCGAGCCAGCGCTGGATCGCCCGCGTCACCGCCATGCCGAGGAGCAGGAGGCCGATGGCGAGCACGATGGTGGAGAGCGAGATGGTGACGTCGCCGACCTTGAAGCCGAAGAAGGCGGTCCGCACCGAGGAGAACACGTCCGTGGAGTCGAGGCCCCAGGGCGCCAGGGCCAGGAGGGCGGCGACCAGGACGAGGACGAGACGGGTGAAGCCCGTCGCCAGCACGGCGATCTGGTTGATCGAGCGCTTGCGCAGGCCCGTATTGGCCTGCAGCGCCGTGGCGATGCGGGTGTCGTCGCACAGCGTCCCGCCGATGAAGGTGTCGGCGCTCGAGATCAGCAGGAACAGCAGCACGAACAGGCCCGCCACCCAGACGAGCTGGTCGATGAGGAAGGCCGCGAAGGCGACGTAGCCGACCAGCGGCGCCACCGCGATGACGATGGCCCCCGCCCAGCCGAGGAGGCGGGCCGGCCCGCCGATGCCCGTGGTCGCCTCCGGCGCCACGTAGGGGCCGAAGCAGGCCTCCTCCTTCTCCGCCGTGTCGGCGAAGCGGTGCAGGCCGATGGCCAGGATGAGGGCGGTGGCGAGCGCCCCGATGCCGCGAGTGGCGATGGAGACCGGGAGCGCGGCCGAGATGCTGGAATTCAGCGCCTCGATCGACTTGACCACCGTGATCACGATGGCGATGCCCACCGCCAGCCGGGTCACCCGGGCGGCGGCGGTGTCGTCCATGGTCGCCACCCGCCAGGAGGGCTTGTCGGGCGAGAGCAGCGCGTCGGCCAGGGCCTCCACGAAGGCGATGAAGGCGAGGCCCCCCAGGATGGCGCCCGCCACCGGCAGGAGCCGCAGGGGCAGGAGGTCCGTCGCGTCGAGGGCGTAGTAGACCGCGTAGGAGCCGATGAAGGCCGGCACGGTGCCGAGCAGGAACACCCGCCAGGCCGCCAGCAGCTTCTTGCGCCGTGAGGGCGCCACCGCCTTGGCGTCACGCCGCCCCAGGCGGGGGGCGATGTTGCGCCGGCCGAAATACAGGGCGATCGAGATGCCGAAGGCGATCCCGAGCAGCAGCAGGTTGCCCAGCGTTCCGTTGCGGCCGAACAGGGCCACGGTGTCCTCCACGGCGCTCTGCAGGGCGCGCAGGTCGCGGGGCAGGTCGGCGGCGGCCCGCATCCACAGGTCGGGGCTGACGAGGGCGGTGGAGCGTTCGAACAGGCCGCGCGTAAAGGCGGCCCGGCGGCGGTTCGAGACCTGATCGACGATCTGGTCGCTCTGCACGAGGAGGGATTTGGCCAGCCGCTGCGTCTCGTCGATCTCCGCCACCGCGTGCTCGCGCTCGGTGCGCTCGCGGGCCACGTCCTCGCCCTCCTCGCCCTCCTTCGGCTTGGGGCCCAGCTGGGTCAGGCGCTCGCGGGCCGCCTCCAGGCGTGGGGAGGTGATGTCGATGACGTGGCGGATCTTGTCGGCGATGGCCTCGATGCCGTCGCGGGCCCGGGTCAGGTCGCCGGCGCCGACATTCGGGCCGGTGAGGATCTTTTCGCGTTGCTCCAGGTCGGCCTTGGCCGCGTCGAGCTGGTCGCGGACGTTCTGGATCTGCTCGGAAACGGCGGGCTTGGGCGCCGGCGGCTTGGCGGCGGGTTTGGCCTCCGCCGGAGCCGGGGTTCCGGCCGGAGCCGGCTTGGCCGGCGCGGTCGTGACGGCGGGCGCCCCCTGCCCGGCCGCGCCGCCGGGAGCCAGCACCGCCGGAGCCAGCGTCAGGGCACCGAACCAGGCGGCGGCCAGCGCCGCCCTCCGGATGCCGCCGAACCGCTGGCTTCTCGGGATAACGCCCATGTCGATCCTTTCGCGCCGCGCTTGCCGCGCGGTTCCGGCGCGGCCCCGCGCCACGCCTCGTCGGGCCGCTGACGACCCGCCCATCCGGATCGCGCCAGCAAGAACTGCGCGCGGTCTGACGGGGCGGGGAGCGGCCGGGGCCCGCCCCTTCGCCGAGCAATGGGGCGAAAGGCTGACGGCGCGGGCAAATGGGGGCGCCGGAGGCCCCGACCCTGCCCTGTGGGCGCGACGTCGGGGATGGGGCGGGCGACCTTCACAAGCGTGTCACGCTGATATTAGACTAAGTCCCGATGGATCTGGCCTTTTCGTTCCCGTGCGAGGAGGTGGCGACGACCATCCGCGCCGATGAGCGTCGCCACGAACCGGGCGTCTTCGCCCGATGCGACGGCTTTTGGCCAATGCCGGTCCGATCCGCGCCGCACCGCGCCGCGGGGATCCGGCCGTCCACGCATCCGCGTCACGCCGCCGGCCACCCGCCACGACGACCCGGGATGCGGAGATTTCTGATCTTTCACCAACCTGGGGCGATGCGCCGGCCGATTCCCGCGCGTTGTCCCTTCGTCGACCCGTCGAGAGGGTAGCGCCGATGCTGGATCTCCAAACGCTCGTCCTGAATGCGGATTACCGGCCGCTCTCGTACAATCCGCTCTCGCTCTGGTCCTGGAAGGACGCTTTCACCGCGCTGTTCCTCGACCGCGTCACCCTGGTGGCCAGCTACGACGTCGAGGCGCGCTCGCCCTCCCGCTCCCTGCGCGTGCCCAGCGTGGTCGCCCTGAAGAGCTACGTGACCCTGGCGCGCAGCCCGGCCTTCACGCGCTACAACATCTACCTGCGCGACACCTTCTCCTGCCAGTATTGCGGCCTGCGCCTGCCCTCGGGCGGCCTGACCTTCGACCACGTGGTGCCCCGCTCGCGCGGCGGCCAGTCGAGCTGGGAGAACGTGGTCGCGGCCTGCTCGCCCTGCAACCTGCGCAAGGCCAACCGCACCCCTGTGGAGGCGGACATGCCCCTCCTCAACGAGCCGCACCGGCCGACCCGGCACGAACTGCACCGCCGCCAGCCGGAATTCGACCACCGCGAGTACCACCACACCTGGCTCGACTACCTGTATTGGGACACCGAGCTGGAGAGCTGACGCGCATCAGGGGCCGGGAAAACGCGGCGGCGGCTCGTTGTAGAGGGGCAGCGCCAGGGAGCGCGGCGCCAGCAGGACCGGCGCCACGAAGACCGGCGCGGCGAGCACGGGCCGCAACGGCGGCGGGGGGATGTAGGCCGGATCGCGATAAGCGACCTCCGGGGGCAGGTACCGACCGCGACGGGGATAGCCGGGGTCGCCGCCCGCCAGGGCGGGCGCGGCCAGCGCGACGGCGGCGCCGAGGAGGACGAGACGAAGCATGA
>NZ_JAIEOF010000141.1 GCF_019750675.1 Methylobacterium sp.
ATGGTGCCGCAAGAGGGATTCGAACCCCCGACCCCCTCATTACGAATGAGGTGCTCTACCAGCTGAGCTATTGCGGCACGAACCGGGCCCGGATGCCGTGTTCCGGCAGGTCCCGTTCGGGGGAGGGTCATATCGGGCGGCGCGGGGAATGGCAAGCTGCATCACGCGACATGGTGAGTCGCGCGGTCCTCCGGATCGATGCATCCCGGTCACGGTGGCGACGGATCGGTCCGACAGGATGATCGCGTTCCTTGACGGCATGGCGCCCCGCCCCGAAGGCTTGCCCGGTCTCCCGAGGATCGCCATGTCGCTGATCGCCCGCCTTCGTGCCTACGCCGCCGACGCCTTCGGGCTCGGCGGGACCGACACCGTCGCCGTAGAGGCGGACGAGCGCCTCGCGGCGATCGCGCTTCTCGTGCACGTGGCCCGCGCCGACGGCGTGCTGGCGCCCGAGGAGACGGAACGGCTCGGCCGGCTGGTCGTCGGGCGCTTCACCGAGACCCGCGCCGAGGCGGAGGCCCTGATCGCGCGAGCCGCCGCGTTCGACGCGCAGACCCGCGACATGGCGCAATTGGTCGAGATGATCGGCCACGAGGTCGGGCCGGACCGGCGTGCCCGTCTTCTCGCCATGGCCTGGTCGGTGGCGGGCGCCGACGGCAGCGTCCACGAATTCGAGGAGGCCCTGGTCTGGCGCCTGGGCGGCCTGCTCGGCCTCGACGAGGCGGCCATCGGCGAGGCGCGCCGAAACGCCGCCGAGGGGCGGGTGACGCTGAACTGACCGCGTCGACGCGATGATCCTCTGCCTCACCCTGATTCTCCTCGCGCAACTCATTGGAGAGGCCCTCGCACGGGCGACCGACCTGCCGGTGCCCGGGCCCCTCATCGGCCTGGCCCTGTTGCTACTCTTCCTCGTCCTGCGAGACCGGGCGCCGCGCCTCGCCCCGCGCCTCCTGCCGCCGGCCCTGGTCGACGGACGCCTGGAGGGCACCGGCAAGGGCCTGCTCGCCAATCTCTCGCTGATGTTCGTGCCGGCGGGTGCGGGCATCATCGGTCGCCTCGACGTGCTGGAAGCGCACGGCGTCGCCCTGGCGGTCATCGTGCTGATGTCGACCCTGTCGACCCTGGCCGCCACCGCGCTCACCTTCGTGGCGGTGTCGCGCTGGCTCGCCAAGGCGAAGCCCGGGACCAAGCCCGGGGCCGCGTCGTGACGGGGGACTTCGCCGTCTGGGTCTATCTCTCGCGGACGCCGCTGCTGTGGCTGACCGTGACCCTGATGGCTTACGTGATCGCCGATCGGATCGCGCAGGCCACAGGACGCCACCCTCTCGCCAATCCGGTGCTGATCGCCATCGCGCTGACGGCCACCGTGCTGGAGACCACGGGGACGCCCTACGCGACCTATTTCGAGGGCGCCCAGTTCGTGCACTTCCTGCTCGGGCCCGCAACGGTGGCCCTGGCGATCCCGCTCTACGAGTACCGCGCCACGGTGCTGCGCGCCCTCGTGCCGATGCTGGCCGCCCTCGTGGTCGGGTCCGTTGTGGCCCTGTCCTCGGCGCTGCTCCTCGGCCGCACCTTCGGGATCCCACGGGACGTCATCGTCTCGCTCGCTCCGAAATCCGTGACCACCGGCGTCGCCATGGGCATCGCCCAGACCCTCGGGGGCGACCCGACCCTGGCGGCGGTGATCGTCATGCTGACGGGCATGACCGGCGGCATCCTGGTGACGCCCCTGATGAACGCGCTGCGCATACGCGACATGCGGGCGCGGGGCTTTGCGGCGGGCCTCGCCGCGCACGGCGTCGGAACCGCGCGCGCCTTCCAGGTCAACGAAGTGGCGGGTGCCTTCGCGGGGATCGCCCTCGGCTTCAACGCCTTTCTCACGGCGATCCTGGCACCGATCGCCGTGACCTTCCTGCGCTGAGGAGCCCTCGAAGGCCGAGCCGATGCCGGCCGGCTACTCCGCCGCGACGGGGGAGGGCACCTCGCGGGGCACGAAGCGGCCCTCGTTGGCCGGCTGCATGTCGAGGCGCCGGTCGTGCAGGCCGTGCAGGGTCGAGCGGTGGCCGATCGACACGATGGTGGTGCCGGGCAGGCGCTCGCGCAGCATCCGGTAGATCGCGGCTTCGCTCGGCTCGTCGAGGGCGGCGGTGGATTCGTCGAGGAAGAGCCAGTCCGGCTTGGCCAGCACCGCGCGGGCGACCGCGAGGCGCTGCTGCTCGCCCCCCGAGAGGCGCTGGTCCCAGGCATCGACCTCGTCGAGGCGGTCGACCAGGCCCGGAAGTTGCGCGGCCATCAGGGCGTCGCGGATCGCCTCGTCGGGAAACATGTCGGTGGTGGCGGGATAGACAACCGCGCCGCGCAGGGTGCCGAGGGGGATGTAGGGCCGCTGCGGCAGCACCAGGGCCGACTGGCCCTTGGGCAGATCGATGCGGCCCTTGCCGAAGGGCCAGATGCCCGCGATCGCGCGGAAGAGCGTCGACTTGCCCGAGCCCGACGGACCGGTGAGCAGGGTCGCGCCGCCCTTGGAAATCGTGAGCGTGTCGGCGGTGACGATCTCGCGCCCGTCCGGCAGGCTGAGGCTGAGCTTGGAGGCGGTGACGTCGCCCCGCGTCTCGTTGCCCTGGAACAGGCCCTCGCCGGTGCCGCCGATCGCCTCCGCCTTGGTCATGGCCCGTTTGAAGGAGGAGAGGCGGTTGGTGTTGGCCCGGTAGGCCGCGATGGTGACGTAGGAATTGATGAAGAACGACAGCGAGGATTGCACGCTGCCGAAGGCATCGCCCGTCTGCTGGAATTGCCCCAGGGTGATCTTCTTCAGGAAGTAGGACGGGGCGGCCAGGATGTAGGGGAACACCACGCTGATCTGGCTGTAGGACAGGGTGAAGCTGCCGAGCTTGATCCGCCGGACGATGATGCCGAGGTAGTTGTCGATGATCGCGTGGAAGAGGGTGCCCAGCCGCACCGTCTCGGCACGCTCACCGCGCAGCAGGGCGATCTGCTCGCCGTAGATGCGGGTCCGGGCGAGCGAGAAACGGAAATCCGCCTCCACCTTCTCCTGCCGGAAGTCGAGCCCGATCAAGGGGCGTCCGATGATGTGGGTCAGCCAGGTGCCGACGACGGCGTAGCCGACCACCAGCCAGACCAGGAAGCCCGGCACCACCGTGTCGGTGAAGGGCAGCACGAAGTCCCGCGACAGGCCCCAGAGGATGACCATGAAGGAGACCAGGGTCGCGGCCTGCGACAGCAGGCGGATCGAGAGCGTCGTCGTCTGCGAGATGAACAGGTTCACGTCGCTCTGGATGCGCTGATCCGGGTTGTCCGCGTGCTCGTCGGTGAAGGGCACGCGGTAATGCGTGCCGGCGTCGAGCCAGCGACCGTAGAAGCTGCGGGTGAGCCAGGTCCGCCAGCGGATGTGCAGGGAGGCGTCCACGAAGGTGTCGAACATGCCGACCACGACCCAGATCGTGGCCAGCGGCACGAAGACCCAGACGAGCTGATACCAGAACGCGTCGGCGTTATATTCCTGGAGCGCGTTGAAGAGGTCGCGGAACCAGAAGTTCAGCCGCAATTGCAGGGCGACCTGCGCGAAGGTGATGAAGATCGACAGCGCGACGAGGCGCTGGCCGACCTTGCCTTCGGTGCTGCCGAACAACCGGAACGGCCCGATCTCGCGGGTCGGCTTGTCCTTGGTGGCGAAGTACGGGTCCGCGATGAGCGTGATCGCCCGGATCGGTTCCAGGTGGGAGACCGCCAGGACGATGCCGGCGAAGACCACCGCGCCGGTGGCGGCGAAGCTCGGCGGCAGCAGGGCGGCCAGCGTCGGCGGCAGCAGGCCCATGGACGCGGCCTGCTTGGCCCCGGCGAGGAACAGGTAGCCGATGCCGTAGACTGAAACGAAGACCTTGAGGTAGGACGAGAGCTTGCCCGACGCGAGGAGGATACCCGCCATGGCGAGGCCGCTCAGGGAGACGTAGAGGGGCGGCGCGGGATCGCCGGGCGCGATCAGCAGCACCAGCGCGAAGAGCGCCGTCACCACGGCCTGCAGGCCGAGGCCCGTCCTCAAAGCGGCCACGCGCGTCTCCCTCTGTCTTTTCGATCGTTCTGTCGGCGTGCCGAGGGGCACGCGTCGAACCGGCATTGCAGGCGGGTCGTGGCGAGAACGTGGCGCCCGGCTGCGGCCGATCCGCGAGCGCG
>NZ_JAIEOF010000162.1 GCF_019750675.1 Methylobacterium sp.
CGGGGATGGGACCACCCCTGCGGGCGGGTCGGGGCTGCACATCTTCACCGGCACCACGCACGATGACGTGCTGGTGGGTACGCAGGCCGCCGACACCCTCCTCGGGCTGTCCGGCGACGACAACATCCTCGCCGGTGACGGGGCGGACGTGGTCCGGGGCGGCGAAGGGAACGACTTCGTCGATGCCGGCGGCGGCCGGGACGTGGTCTTCGGCGGGGCCGGCAACGACGACATCCTCGCCGGCGGCGGTGACGACATGGTCTACGGCGACAACGGCGCGGACCGCATCCTTGCGGGAGCCGGCAACGACCTGGTGACGGCCGGGGCCGGCAACGACACGGTGGTCGGCGGCGACGGCAACGACCTCTTCGTGGCCGAGATCGGGGATGCGAGCGACAGCTACTGGGGCGACGAGGTCGGGGGAGGCACCGGCATCGACACGCTCGACATGTCGGCCATCACCGCCAGCATCACGGCCGACCTCGGCACCGGGCTCGCCGGACGCGGGAGCGTCGCCAGCGGCCAATCGGGGGCGGACACCCTCTGGGGCGTCGAGAACATCGTCACCGGGTCCGGCGACGACACCATCACGGCCAGCGACGCCGTGAACGTGATGGACGGTGGCCTCGGTGCCGACGTCTACCGCTTCCTCTCGGCGGCGGCGGCGAACGGCGACACCATCGCGAGCTTCCAGCCCGGCGACAAGGTCGACCTCAGCGGCATCGACGCGAACCAGGGGCTGGCCGGCGATCAGGCCTTCACGCTCGCCTCTGGGGCGGCCTTCACCGGTGTCGGTCAGTTGCTGGTCACCCAGGAACACCGGGCGGACGGGGACTACACCGTCGTGGAAGGCAACACGGGCGGCGATGCGGCCCCCGAGTTCAAACTCAGCATCAAGGGAGCCCCGGCCGCGACGGCCGCGGACTTCGCCCTCTGACAACGGCGGGGGCTCGCAAAGGGCCCCCGTCGGTACCGCCGCGCTCATGGGGGGATTGAGACATGCGCTCCAGGGATCAGAAGCAGCTTGCCAGGAAGAGAAGCACCGAGGCGCTGACCCGGCATTTCGGGATGCCGTTCGTGTTCCTCGTCGCGATGTCGGGGATCATCAACATCCTCGCGCTGACCGGGTCGTTCTACATGCTCCAGGTCTACGACCGGGCGCTCCCGAGCGGCAGCCTGCCGACCCTCGTCGGGCTCTCGACGCTCGCCATCGGCCTCTACGTCTTCCAGGGCGTGTTCGACGTCCTGCGCCAGCAGATCCTCGTCCGGATCGGTGCGCAACTCGACCGCCGGATCGCGCCCCTGGCGCAGCGTGTCTCCATCGACATGCCGCGCTTCGGCTTCTCAACCGCCGAGGCGATGGAGCGCAGCCGCGACGTCGACACGGTCCGCGGCTTCCTCGGAAGCCCGGGCCTCGTGGCGCTCTTCGACCTGCCCTGGACGCCCGTCTTCCTCGTCTTCGTCTACATGCTCCATCCCTACCTCGGTGGCCTGACCATCGCGGGCGCCGTCCTCCTCACCTTCATCACCATCGTCACCGAACTGCTGACCCGGCGGTGGACGGGGGCGACCCAGCAGGCCGTGGTGGCCCGCAACGCCATCGCCGACTCGAACGCCCGCAACGCCGACGTCCTGAAGGCGATGGGTTTCGCGGAGCGGGCCGTCGACCGGTACCGCCGCGCCAACAACGAGCACCTGGAACTCCAGACGCGGACGACGGACATCACCGGGACCTTCGCGGCCATCTCCCGCGTCCTGCGCATGATCCTGCAATCGGCGGTGCTGGGGCTCGGGGCCTACCTCGTCATCGGCGGCGAGCTCTCGGCCGGATCCATCATCGCGGCCTCCATCACCTCGGCCCGCGCCCTGGCCCCCATCGACCAGACCGTGGGCAACTGGAAGGGCATCGCCGTGGCCCGCAGGGCCTTCGGGCGGCTCTCCGAAACCCTCGTGGCCCTGTCCGGCGTCGACCGCCCGATGCCGCTGCCGATGCCGCAAACGTCCCTCCGCGTCGGGTCGGTCACGGTAGCGGCGCCCGGCTCGGGCCGGGTCCTGCTGTCGGACGTCAACTTCGAGCTCCAGGCGGGCCAGACCCTCGGCGTCATCGGCCCGAGCGGGGGCGGCAAGACGACCCTGAGCCGCGCGCTCACGGGCATCTGGCCGATCCTGCGCGGCGGCATCCGGCTCGACGGAGCCGACCTGTCGCAATGGGACGAGGACAGCCTCGGCCGCATCATCGGGTACCTGCCCCAGGAGGTCTGCCTGATGGACGCGACGGTCGAGGAGAACATCTCCCGCCTGTCGCAGGATGCCGACCCGTCCCTGGTCGTCGCCGCCGCCCGCGCCGCCGGTGTCCACGAGATGATCCTGCGGCTGCCGGAGGGCTACCGGACCGAGCTCGGTCCGTTCGGGACCGCCCTGTCCGGCGGCCAGCGCCAGCGCATCGCCCTCGCGCGGGCACTGTACGGCAATCCGTTCCTGCTGGTGCTTGACGAGCCGAACTCCAACCTCGACGGCGAGGGCGAGGCGGCTCTGGCCGCCGCCATCCAGGGCGTGCGCGCCCGCGGAGGCATCGCGATCGTGATCGCGCACCGGCCGAGCGTGCTGGCGGCGGTGGACACGATCGCGGTCATCCAGGACGGGAAGCTGACCGCCTTTGGACCCAAGGAAGCCATCCTCGGCAAGGCCGTGCGCGACGCATCGGCCGGCGCCGATCCCGCAAAGATCGCGAGGGAGCGCTCCAGCATGGAGCGGATGCCGGCATGATGATCGAGACGAAGGGCACCAAGTCCGGCGACACCTCCCAGACCGGCGCGCGGACATACGCCCCGAAGGAACCCGCCAAGGCGTCGGGCACGCCGTACTACCTGGCCCTGGCCGTCGCGGCCGTGGCCGGATACCTCAAGTCGCTCTTCCACGACCCGGTGCGGGCCGCGTCCGAGGTCGAGGGCGAGACGCAGGTGCAGGCCGCCCCGCCCAAGCTTGTCGTGCTGGCATCCGCCGAGCCCGTGTCGGACGATGCCCGGCCCGAGGCCCGCATCACCGGATCCGCGGCGCCGGTCCCGCAGGCGGAGGCGCCGGCCTCGGAATACGACGCCCCGGATTTTCTCCGTCACAGGGGCTTTCAGTTCGCCAAGCCCGACCCGCACCCGAACCTGAACGACTTCAAGGCGTCCCCGGTCGTGCCCAGGCCGCTGAACGACAACGGGGGCGCCGCAAAGGCCGGGGGCGGCGGACATGGCGGCGGCGGCGGAGGGCACGACCGAGCGTCCGACAAGCCGTCGGGCGACGCACCGTCGGGCGACGAGGCACCCCACCCGATGAAGCCGCCCGTCGACGCGGGCACTCCGGTCGACGGCCCGATCCAGGGCGCCGTCGTCGACACCGACGCTCCCCGTGACCCGGCGGGGGCGCCCGGCGGAGGAACGACGTCCGGCGACGGGCCCGGCGATCCGGGCGGCGATGATGCGCTGCCCCCCCGGGACCGGACGCCGACCGGGAGCGGAGAGCCGGATGGACGCCGCAACCGCGCGCCGGTCTCGTCGGGGCCCGTGCACCTGGCCGACACGACGGGCTGCGCCCTTCTCGCCATCGCGTTGAACGACCTTCTCCGCACCGTCCAGGATCCCGACGGAGACGCCCTGTCGGTGCGCAACCTGACGGTTTCGTCCGGGGTCCTGACCCGTGACGGGGACGGCTGGCTCTTCGACGGTGACGCGCCCGGCCCCGTCACCATCACCTACGAGGTGACGGACGGCGCGCTCTCCATCGCCCAGACGGCGATCTTCGCGGTCGTGGACCGCAACGCGGTGACCGGCTCGGACGGCGACGACATCATCCTCGGCACCCTCTGCGCCGATGCGATCGACGGCGGCGGCGGCGCCGACATCATCGACGCCCGGGCAGGCTCCGACATCGTCGACGGCGGACCCGGCGACGATCACATCGTTGGGGGAGACGGGGACGATACCATCCTGGGCGGCGCGGGCGACGACGTGATCTTCGCCGGTGCGGGCGCGGACGTCGTCTCCGGCGGGACCGGCAACGACCGCATCTTCGGTGAAGACGGCGACGACATCCTCTCCGGCGACGCTGGCGACGACCTCATCGACGGGGGAGAGGGCAACGACATCCTGCTCGGCTCGACCGGAAGCGACACGCTCTTCGGCGATGCCGGCAACGACCGAATCGATGCCGGTGACGGGAGCGATCTGGTGCTCGGCGGC
>NZ_JAIEOF010000011.1 GCF_019750675.1 Methylobacterium sp.
CGCCGCCGACACCATCCGCACCGCCCATGGCGGCTCGGCCGACCAGAATTTCGTCTCGGGTGCCGACGTGCCGGGCCGGTGGTGGACGCTGTTCCGCTCCCCCGCCCTCGACCGTCTGGTCGAGGAAGCGCTCGCCAACAATCCGAACCTCGACGCCGCGCAGGCCGCCCTGCGGATCGCGCAGGAGAACGTCGAGGCGCAGCGCGGCACGCTGTTCCCGGTGGTCGCCGCCAACGGCCTCGGCTCGCGCCAGAAGGCTCCCGGGGGCGCCCTGCAGGGGCCGCTCAACGACACCCGGCAGCTGTTCTACAGCCTCTACACGCCGCAGGTGACGGTCTCGTTCACGCCCGACGTGTTCGGCGGCAACCGGCGCCAGATCGAGTCCCTGGAGGCGCAGGCCGAGAACCAGCGCTTCCAGCTGGAAGCCACCTACCTGACGCTGACCACGAACGTCGTCCTGGCGGCGATCCAGGAGGCGTCGCTGCGCGCCCAGATCGACGCCACCCGCAAGGTGATCCAGGCCCAGACCGAGGTCCTGAACCTCTACAACAAGCAGCTCTCCCTCGGGCAGATCGCCGGGGCCGACGTGGTGGTGCAGCAGGCCGCGCTCTCGGTCTCGATGCAGCTGCTGCCGCCCCTGGAGAAGCAGCTCGCCCAGCAGCGCAACCTGCTCACCGCCCTGGTCGGGCGCCTGCCGAGCGAGGAGGTCTCGCAGACCTTCACCCTCGCCTCCCTGCGCCTGCCCACCGGCCTGCCGGTGAGCCTGCCCTCGCGCCTCGTGCAGCAGCGCCCGGACGTGAAGGCGGCGGAGGCCAACGTGCAGCAGGCGAGCGCGGCGGTCGGCGTCGCGGTGGCCAACCGCCTGCCGCAGTTCAACATCACCGCCAACGGCGGCGCCAGCGCGGTGCGGATCGCGCAGCTCGCGAGTTCGGCCGCCTCGTTCTACGGCATCGTCGGCACCGTGGCGCAGCCGATCTTCGATGCCGGAACCCTGTTCCGGCGCCAGCGCGCGGCGGAGGAGGCGCTGAACGAGGCCCAGGCCCAGTACCGGGCGGTGGTCATCGGCGCCTTCCAGAACGTCGCCGACACCCTGCGCGCCCTGCAATCCGACGCCAAGGCGGTGGCGGCGGCCTCGGCCGCCGAGCGGGCCACGAACGAGAGCCTCGGCCTGATCCGCAAGCAGTACGCCGCGGGCGCGCTGAACAGCACCCAGGTGCTGATCGCCCAGCAATCCTACCTCTCGGCCCTCGTCACCTCGGCGGGCGCGCGCGCCAACCAGTATGCCGACACCGCCGCCCTGTTCCAGGCGCTCGGCGGCGGCTGGTGGAACCGTACCGACGTGAGGCCGGCGCCCCCGAGCACGGACCCGGCGAAGTTCCTCTGATACGATTTCCAGCTGAATCGTTCGGGTTCTGGCGCGGGTCCCCTCTCCTGAAAGGAGAGGGACAGGGTGAGGTGTGTGACCTTTCCGGATGTGGACCACACCTCACCCCAACCCTCTCCTTTCAGGAGAGGGGGCGCGGCGTGCGCAGGCTGACCGAAGCCATCACCCGGGAAACGTGTGAGCGGTCCCAACGCGCCCCGGGTTCGGCCCCCGCCGCCCGGGGATCCGCGCTTGACCCCGGCCGCCCGGCGCGGGAAGGCACGCCTCATTAGTCGGAACACGTTGAACAGGAAGGACCGCGATGGCCACGCCCCGCGACCTCAAGGTGCAGATGGCGGGCGAGACCCGGGCTCGCGAACGGGCCCAGGCCCTCGCGACGGCGGAGGCCGCGCGGGCGAAGCGGGCCGAGACCGCCGCGCGCGCGGCGGAGGCCGAGCGCGACGCCTGGAAAGACCGGGCCCTGAGCGCCGAGGCCGAGTTGGAGCGACTGAAGGCGGCCTCGGCGTCCTGACGCGCGTTGCCGCAAGCGTATCCGCGCGCAACCCTCAAGCTCGCCGATGCCGCACTCCGAATAGCCTTGGCTACACCGATAAAGCAGGGCGACGACGCGGAACATCGAACCGTCGGCTGATCTTCTCGTGACGACAGCGAATGCGTTCGCGACCGACGAGGAGTGCTTCGACGTGACCAAAGACACGCGCGACATCTATGTGACGGCCCTCAAGAATACGCATGCCCTCGAAATGCAGGCGCTCCAGATCATGGAGCGTCAGGTCGAGCGCCTGCAGCGCTACCCGGAGATGGAGGCGGCCCTGCGCCGGCACATCGAGGAGACCCACGGCCAGCGCACCCGCCTCGAGGAGGCGCTGCACGCCGTTTCGGAGAGCCCTTCGACCATCAAGGAAGGCGTGCTCGGCTTCGTCGGCAACATGATGGCCCTGGGCCATACGCCGGCGCAGGACGAGATCCTGAAGAACGCCTACGCCAACCACGCCTTCGAGAATTTCGAGATCGCGGCCTACGAGTCGCTGATCGCGATCACCGAGGCCGCCGGTCAGCAGGCGGCGATCACGGGCTTCCAACAATCGCTTCGTGAAGAGGAGGGCATGGCCCGCAAGGTGCGCGAACTCGTGCGCCCGACCACCCTGCGCTACATCGACCTGACCGTCTCCGGCGAGAAGGCCGACCGCTGACCGATCCGGCGCGGCGATTCCGGGACTTTCTCGGGATCGCTGTGGCCGGTGCGGGGCGTAGCTGTTAGAGATCCCCGGCTGACCAGGGGAGACGACGATTTTCGACGACGCATGGGCGACGGGTTTGGGTCTCGTCGCCGTCATCGCCCTCGTGCTCGCCAACGGGTTCTTCGTGGCCGCCGAGTTCGCCCTGGTCTCCGTTCGCAAGAGCCGGGTCGCCGAACTGGTCTCCGAGCGTCGGACCAACGCCAAGCCGCTCCAGCGGGCCACCGATCAGCTCGACGCCTTCCTCGCCGCCACGCAGCTCGGCATCACCATCTCGTCCCTGGCGCTGGGCTGGGTCGGCGAGCCGGCGCTGGCCCACATCATCATTCCGCTGCTCTCGTTCCTGCCGGAGCCGGTGGGCACCACGGCCGCGCACACCATCGCGGTGGTGATCTCCTTCGTCATCATCACGTCGATGCACATCGTGCTCGGCGAGCTCGCGCCCAAGAGCCTCGCCCTCCAGCGCAGCGAGCGCACGGCGCTGGCGGTCGTACGGCCGCTCGGCGTGTTCCTCTTCGTCTTCCGCCCGGCGATCCTGTTCCTGAACGGCCTCGGCAACGGGATCGTGCGGATGTTCGGGCTCCAGGCCGGGCACGGCGAGGGGTCCCTGCACTCCACCGCCGAACTCAACCTGCTGGTCCAGGCGAGCCAGGAGGCCGGCCTCATCCGCGAGGCGCAGCAGGAGGCGGTGCAGCGCATCTTCTCGATCGGCGAGCGGCGCGTGCGCGATATCATGACCCCGCGCCACGAGGTGGAGTGGGTGGACGCCGACGAGGAGCGGGACGCGATGCTCCGCTCCGTGCGCGAGTGCGACCACGCCCAGCTCGTCGTGAGCCGCAGCGCGGTCGACGAGATCGTCGGCGTGGTGCGCAAGCAGGACCTGCTCAATCAGCTCCTCGACGGCCGCCCCGTCGACGTGCTGGCCGCCACGCAGCCGCCCATCGTCGTGCATGAGAGCATGTCGATCCTCGCCGTCCTCGAAACCTTCCAGTCCAAGCCGGTGCGGATGGCGGTCGTCGTCGACGAGTACGGCAGCCTGGAGGGCATCGTCACCCAGACCGACCTCCTGGAAGCCATCGCGGGCAACATCCCGGAGGTGGGCGACGAGCCGAACGTGGTGGAACGCGAGGACGGCTCCCTCCTCATCGACGGGATGATGCCGGCGAGCCAGGCCTTCGACCGCCTCGCCTTCGCCGACAGGCCGAATTCCGACGACTTCACCACCCTGGCGGGCTTCGTGATCTTCCAGATGGGCCGTATTCCGGCCACCGGCGACCATTTCGAATCGCACGGCTGGCGCTTCGAGGTGGTCGACATGGACGGCCGGCGAATCGACAAGGTGCTGGCGACGCCGCTCGTCTGACGACGGCTTTTCGATCGATGGCTTCGGTCCGCCGGCGCGCGCCACGCGCCCTCTCCTGAAGGGAGAGGGGCGGAGGTAAGGTGCGGTCTCTCTCCGAAGAGATCACGCGCCTGTGCCTCTCCCGAAGGAGCGGGGACCCGCGTCATACGTTTTCCGGGCAATGGCTTCGGTCAGCTTGCGCGCGACGCGCTCCCTCTCCTGGAAGGAGAGGGTTGGGGTGAGGTGTGGTCCATCTCCGGAAAGGTCACACACCTCAC
>NZ_JAIEOF010000217.1 GCF_019750675.1 Methylobacterium sp.
GGCGCCTCGACGCACGCACCCGGCGCGCCCTGCGCCGGGCCGCCACGGCGCGCGACCCCCGCGCCTTTCGCGCCGCGCTCGCACCCGCCCTCCAGGGAGACCCGGACCTCGCGCGGGCCTGGCGCGGGCAGCCCGGCATCGCCGCCGGACTCGACGCCCTCGACCGGTCGCTCTACGCGCCCGGTGCCGCGGAGACGCAGGGTCCGGGCCCCGATCTCGCCGGGCTCGCGGCTGGACTGTCGCGGCCCGTCAGGATGCCGCCGGCGGCCGCTCATCCGTCGGATCGCCTCGCCCCCCTCGACGGTCCCGCCGCCCCGCGCCGGTGACGGCGGCTATTCCCGCCGCAGGAGGCGGTCGACGACGAGGTTCGACCAGCGCCGGTCCTTCACGGAGGCTTCGAGGGCGGCGGGGTCGTAGCGGGTCCGGACCCAGTCCTCGAAGCCGATGGGCGCGCGGGCGGCCGCGTCGAGATAGGCCCTGAAGAACTGTCCCAGGATGCCGGTCTTGGCCTGCCGGACATGGCCGTAGCGCAGCGCGAGCTGGCGCATGGCCTGGGCGGGCGCCACCTGCTCCTGGAACACGAGGTAGAGGGCGGCGGCGAGGCCCGCGCGGTCGGCGCCGGACTTGCAGTGGATCAGGGCCGGATACTGGATCGTCTCGAAGATCCGCTTGAGTTCGAGGATGGTCCCGGGCTCGGGCGCCGCGCGGGAGCGCAGGGTGATGGTCCGGAGGTCGAGGCCCAGGGCCCCGCAGCGCTCCTGCGCCAGCGGCCAGGAGCCGTATTCCGGCTCGCCGCGCAGGCAGACGAGGGTCCGGACGCCGTCCCGGGCCATGCGGGTGATCTGGTGGGGAGCGGGCTGGCCTGAGCGCCAGAGGCGGCCGGCGCCGACCCGGTGCCGGTTGAGATAGATCAGCCGGAACAGGCCGTGATCCCGGAGGAGCATATTCGCCCAGGCCCGTAACCGGTCGCCACGCCCGGCGATGGGCCGCTCCCAGCGGGCGATCCGGGCGAGGCGCTCCACGTTGCGGCGCTCGTAGTCCCGGCCTCGACCCCATCGCGGCATGATCCGGCCGATCCTCAGCGCGTCCGTTCCTTGGGGAAGTGCAGGATCGCCAGGCGATAGGTCCGCAGCATGGCGATGGTGATGGCCACGATGAACCCGTACACGCCGCCGGTGACGTGCCGCTTCATGAAATAGTACTTGAAGAAGACCAGCAGCGGCTCGAAGGCGATCCGAACGGGGGTCAGGGGCGATTTCTTCTTCACTTCCCCGGTCTGCAGCCGATAATAGAGAATATTCTTTTCCACCAGATGCGCGATCGAGCGGATCGACTGGTGAAAGATCGGCGCGCGGATCCGGCCCTTGTGGGCGGCCGGGATCTTCACCTCGTCGAAGACGGCGCTGTCGGGGAAGCGGCAGCGGGTCCTGTCATAGAGGCGGACATAGGTGTGGTAGTCGGCGAAGGGGCGCGGTCGCGCATCGCCGGGATAGACCTGGGTGATCCTGAACTCGAAGCCATGGACGTCTTCGCGGATCGGCGCCGAAAGCAGGCGCGACAGCTCCGCGCGGGTCGCCTCCGTGAGCCACTCGTCCGCGTCGAGGTTGAGGATCCAGTCGTGGCTCGCCATCGTCTCGGCGAAGCGCTTCTGCTGGCCGTAGCCTTCCCAATCGCGGTGGAGGCAGGTCGCACCGAAATCCCGACAGATCTCCAGGGTTCCGTCGGTGCTTCCGGAATCGACCACGACGATCTCGGAGACGAGGCCCCGCACGCTCTCGAGGCAGCGCAGGATGCGGTCGGCCTCGTTCTTCGTGATGATCGTGCACGTAACGGGTCGTCGTAGGGCCGGATCAGGCTTCACCTGGGGATCTTCCCGTCGCTGGTTCCGGGCTTCGTAGCGGCGGGACCGGCGTTTCACAACTCGCCCGGTGTTTCGGCACCGGCCGCCCGGCACCACGGGCATCGACACCGGTCTCGCTTAACCTTGCGTTTACCCTGATCGGCGACGGCTGGGGGATCAGAGGGTTGGGTGATGCGGAGCGGCATGACGGCATGGTTCGGGCTCGCGGCGGCGGGATTGCTCGCGGGCCTGCTGCCGGCGGGTGCGGCCGATCTCGTGGAGCCGTTCGCACCGCTGCCGGGCAGCGCGCGCGGTCCGGACCTCGCGCCGATGCCGCGCTACTTCCCGCGCGCGGAGGGCGAGGATTCGAGTGGCGCGCGCTTCGCGCCCGTCCGTCGCCAAGTCCTGCGCTGCCGGGTGCGGCGGGTTCCGATCCCCACCGACGCGCCCGACGATCCGAGCTATGTCGGCTCGGCCTACGGCCTGGGCAAGCCGAGCTATTACGGCTTCACGCCGCCGCTGGGGGTGGACGATCCCTACGGCCGTCCCCTGCTGCCCTACTGTCCCTGACGGCTGGCGCCGGAGCGTCCGGGTGATTAGGTCTGGCGCCGTTCGCCGGACGCACTCGCGAGGTCGCCCCTTGTCCCACACTTCCCTCTCCCGGTTCACGGCGGTCGCCCCCTTGCGCGCCGCGGTCGCCGCCTGGCGCCGGGCCGGCGACCGCGTGGTGCTGGTGCCCACCATGGGCGCCCTGCATGCGGGCCACCTCGCCCTGATGGCGCGGGCGAAGGCGCTGGGGGAGCGCGTGGTGGCGAGCATCTTCGTCAACCCGACGCAGTTCGGCCCCAACGAGGATTTCTCGCGGTATCCGCGCGACACCGAAGCCGACCTGGCGCTTCTCGCCGAGGCGGGGGTCGATGCGGCCTACCTGCCGGAGGTCGCGGAGATGTACCCCGCGCATTTCTCGACCCGAATCGAGGTCGACGGACTCACCGAGGACCTGTGCGGGGCCTACCGGCCGGGGCACTTCTCGGGCGTCGCCACGGTGGTGACGAAGCTCCTCAACCAGGTCCAGCCGGATCTCGCGCTGTTCGGCGAGAAGGATTTCCAGCAGCTCCTCGTGATCCGGCGGGCGGTGCGCGACCTCGACCTGCCGGTGGAGATCCAGGGCGTGCCGACCCTGCGGGAGGCGGACGGCCTCGCCCTGTCCTCGCGCAACCGCTACCTCGACGCCGAGGCGCGGACCCGGGCGCCACGCCTGCACGCGGTCCTGTCCGGCATCGCCGCCGGACTGGCGGACGGTGCGGAGGCGGGTCCCCTCCTGGAGCAGGGCCGCGCCGAACTCGCGGCGGCGGGCTTCGACCCGGTGCAGTACCTCGAGGTCCGCGACGCCGAGACCCTGGCCCCGGTGGAGCGGGCCACGCGGCCCGCCCGGGTGCTGGCGGCGGCCTATCTCGGCCGCACGCGCCTCATCGACAACGTGCCGTTGGGTTAGGCCCGGCCGGCGCCGAGCGGGTTCGCCCGGAAGAAGTCCAGCATCGCCCGCGAGGCGTCGGGTCCGCGCGGATCGGTATAGCTGCCGGCCGGGCTGCCGCCGGACCAGGCATGGCCGAGACCGCGCACGATCCAGCCCTCCACCGCGACCCGGCCGGCCCCGTCCGCGTAGCGGGTGCGGGTGTAGGACAGTCCGCCCGGGCTCACCGCCTCGGCGCTCTCGGGCGTCAGGCCGTCGATGCCGGCCTGGGCCAGGGCCTGCTCGCCGTTGCGCAGGTTGACCGTGCCGTCGCTCTCGCCGTGGAACACGATGGTGGGCACGCGGACTTCGGACATCGTGCAGTCGGCCGGTGCCACGGGCCCGAGGCGCATGACGCTCAAGGCCGTCGAGACGTCGCGGGCGCAGCCGGCGGCGAGACCCGAATGAATGCCCACCGCCGCGTAGAGGTCGGGGTAGACCCGCGCGATGTTCACCGCCGCCGCACCGCCCGCCGACAGGCCGGCGATGTAGACCCGCGCCGGGTCGACCCGGTGCTCGGCGATGATCGCCCGGGTCAGCCCCGCGATGATGCCGGCCTCGCCGGAATCGCGGCCCTGGTCGCCCGGCTGGAACCAGTTCCAGCAGCGCTGGCCGTTGGCCCGCCCGCTCTGGGCCGGATAGGCCACGAGGAAGCCTTCGGCCTCGGCCAGGGCGTTCATGCCCGTGCCGGCGGCGAAATCGTCGGGCCCCTGCGTGCAGCCGTGCAGCATCACCACCAGGGGCAGGTTCGGCCGGGCGTCGCTGGGGACGAACAGCTTGTAGTCGCGCCCTCCGGCCGCGTTGGAGAAGCTGTGCTCGGTGAAGCTGCCGCCCTCGGTGAGGGGCGCGCGCTTCTGATTGAAGCCGCCGAGCCCGCCCAGGCCGCCGGGGAGACCGGCGCCAAGTCC
>NZ_JAIEOF010000130.1 GCF_019750675.1 Methylobacterium sp.
GCGGCGCTTCGGTCGGCGTTCTCGGCCGTCGAGAATAGGTCGGTCATGGGGGTCTCCTGGATCGGCCGCCCAAACGGCAGCATCATCCACTCGACCCCCCTCCCCTTTCCTGCTCGCGATCGAGGACGATCGCCCAGTCCTTGATGCGCCCTGGTGGTGGCGCTCGCCGGATGTTGAGCCGGGGACGTGCATAGTGAGCCTCTGCGCGTACGGCAGCGGCTTCGCCCTCCGGATCGTTATCCTGTGCGAGTAGAAGATTGGCGAGCGCCGACGGCAGGCCGAGATGATCGAACCGTCGAGCGCCGAGGGTCGCCCAGCAGGGCACGCCATGCAGGATCGTGAAGGCCGCGGCCGTCTCGAACCCCTCCGCGATCGCGAGCGTGTCACCTTGCAGCGGTCGTCCCTGCCACGCCCCCTGCCCCGGTTGTCCAAGCATGACCTTGCACTCGTAGTCCGCGGTTGCCGGGTCGAGGAAGATGCGCTGGAAGGCGACGAGCCGATGTCCCTCCCTCACGCCGACCAATAGGGCGGGCTTGAAAACGGTACGTCCCTTGGGTCCGAGCGGGCATCGCGGATGGAAGCGGAGATCGGCCGATCCTGCGACGATGTGGCGTCGCTGCAAGTAGCGCTCGCCGAGCGTCTGCATGACGTCGCGGGCCTGTTCCCAGAGACGTTCGACGTTCCCGGTTCCGCGGCGTATGTCGGCCTTCGGGGGCTCGAAACGCCTCGTCACCGGGATGCGACGAATCTCGCGCAGGACGTCCTCTGCCTCGCAGCCCGCAAAGCACGTCACGAGGATGCCGCGATCTCCCTGGCGTAGCGACAGGCTCGGGGTCCGATCGACGTGGGCTGGGCATCGGCATGTCGCAACATAGCCGTGCCAAACTCCACCGAGCGAGCCGACGATGTCGACGAGTTCCTGGCTTGGTTTCAATGCGGTATAGGGCATCTTTTCTGCTCCTTCGCTATTCTGCACCCCCTCCCCTCGCTCCGGCCAGTGGTAGACTATGGTACCAAGAGAAGGCCTAAGCATCGCAGCTGAACCGCTCGGAATGCTCGGCATGCCCGAGCGGTGCATAGCGGTGGCTACCATATTCTAGCGTAGCGCTGCCATGCGGTGGCTGGGGTGGCATAGCCCTGCGTAGCATTTAGTACGCCTTAGTAGCGTATCCTATCCATGCCCTGCCATGTATAGCGTTGCCAAGCGATGTGTGGTCTGGCATGGCGTAGTCAGGGCGGGCAATCTCCCCGCCTGTCGTGTGAAGGCTGCGCCAGTGTAGCGCAGCGATGACGAGGAAGGCTGGAGCATGCCAGTAATCAGCTTTGCAAGCCCCAAGGGCGGGGTAGGTAAGAGCACGTCGGCGTTGGTGCTCGCCAGCGGTCTCAGCCAAGCCGGGGCCTCGGTGACTGTCATCGACGGCGACCCGAACCGAACGCTTGAGACGTGGGCGAGCGAGACGTCTGATCCTGGATTCGAGTGCCGGACACTCCCGTCAGACAACGCGATCATCGACGAGATCGAGGAGGCGGCAGCCTCCAGCCAGTTCGTCATCGTCGATCTGGAAGGAACCGCGAACTTGGCCATGTCTCGCGCGATTTCGCGGACCGACTTGGTCATCATCCCGCTGCAGGCGTCGCCGGTCGACGCACGACAGGCGAGCCGGGCGATCAAGCTGGTGGTGGATGAGGGGAGGGCGCTTCGCCGCGAGATCCCGTATCGCATGCTGTTTACGCGCGTGAACCCTGCGATCGCGACGCGCGACGAGAAGGAAATCAGGTCGCAGTTTCGGGGCGCGGGTATCCCGACCTTCGAGACCGCTCTGAACGATCGCGCGGGGTTTCGCGCGATGTTCACACACTACCGCTCGCTCTGGAGCCTCGGCGACGATCAGGCGACCGGGCTGGACAAGGCGCGCATCAATGCCACCGCCTTCGTGCAGGAGGTCGTGACGGAAATCAGACGGCAGAACGCTGTCGTGGAGCAGACGGCATGAGCAACGGCATCAAACTTGGGCTGGACGATCTCTCGGACATCCGGCCGAACACCCGGGCTGAACGCAGCCGAACGGATCAGCGCCGAGACGCGGCTGCGGTAGATGACATCGGGCGCGAACACGGGTTCTCCAAGCCGTCCGCGCCTGCGGCATTGCCGCGCCGGCAGAAGTCGGCTTATGCGGGCGAGCAGCTCCACCAGGTCAGCGTCAAAGGCCCGGTGAGCGTGATGGGGCGCTTCGTCGAATACTGCGACCGGGAGCGGCTGCCTTACTGGCAGGCCATCGAGAAGCTGATGGACCTGGCTGAGGGAGAGGAACGCTAGGCGGCGGGCAGCGACGCCACCACTTCGCCGATCAGGTAGAAGGCGTCCGGAAGTGCGAAGAAGGCGTCGACGCGCGCGTTCTCGTCATCGGGTGCCTCTGTGCTTCCGAGCAAGGCTGACCAGCGATCGTCCACGAACCCCAGCAGCGCCGCCCATGCGGAGCCGTGGTCCGGGTGGACCGACAGTTCGTCTTTGTCGCCGAAGGTGATCATCAAGAGGTGTAGCGACATCGCAAGCTCCTGCGAGCTGCGCCGGGACCGGAGCCTCGGCGGGTGAGGGCAGGGGCCGCGGGACGCAACTCCCGCTTGCCCGATCCTCTCGATCCCTCTCACCTCTTTTATGATTCTGCGCTCAGCGCAGAAGAACCGATGCTACTTGCGAATAGTTGCGCGGATGTATCCGGTCCCGCGTCTCAAAACGGTTCAAGTCGACCGTCTCGTCCCCGAAGCGAGCGGCAACCGAGCTGACAGTATAAGCCTGGGGTCTTGCATAAGGCAGCAGCCAAATGACTCGGCGAAAGCAGAGGCTGGTGCGGATCTTCGTGAGTTTGGTCGCGAGGGCGGCGCCGGCCGGGTCGTTTGATCCCATGGCGAAAACACAGGCGCCATAGTCTTTGCCCGTTTTCCTCCAGGTGAGGATCTGCGCCGCTGTAGCACGCTCGACGGCCTGCACGTCGCATTGCTGGGCATAGCGCCGGTTGATCGCCTGACCGGCACCGACGCCGGTGCTGTCGCCCAAGATAAGGCACTCGAACATAGGAGGCTCCCGCTCGCCTAGATTGTACGACGGGATGGTGCGTCAGGCCAAGCGAAGAACGGCGTCAGCTGAGCGCCTCCTGCAGCTCGGAAAGGTCGGCGTCGATGATGGCGTAGAGATCGTCGCTGTTGTTGCGGAAGAACTGGTCCGCGCGCGCCTCGGGCTCGATAGGGGAGGGGGCTCGGCCGAACCGGCGTTCCCAGCGTCGGTCTACGAACTCCATCAGCTGCCGCCACGCCTGCGCTTCGGTCGCGTGGAGCGTGACCTTCCGAACGCCCTCGAAGATGATGACGAGGACGACGACGCCGGGGTTCATCAACAAACCGCCTCGGCAGCTCGGCGTGCGGACGTGGGTCGGCGATCCGATCGGCAGGACGTGCGAAGCCGTTTATCGACCATTAGCTTGCGGTATGCGAGGAACTTGCGTCACTTTCGTTGCGGTGGGGGGTTAAGCATATCCTCACCATGCTGTTGTAAACAGATAGGGTCCGTTCGGAACCGGCCAAGGGTCGGAGACATTAATCACCCGAGGCGGGCTACGAGGCTGATCATGGCGCACCTGACCCAAGTCGAGTTGATCAACTGGATAGCACTCTACACCGCCACGGGGCTGTGCTGCGCGATCGCGATGGTCCTCTCCGTCTCGGTCGCCGGAATCCGTCTGTATCGCGAGCGGTCCTGGGAGGAGATGCGGTCCGTGCGTGGCGCCGTGCTGTTCCTGCCGAAGACCTGGTGGCGCTGGCAGAAGCTCTACCTTCTGTCGACCCCTGTGACGCTCGGGATCGTGGTCTCGTTCGGCATGAGCCTGAGCTGGAACTGAGCCTCAGAGATCGAGAGCACTCGCGATCAGATCGCCCACGCGGTCCTTCTCGACATCCGTGGGCTCGATCGTCAGGAGTGGTCCAAGGAGCCGCATACGCGGATGCGTCGTCGCCTTGGACGTCAGGTAGTCGTCGTCGCTGAAGCCCATCGCTTCGACCACGAGCTGTTTGATCTCGCCAGTCAGGCGCGAGCGTGCCTCGAGGAGGAAGTCGGGTCGGCATGAGCCCTGGGTCGTGAGGCGGTCAAAGACGGGCTTCTCGATCGCGAGATCCACTCCCCCGGCGTCCAGTAGCCGGCGGGCCTTGAACAGCTCGCGAAGGACCGACCGTTCGAACTCGGAGTCGACCGGGATGAAGCGCTGACCGGAGAAGATTGGTTGAGCGTAGGCGCGAAGCGGTGCGTAGCCGTGCGCCTCGGGATACT
>NZ_JAIEOF010000210.1 GCF_019750675.1 Methylobacterium sp.
AAACTTGGTAGCGAGGGAGAGATTTGAACTCCCGACACAAGGATTATGATTCCTCTGCTCTAACCAGCTGAGCTACCCCGCCAAACCGCGGCCGCCGAAGATCGTGGCCGCGATGAGATCGGCGGTATAGGGAAACGCGCGGTGGGGTGTCAACGGGGTTGGGACCGGGAAAATGACCGGTCCCGCGCCGGGCTCAGAGTTGGGTCCCCAGGATCTCGGCGACCTGGGGGATGTCCTTGTCGCCGCGACCGCACAGATTGACGACGAGGAGATGATCCTGGGGCTTCTGCGGCGCCAGTTCCCGCACCTTGGCGAGGGCGTGGGCCGGCTCGAGGGCCGGGATGATGCCCTCCAGCATCGAGCACAGCTTGAAGGCGTCGAGGGCTTCCTGATCCGTCGCCGAGAGGTAGGTGACGCGGCCGGCCTCGTGCAGCCAGGCGTGCTCGGGGCCGATGCCCGGATAGTCGAGGCCGGCCGAGATCGAGTGCGCGTCCGCGATCTGGCCGTCGGCATCCTGCAGCAGGTAGGTGCGGTTGCCATGCAGCACGCCTGGCTTGCCGCCCGACAGCGAGGCCGCGTGCAGGCCGCTGGAGATGCCGTGGCCCGCCGCCTCGACGCCGTACATCGCCACCTCGGGATCGTCGAGGAAGGGATGGAACAGGCCCATGGCGTTGGAGCCGCCGCCGATGCAGGCGACGAGGGAATCCGGCAGTCGGCCCTCCATCTCCAGCATCTGCTGCTTCGCCTCGCGGCCGATGATCGACTGGAAGTCGCGCACCATCGCCGGGTAGGGATGCGGGCCCGCCACCGTTCCGATGCAGTAGAAGGTGTCGGCCACGTTGGTGACCCAGTCGCGCAGGGCCTCGTTCATCGCATCCTTGAGGGTCCTGGTCCCGGACTGCACCGGCACCACCTCGGCGCCGAGCATCTTCATGCGGAACACGTTGGGCGCCTGGCGCGCCACGTCGACGGCGCCCATGTAGACCACGCATTTCAGGCCGAAGCGGGCGCAGAGGGTGGCGGTGGCGACGCCGTGCTGGCCGGCGCCGGTCTCGGCGATAATGCGGGGCTTGCCCATACGGCGGGCCAGCATGATCTGGCCGAGCACATTGTTCACCTTGTGCGAGCCGGTATGGTTCAGCTCGTCCCGCTTGAAGTAGATCTTCGCGCCGTTGCCGGGGGCGGCCTGCGCACGCAGGTGCTCCGTCATGCGCTCGGCGTAGTAGAGCGGGCTCGGCCGGCCCACATAGTGGGTCAGGTGGCTGTTCATCTCCGCCTGGAAGGCCGGGTCGGCCTTGGCGGCGGTGTAGGCCGCTTCCAGGTCGAGGATCAGCGGCATCAGAGTCTCGGCCACGAAGCGGCCACCGAAAATGCCGAAGCGGCCGCGCTCGTCCGGGCCGTTGCGGAACGAGTTCGGAGGGGGGGCGATGGTCACGGGCTTGGTCCTCGGAATCGGGTGCGCACGGTTGAGCGATGCGCACGCGGGAATCGGATTTCGCGTTTGGCGACACGCCTAGACCCGCGTGGGGTGCGGCGACAATGCGGCCAACGCGCCGGATCGCGGATTCAGGGCGCTTTCCGGGCCGAAAGCAAGGGGTGGGCGCCGCGGACGCCTGGCCCCGTCAGCCGCGCGCGGCGGCGATGAAGGCCGCGATCCGCTCCGGCGATTTCTCGCCCGGCCGGACCTCCACGCCCGAGGAAACGTCCACCGCCCGGGCGCCGGTGCGGGCCAGCGCCGCCGCGACGGTGTCGGGGGTGAGCCCGCCCGAAAGCATGTAATCCGCCGGGAGGCGGGCGCCGTCGAGGAGTTCCCAGTCGAAGCTATGGCCGTTGCCGCCGGGCAGGGCCGCCTCCGGGGGCGCCTTGGCGTCGAGGAGGATGCGGTCGGCCGCACCCGCGTGGGCGGCCACGGAGGCGAGGTCCGCCGCGGTGGCGATGCCGATGGCCTTCATCACCCGGCGGCCGGTCGCCGTGCGGATGGCCGCCACGCGCTCGGGGGTCTCGTGGCCGTGGAGCTGGATCCATTCGGGGTCCAGGGCTGCGGCGGCGGCGGCCACCAGGGCGTCGTCCGGGTCGACGAGAAGCAGCACCCGCTCGGCTCGGCCCCGCGCCTGCGCCGACAGCGCGCGGCCGACCTCCAGGCTCATGTGGCGGGGGCTCTTCGGGAAATGCACGAAGCCGACGAGGTCGGCGCCGGCGTCCAGGGCGGCCTCGAGGGTCTCAGGCGTGCTGAGCCCGCAGATCTTGATCGCGATGGCGGACATACGCGGACGGGGTTTCGAGGCGGTCGCCGTCAGCGCGGCGCCGGGAGGGCGACGCGGTCGGAGGCGTTGCGGTAGATGCCGTTCGGGCCCTCGTTGGCCGGCGGCGGGGCGTAGGTTTTCAGGCGGGCGGTCTCGCCCTCCAGGCGGCGGATCTCGCGACGGCGCTCGGCGCTGGTGCGGCGGGTGCTCGCCTGACCGAGCCAGGCACCACAGCCACCGAGGAGGACCCCCAATGCCACCGCGATGAACATCAGGAGGTAGAGCGGCAGAGTGGCGCTGAAGACCGGCATGTCAGGCGAGAGGGGATCGAACGACACCCGCACCGCGTCGCGGTTGGCCACCGCAAAGGCGACCACCAGGATCGCCACGGGAAGCAGCACCAAACCTTTGAGGAAGCGGATCATCGCGTGGAACTCCGACGGTAGGGAACGAGGCGGCGGCCGATCAGGAAGCAGATGCGCCCGCGTCGCCGATGCCCGCCTCGTTGAGGCGCAGGCGCATCTCCTTGCCCGTCTTGAACACGGGGATCGCCTTCTCGGAAACGGCAACGGCCGCACCCGTGCGCGGGTTGCGCCCGCGTCGCGCATCGCGGCGCTTGACCGAGAACGCGCCGAAACCGCGCAGTTCGACCCGGTCGCCCCGGGCGAGGGCATCCGCGATGGTGTCGAGGATCGCGTTCACGAGAGTCTCGACGTCGCGCTGGTAGAGGTGCGGGTTCTGCTCGGCGATCTTGAGCACGAGCTCCGACTTGATCATGCGGCGGCCTTCACGAAGTCATGCACGAGGGTGTTGGGCCGGCGTCCTCAGCGGGTGGCATCCGCGGGGCCGGGGCGCCAGAGCACGAGGAGGCCGCCCTGAGCGAGGCCCGCCGTCTCGTCGCCGACCTGGCGCAGGCGGGTGGCGAGACCATCGAGGCCGACCAGATCGGCCCCGAGCCCGAGGGCCGACCACAGGCGGAAATCGCTCTTGGCCGTGGGCTTCCAGTCCAGCACCGGCAGATCCTTGGTCACGCCGCGCTCCTTCTCGAGCCACGCGATGGCCTGCCGCTCGCCGCCGAGGTCGTCCACGAGCTTCAGGGGGACGCTCTGGCGCCCGCTGAACACGCGCCCGTCCGAGACCGTGGCGAGCTCCTTGTCGGTCATCTTGCGCCGGTCGGCCACGAGGCCCTTGAACCAGGCGTAGGTGTCGCCGACGACGGCCGCCAGCGCCGCGCGCGCCTCGGGCGAGGTGGGCGTGAAGCCCGACGGCTCGGCCTTGAGGGGCGCCGACTTCACGGACTCGACCTTGACCCCGACCTTGTCGAGGAGGCCCGACAGGTCCGGATACTGGAACAGGACGCCGATCGAACCGACGAGCGCGGTCTCGCGCGCCACGATGTGGTCGGCGGCGATCGCCGCGATGTAGGCGCCGGACGCGGCGGTGCCGTCGACGAAGGCCACCATGGGCTTCTTCTCGGCGAGTGCGCGCAGGTTGCGGTAGAGTTCCTCGGAGCCCGTGGTGGTGCCGCCGGGCGACGAGATCGAGACGACGACCCCGCGCACGGAATCCGCGTCGCGGACCCGCTCGATCAGCTTGGTGGTGGATTCGCTGCCGGCGATGAAGCCGCCCACCGAGATCCGGGCGATCTGCGGGCGCACGCTGCCGAGGGTGAGGGCCTCGCCGCCGCTGCGGACCCGCAGGCCGACCGCGCCCACGGCCACTACGAGGCCGCCGATGCCCAGGACGCGCCAGAGGGAGAGCTTGCGGCGCAGGCGCCGACGATCGATCAGAAGTTCGGCATCCGCGGCCATGCGCTGGTTACGCTCCCTCGCGCGCCGGCTCGGCCGGCTGATTCTGTCCGGACTGGCGGTCCGGCACCCACCCGATGACGGCGGCGGGCGAACCTTGTCCCACACTCCCGGCCGATTTGCACCAAGCCTTTGGCACGTCTCGCGTCCTTTGAGGAAACGCAGGGCCGGTCACTGTCAGGGATCGTGTTCTAGCGCTGCATCGCGGCGACCGGCAAGGGGGGAGCAAGGCCCCTCCCCACCGGTCTCGACGCAGCGTGCGGAGGAAACGCGGAGACGAAAAAGGATGGGTCATTGGGCTCCC
>NZ_JAIEOF010000070.1 GCF_019750675.1 Methylobacterium sp.
GCGCTTGACGCCCGAACCGCGCTCCCCTATTGGCTCCGGCAACGCCGCCGCGTCCTGCACGCGGCGGCGCATCGTTTTGACTTCAGACACCATACGGAACGCCACGGGATGAAGACCTTTTCTCTGAAGCCCGCCGACGTCGACAAGAAGTGGATCATCGTCGATGCGGAGGGCCTGGTCGTCGGCCGGCTCGCCTCCATCGTCGCCATGCGCCTGCGCGGCAAGCACAAGCCCGCGTACACGCCCCACGTCGATTGCGGCGACAACGTCATCGTCATCAACGCCGAGAAGGTGCAGTTCACCGGCCGCAAGCGCGAGCAGAAGGTGTACTACCACCACACCGGCTACCCGGGCGGCATCAAGGAGCGCACGGCCAAGTTCATCCTCGACGGGCGCTTCCCCGAGCGCGTCGTGGAGAAGGCCGTCGAGCGCATGCTCCCGCGTGGTCCGCTCTTCCGCCAGATCATGGGCAACCTCCGGGTCTACAAGGGCTCCGAGCATCCCCACACCGCCCAGCAGCCGCAGGCGCTCGACGTCGGCAGCCTCAACCGCAAGAACGTGAGCGCTTGATCATGGCGACCCTCCAGTCCCTCTCCGACCTGAACCGCGCGAACGTCGAGAACCCCGAGAACGCGGCGCCCGTCCACGTTCAGAAGCTCGATGCCCAGGGCCGCGCCTACGCCACCGGCAAGCGCAAGGACGCGGTCGCCCGTGTCTGGATCAAGCCCGGCAACGGCACCGTCGTGGTCAACGGCCGCGCGGTCGAGGTGTACTTCGCCCGTCCCGTGCTGCGCATGATCCTGCGCCAGCCCCTCACCATCGCCAACCGCGTCGACCAGTACGACATCACCGTCTCGGTGCATGGCGGCGGTCTCTCGGGTCAGGCCGGCGCCGTGCGCCACGGCCTCTCCAAGGCGCTGACCTACTACGAGCCCGAGCTGCGCGCGCCCCTGAAGCGCGAAGGCTTCCTCACCCGCGACAGCCGCGTGGTCGAGCGCAAGAAGTACGGCCGCAAGAAGGCCCGCCGTAGCTTCCAGTTCTCGAAGCGCTGAGACGTTTCGACAGGTATACGGACAGGGCGGCTTCGGCCGCCCTTTCTTTTTGAGCCGCCACAGCGAGAGACGAACCCACGATGGCCAAACCCTTCCGGCGTGTCCGCGAGCCCGATGCCGCCGCCGTCACCCTCTGCCTCGCGGAAAGCGACGGCGCGACGACCGGGGAGGTGAAGCTGGCCGACGGCCGCCTGTTCAGCACCACCGGAGCGCTGCCCATCGCCCAGGCCTTCGGGATCGCCGTGCACGTGGCCAACGAGAGCGGCCGGGAGATCGTGGTGATCGACCCTCGCAACCTCTGGAAGCCGAGCTGGGGCGAACTGGTCGCCTGAGGGCGCGGGCTTGGTCTAGGGCCCGCGCGCCTTCGTCAGGCGAGGGCGTGTTCCAACTGGCTCTTCGACATCTTGGAGCGGCCCGGAATGTTCTTGTCGCGGGCGGCCTTCATCAGGTCGGCCTTGGTGCGGCCGCCGTCCTTCTTGCGCGCCGCGGCGGTCTTCTTGGCCACGTCGGCCGGCTGCTTGGAGAACTGCTTGCCCTTCGCCGTGTCGGCCCGCTTCTTCTTCGTGGAGCGGTCGTACTCGGATTTGGAGACCGCCTCGCGGGCCTTCTTCGGCAGGTAGCGCTCGCCGGTCTCGCCGCTCTTGTGGCCGGACTTCGTGTCCCACTCCTCCTCGGTCCACTGCTTCAGGTGGTTGTCGTCCGACTTCTTGCCCTTGTAGCCGCCGCCGGCATCCTTGTAGGCCTTGGTGGCGGCCTGGGCCTTGCGCGCCGACCACTGGCCCGGCTTGCCGCCCTTGTCCGATTTCGTGACCTGGGTCTTCACCTTCTCCCAAAGCTTCGGGTCGGTCTTCTCCGCGCTCGCTGACATCTGCGCCTCCGGAATGCTGATTTCTCGGGGCGACAACCGGCGACCCCCCGGCCCGTTCCGGGGCGGCATGCGTCGTGCACAGATGAGTCGCGGCGTCATCAAGGCTTGTCGGAGCGATGCGAGACGATTGACTTGACGAAGCGGGCCGGTCAGGTGGCGCGCAACGGATCCGTTGCGTGCTGAGGGCCCGCGAATCCGACGAAGGGAAGTCGAGTGTCCATGAGCGAACACGGCGCGGGGCGCGAGCCCACGGTCTTCATCGACGGCGAGGCCGGAACCACCGGTCTCGGAATCCGCGAGCGCCTGGAGCGCGAGGGGCGCGTGCGCGTGCGCAGCATCCCGCACGAGAGCCGCAAGGACCCGGCCGTGAAGCGTCGCCTGCTGGAGGAGGTGGACCTCGTCGTCCTGTGCCTTCCGGACGCCGCCGCCAAGGAGACGGTGGCGCTGGCCGACACCCTGCCCGGGGGCGGGCCGCGCATCCTCGACGCCAGCACCGCGCACCGGGTCGATCCGGCCTGGGTCTACGGGTTCGCCGAACTCGAACCGGCGCAGGCGCAGGCCATCGCCCGGGCCCGCCGGGTGGCCAATCCCGGCTGTTATCCCACCGGCGCGATCGCGCTGATCCGTCCCCTCGTGGAGGCCGGTTTGCTCCCCGCCGACCACCCCGTCAGCATCAACGCGGTCAGCGGCTACAGCGGCGGCGGCAAGGGCATGATCGAGACCTACGAGGCCGGGGCGGGCGAGCCGTTCCTGCTCTACGGCCTCGGCTTGGCGCACAAGCACCTGCCCGAGACCCAGGCCTACGCGCGCCTTACCCGCCGGCCGATCTTCATTCCCTCCGTCGGCAATTTCCGGCAGGGGATGCTGGTCAGCGTGCCGCTCCACCTCGACACCCTTCCGGGCACGCCCACGGTCGGCGCCCTCGAGGCCGCCCTGAGCGCCTATTACGAGGGACAGGATCTCGTCCGCGTGATCCCGGTGGGGGATGCCGAGCGGATCGAGCCCGAGGCGCTCAACGACACCGACTGGCTCGAGCTGCGCGTCTTCGGCAGCGACACCCACCGGCAGGCCGTCCTGGTGGCCCGCCTCGACAATCTCGGCAAGGGCGCGTCGGGGGCGGCCGTCCAGAACATCGGGCTGATGCTGGGCCTCGCCTGAGGCCCATCGGCGAAATCCGCGGCCGGACCGCACCTCCGGCCGCCGGCCCGCATTCCGCCCGATCGCGGGGCGTCGTTGCGCGCGGTCGGTGCGGCCGTCGTCGCCGACGCAGCCCTTCGGCCGGGCCGCGCCGGCGCGCCGCCTCACACGCTGGTGAGCGGTGGTCTTGCCGGATGCGTCGATCGCGGCCCAGCGCCGACCGAGGCGCGCCGAGACTTCGCACATTCGGCCGGGCCTGATCTTGTCGAACACCCAGTCCAGGCCTCGAATGGAATCGTGAAGCGCGTTGCTTTGCATGATGTCGTAGAAGAAACGACGCCCGCGTCGTTCGATCGGCAACCATCCGGCACCGCCCAGACTTGCATACGGACGCCGCCGCTCACGGGCACGGTCGATGCGTCCGCAGCGCTGAATCCGCGTCGTGCGACGAACAAGTTGATGAAATTGCCTGTCGCTGCCCGGCGGATACGAACGGGTTTCGAAGAACGCCCGGCAGTCGGAACGATTTTCCCCGATTCATCAGGTTCATTCCGCGTCTTACCGGGCAACCGGAGGGTGACTGTTGGGTGTCGTGCAGGCGGCGCGCGAAAATTTGACAAATGATCCACAGCGGGGCGAGGAAAAAGCGCTTGACCGGCCGAAGAACATCTTGCCTGGAAAAAGAAGTGAGCCTAGGTTTGTCAACAACATCAACACTTATGCAGATTGGCATCGCCTCATGAACGAAACTGACAACGACGCAGCGCGACTCATCACCCTGGCGGCCGATATCGTCTCGGCCTACGTCAGCAACAATCATGTCCAGAGCGCCGAGCTGCCGAAGCTGCTGAGCGATGTCCATGAAGCGATCCGCGGCGTCTCGGCCGCCGGGACGCCGGCGGCCGAGACCGGTCCGCCGAAGGCGACGCCCCAGGAGATCCGCCGCTCCGTCACCCCGGATTACTTGATCAGCTTCGAGGACGGGAAGCAGTACAAGACCCTGCGCCGTCACCTCACCCTGCGGGGCCTGACGCCCGAGCAGTACCGCGCGAAGTGGGGCCTGGCGCCCGATTACCCGATGACCTCCGCGAGCTATTCCGAGCAGCGCTCCGAGCTCGCCCGCGCCCTCGGCCTCGGCCAGCAGCGCCGCAAGGGCATCGCCCGCGCGGCACCCGAGGAGACCGTGAGCCAGGAGGCCCCCGAGGTCGAGGCGCAGCAGGAGGAAGACGCTCCGGCACCCGAGAAGAAGAAGCGCGGCCCTCGCAAGAAGGTCGACGCGTAAGCGATCGACCCGCGCCCGACCGTCGCGGTCGGGC
>NZ_JAIEOF010000262.1 GCF_019750675.1 Methylobacterium sp.
CACCGCCTATGCGGCGGCCCCGCGCGCGCCCGTCGCGCGGCCCCCGGCCCCCCGCGTCGCGGCCGCCCTCCCGCCGGAGGATTTCGCCCCCGAGCCGCTTTCCCTCGCGGCCCCCGGACTCGCAGAGCCGATCTACTGAGGACGCCTCGCACAACGCCCGACCCCACTCGGTTCTTGCCCTGAGCACGACGGTGCGTCGGGCGTTTTGCGAGAGGCGCCGAGCCGTACCGGGCCGCATCCGGAAGGTGTGCCCGGCGAACCCCAGGGGGCCGGGAAAGCGACGGGGCGCCCGACCCCGCGCTTGACAGCGCGGTCCGAGGCGCCATCGTTCCCGCACGCTTCACGGACTCCAGCGGAACGAAGACGCCGGCATGCGCCCGAATCCCCTCTCCACCACCCTCGCCCTCGGCCTCGTGCTGGCGGGTGCCCTCCAGCCGGCGCTCGCCCGCTCCGGCCGCGAGGAGATCACCCCCGCCGAGGAGCGCGAGTTCAACTACGAGGCCAACATTCCCGGCTGCCAGGCCCCCGAGGTGCTGGAGCGGCTCTCGTCGCACTTCGCCGAGAAGGAGGCGAAGTTCTGGAACTCCTCCCTCACCATCCTGCGCTACGAGCACATCGAGCGCACGGCCTGGCGCCCCTGGGGCCTCGACTACGTTCCCCGCCGCTTCTGCAGCGCGGTGGCCACCACCTCGGACGGCATCCGCCGCAAGGTGGACTATTCGGTGCGCGACGGGCTCGGCATCATCGGGGCCGATTGGGGCATCGAGTTCTGCGTCCACGGTCTCGACCGCAACCTGTCGTACGCCTATTCCTCGGCCTGCCGCGAAGCCCGTCCGTGAGCCGCGCGCTCCGGCGCCCGGCGCGCCTCGCCCTCGCGGGCCTGACCCTTGCGCTGGCGGCGCCCACGGGGGCGCCGGCCCAGGGGTTCGAGCGCGGCGGCACGCCGGGATCGTTCGACTTCTACGTCCTGGCCCTGTCCTGGTCCCCGACCTATTGCGACGGACCCGGCGCGCGCCGCGAGGCGGACGGCCAGTGCCGGCCGGGCCGTGGCCTCGGCTTCGTCGTGCACGGGCTCTGGCCGCAATACACCCGGGGCTACCCCTCGAACTGCTCCTCCGTCGAGCGCTCGCCGACCCGGCAGGCGATCGAGGTGGCGGGGCAGGTCTATCCGAGCGAGGGGCTGGCCCGGCACGAGTGGCGCACGCACGGCACCTGCTCGGGCCTCGATCCGGTCTCGTATTTCCAGGCGGCCCGGGACGCCCGCGCGGCGGTGACCATTCCGGACGCCTTCAAGGGGCTGGAGCGCGACACCCGCATGGCGCCGATCGAGGTCGCCCGGCAGTTCGTGACGGCCAACCGGGGCCTGCGGCCCGACATGATGTCGGTGACCTGCCGGGGCGGTCAGCTCCAGGAGGTGCGGATCTGCTTTGCCAAGGACCTGCGCGGCTTCACCCCCTGCCCCGAGGTGGCCCGCCAGAATTGCCGCGCCGGCGAGGTTGCCATCGACGCCGCGCGGTAGATGATGCCGCGCTTCGCCCCCGGGTCTGGTCGCCGGGGGCCGTGGTGAGACAGGCCCGGACCTCATGAATTACCGCCACGCCTTCCACGCCGGCAATTTCGCCGATGTCCTGAAGCACCTCGTGCTGGCCCGCGTGCTGGCCCATCTCTGCCTGAAGCCCACGGGCTTCCGGGCGATCGACACCCATGCGGGGCTCGGCTTCTACGACCTCACCGCCGACGAGGCCGGGCGCACGGGGGAGTGGCAGGACGGCTGGGGCCGGCTCGCGACCCCGTTTCCCGAGGCCGTCGAGGATCTGCTCGCCCCCTACCGGGAGGCGGTGGCGGCGGTGCAGGCGCGGCACGGGGCCGACACCTATCCGGGCTCGCCCGCCCTCATCCGCGAGTTCCTGCGCCCCAGCGACCAGGGCGTCTTCGTGGAACTGCACCCGGCCGATGCCGAGACCCTGCGGGCGCGCTTCAACCAGGATTCGCTCTCGAAGGTGATGCATCTCGACGGCTGGACGGCGCTCAACGCGCTGATCCCGCCGCCCGAGCGCCGGGGCCTCGTCCTGATCGACCCGCCCTACGAGGAACTCGGCGAGATCGACCGCCTCGGCGCGGCGCTCGCCCGGGCGGTCGCCAAGTGGCCGACCGGCACCTATCTCGGCTGGTACCCGATCAAGGACGTCTCCAAGGTCGACCGCATGGTGGCCGAACTCGATCGCGGCCTCGCCCGCCCGGCCCTGCGCCTCGACCTGATGGTCTCCGAGCCCGATCCGACCCGCCTCAACGGCAGCGGTCTCGTCGTCGTCAATCCGCCCTGGCGGCTCGCCGAGGAGGCGATGCTGTTCCTGCCGGCGCTCGCCGAGCGCCTGGCCCGGAGCGACTACGCCGCCTTCCGCTGCGAGGCCTTCGGGGCACCCGCCTGAACTCTTTCGCGCGTCGTTCCGCCCGTGCCGCGAAGCGATATGCCTCCGAAGATGCGCCCGATCCGTCGTCCTGATCACCACCGGGATCGGGCACGCCGCGATCGGCCGCGTCCAAGCAGGGGGCCCGGCCTCCGCCCCGGTCCGCCGAGATGCGCTCCGCGGGATCTTAGGGAGGGCGGCAGGAGGCGGACGAAGGTCCCGTTAAGGATCGCAACGGATCGGCGGTGTCGGTAAAGTCCTGTTGCCCTTCACGGGTTAGGAGTGTTCGGCTTGCCCCCGGAACCCGCCCTGATGCCCCTCCACCCTGTCGACACCCGTGATCGCGCGCCGAACGGCATCAATCTGTCGGAACTGCTCGGCGCCTTGAGTCACGCCCTCGACCTCACCGAGGGCCAGCCGATCGGGCATTGCGTGCGCGCGACCTGGATCGGCATGCATGTCGGCCGACAGATGGGCCTGCCCGAGAACCATCTCTGGGAACTCTACTACACGGTGATGCTCAAGGATCTCGGCTGCTCCAGCAACGCCGCCCGGATCTGCGAGCTGTATCTGTCGGACGACCTGAGCTTCAAGCGCGATTTCAAGACCGTCAGCGACAGCTTGCCGAAGGTGCTCGGCTTCGTCTTCGCGCATACGGGCCTCAAGTCGGGCCTGGCCGAACGCTTCAAAGCCGTCCTCAACATCCTCCAGAACGGCGGCGCGATCGCCGACGACCTGATCCAGACCCGTTGCCAGCGGGGTGCCGAGATCGCCGCGCAGCTGCGCTTCCCGCCCGCCGTCTGCGAGGCCATCCATGCCCTCGACGAGCACTGGAACGGCAGGGGCCGCCCGGACCAGCGGGCAGGGCCGGCGATCCCGATCTATGCCCGCATCGCGCTCCTGGCCCAGGTGGTCGACGTGTTTCACACGGCGGCCGGCCCCGAGGCGGCCCTGGCGGAGGTCCGGAGCCGCAGCGGGAGCTGGTTCGATCCGCACGCGGTAGCCTGCTTCGAGCGGGCCGCCGCGATGCCGGGCTTCTGGGAGATGCTCGCCTCCGAGGCGATCACCGAGGCCGTCACCGCCCTGGAGCCCGCGCAGCGCGCCGTGGTGGTGGACGAGGATTATCTCGACGACATCGCCCGCGCCTTCGCCAAGGTCATCGACGCCAAGAGTCCGTTCACCTCCGGGCATTCGGAGCGCGTCGCGGTCTATGCCGACCTGATCGCGGCGGAGCTCGGCTTCACCGCGGAGCGGCGGCGTTGGCTGCGCCGGGCCGCATTGCTGCACGATGTTGGCAAGCTCGGCGTCTCGAACTCCATTCTGGACAAGAACGGCAAGCTCGACGAGGCCGAATGGCGCGACATGCGCCACCACGCCACCCTCTCCGAGGGCATTCTCGCGCGGGTCGCTGCCTTCCACGAGATGGCGCGCATCGGCGGCGCCCATCACGAGCGCCTCGATGGGCGGGGCTACCCGCGCGGTCTCAAAGCCGAGGCGATCGAGCCTGAGACCCGGATCGTCTCGGTGGCGGACGTGTTCGACGCGCTCACCGCCGACCGGCCCTACCGCAAGGCGATGCCGATCCCGAAGGCCCTCGAGATCATGCGGGCCGACCTCGGCACCGCCTTCGACCCGGTCTGCTTCGACGCCCTGGAACGGGCCCTCACCGTCTTGGAAGGCGGGCTCGCCCGGGCGGCCGCCTGAGCTTGATCCGCGCCTGTCATCCTAGCTTCACACGCCACGGTCATGTCCCGTCCCTGGCGGACCGCCGAGCCGGTGGATGCGTCCGGATTGACCGCGCGGGCGCAGCGTCCACGCTCTATCGTGTCGGAGGGGTGGGACAATGCGGGCGGACGAGCGCTTGGAGGCCGAACCCGGCAAGGGTCTGGCCCGCGCCGCGATGGCTGCGCGCCCCGAGGCGGTGACGGGTGGCAGGGAGTCGGAGGAGAGCATGGCCAAGGGAGGGGCGGCCAAATCT
>NZ_JAIEOF010000267.1 GCF_019750675.1 Methylobacterium sp.
GCGTCCGCTCTCGGCGGTCGACGAGAGCCTCACGCCCGCCCCCAGGCGGGTGCCCGCCCTCAGGCGGGTGCCCGCCCTCAGGCGGGTCGGGTCGCTGCGACGGGGGAAGAAACGCGCGGGAGCCCCTCGCCGGCCCGGCTCAGAGCCGGGCCAGCAGCTCCTTCGGGGCGATGCGGGTCACGCGCGCCCGCAGGCCGTTGTCCTGGCGCACCGGCTCGGCATCCAGCACCGGCGCAAGCCCGAGTTGGCGGGCCAGGGCGACGAGGTCCTTCAGACGACCGGTCTGGGTCTTGCGGCGCAGGTTGAGCCGGTGGGTCTCCACCGTGCGCACGCTGAGGCTCAGGCGGCGGGCGACCTCCTTGTTGCTGAAGCCGGCACTGAGAAAGCGCAGGATCTCGGCTTCCCGGGGCGTCAGGCCGTCGGCCGTCGTCGCGTCGGATCGGAGCGCCGCGTGCTGCGCCTCCGGGTTCGCCGCGAGGCCGAGGATCGCGGCGCAGACGTCGCGCGGCGCGGCGCTTCGGGCCACGAAGGCATCGGCCCCCGCCTGGACCAGCCGTCCCAGCAGGTCGGCCCGTAGGACGTCGAAGGCCACCAGAACGGTGACGCCGGGCCGGCGCCCCTTCAGCATGGCGATCCGCGACAGGGTCGCCGCGCCGGACTCCGCGCCGACGAAAACCAGGGCGACACTGCGCGCAGGCGCACCGGCCCCCGGGAGCAGGTCCGCCTCGTCCACGGTCTGAAGGCGGGGCTCGTGCTCCAGCACGGCGCGAAGGGTCGGTTCGAGCTCGCAGGGCTCGTCAACGATCAAGACGCCCACAGGTTGGTTCACGACTGTCATCCCCCATTGTCCCAGCGCGATACATCGCGCTCTTCCCAGGGGTGATCAGATCAAGTTCCGTTCCAGGGCTCTATTCACCAAGACTCTCGTCGCATCAGGACGGCGACGCGGCAAGACTCGCTAGACTTTGCCCGAGACTCGGGGCCACGCGCCAAATCTGTCGCCGCATTGAACAAATCGACGTTTCGCAACGGCACAATCTCAGCCCCGCGGCGGCCGTCAAAACGGTACAGGCCGGACGGGTCAGCCGGCGCGGGCCAGGACGAGGTCGGCGGCCGCGCTGACGACACGGTTGCGGCCCGTCGTCTTGGCCTCGTAGAGGGCGATGTCGGCGCGCTTGATCAGGCCCTCGATGGTGTCGCCCTCGAACCATTCGCTCACGCCGAAGCTGCAGGTCAGGCGGATCGGCACGCGGCCGCCGCGGATGCGCAGGGCCTCCACGGCGCGGCGCAGGCGCGTGGCGGTGGCCTCGGCCTCGGTTGCCGGCCGGTGGGGCAGCACGATGCCGAACTCCTCGCCCCCGAGGCGGCCGACGATCCCCTCGACGGCGAGTTCGCGGCAGACCGCCTGGATGGCGGCGTCGCCGACATCGTGGCCGTACTCGTCGTTGATGCGCTTGAAATGGTCGATGTCGAGGAGGATCGCCGTCATCCGCCCGTGGTCGCCGACGCGCTCGGCCGCGTCGCGGGCCTTCTGCAGGAAGGCCCGCCGGTTCAGGAGACCGGTGAGCGAATCCGTCTCCGCAAGACGGATCAGTTCACTCTGCATGGTGGTGAGGCGCTCGGCGGCCCGCAGGCGGGCGTGCAGTTCCTCGGGCGTCGGCGGCTTCTCGATGAAGTCGTCCGCTCCACTGTCCAGGGCCTCGGCGAGGTTCCGGGCATTGCGGGCCGAGGACATGGTGATGACGTAGAGGGGCCGGTTGGCCTCCGCCAGCAGGCGGGCCGACCAGCACAGTTCCAGCCCGCCGAGGGGCCGGACCTCGAGGCTGGTGATCAGCACGCGCACCGAGGCCGTGCCCTCGACATACGCGAGCGCCTCGGCGGAATCCGTGAAGGCCGTGACCGTATGGCCGTTCGGCTCAAGCAGCGCCGCGATCATCTTGAGGACGACCCGACTGGTGTCGACGAGGACGATGTGCATGGGGCCGCCGGACCGGGTTAGGGAAGTGTCGGTCACCCTGGCACGAACAGATTAAGGCCCCCTCAATCCGGGGTGCGTCTCAGCGCAGATCCGCCTGCCGCTGCGGCACGCCCACGGTGATCACGCGGGCACTGCCGGACCGCCGCTCGGCGACCGGCGCGAAGTGCGGGGCGGAGGACCGCGACAGGACCCGGGCCCGCGTCCGGCGCGTCTCGGATGTCGCCGTCCGGGGCGCTTCGATCACGTAGACGGTGGGTGTCCCGACGGGAGCGCTGCGGATGCCCGCCACCGTGGGGACGCCGTAGGTGCCGTAGCCCCAGGCGCTCGGAACGAGTTCGCTCGGCCGGGGAAAGCGGGTGAGCGGCGCACCGATATAGTCGCCGCGCAGCAGGGGCCCCGCATAGCTGTCTTCGTAGCCGAAGGGCACGGATCGGACGCCGTAGGATACGACCTGGGCCTGGGCGGAGCCCGCGAGGCCGACCGCGAGGAGAACGCCGACGAGGCCGAGGCCGTGGCGCCGGCGGGAGGTTGAGAACGCGATCATGCGAGGCCGAACTCCTGCCCTGGTCGATGCCCTGGTCGATCTGACCGATCGTGGATGAACCGCGCCGGATACCCCGTCGTTCCAGAATCCAGCCCGGCTGTCCCGCGTCGAAGACTGCTTAGGCGCGCATGCGGGCATGGAAAAACCCCGCCTCGCGGCGGGGTTCGGGGACATCGCATCGTCTCGGCGGACGCAGGGTTCCGTTCAGCGGCAGGTGGTCACCCGGCGCACGATCCAGCCCTCGCCCTCGACCCAGAGCCGACGGCGGGACCGGCTGCAATTGGCCGCGTCGTCCTCGGCCTCGGTCACGGCGGCCACCGGGGTGATCGCCGCTGTCGGGTTCGACACCTTGTCGGAACCCTGGCTCGTCAGGGGGGCGGCCTGGACGGCCGTGAGGCCGGCGCCGGCCAGCAGGAAGGCGCCCGCCAGTGCGGACACGCGCAGTCGATTGGCTCGCATCGAAGGTCTCGCTCGCATATCCGCGCAGGGACATGCTCTCAACGTGTCGGGATCATGCAGCGAGGCAGGCCTCGCATCTCGAACAGTTAAGTCGCGAGACCATGAAAGGGTTGCAGTCAAGCCGACTGCACCTCACGAAACCATGATCCCGGAATGCGGACCCCAACGCCTCAGGGCGTGGCCGTTACGCTGAGCATCGGCAGCGTCACGGCGAGATGCGTCACCGCCGGGCGCGGCGGTGCCCGCTCCGACAACGCGAAGGCGCCGAGCCCGAGGAGCAGGCTGAAGGCGATCAGCGACGTCTCGATGCCGCGATAGAACCCGTCCATCTCACTGCTCCCCCGCATTGGGCCGGCGGCCGGTCCTCGGCCGTCCGGCATGATCCGCCCGGGAGTGTGAGGGAATCGTAACCGGCGGCCGCGCCTGTCAGGCGTGCCCCAGGGTCACCATGCGGGCGAGGTCGGGCTCGGGCGGGTGCAGCAGGGCGGCGGCGAGGTTGGCCTCCAGGACGATGAGGTCGCAATCGGGGTCCGGTTCCCAGCCGCAGCGGCAGCCGTCGGCCCCTTCGTGCGCCCGCGCCACCTGGCGGTAGAGTGCGCCCACAACCCGGGCCGCCACCTCCAGGGCCGCCATGGCCGGCAGCGGCGCCCGGTTCAGGCTCTGCCAGAACGCCCGGCGCAGGGCCTCGTCGAGATGTCCCTCGGGGGACTGGACCTCGGGACAGGACGCGGCCGTCGACGCCGGGGCGGTGCCGATGCGGCCGTCGCGCGCGCTCATGCCCGCTCTCCCAGGCGCTCGCGCCAATGGGCGGGCACCAGGCCGGGCTCCGCCTCCGGCACGCCCGCGAGGGCATCGATGAAGTCGGTCAGCCGGTGCAGGCGCAGGTCGAGGGCGGACCCGTCCCACCACGCGATGCGCGCGCAGCCGCGCACCCAGTCCAGCGTGCGTTCCATCATTCCGCTCTCCTCGTCGATCAGGCCTACGAGAGCGTGCTTGAAAGCTTATCCTACCCTTGGCAAGCAATAACCAAAACATTGGAACAGATGTAATTTCGACCGATAACAGTCTTTCAAAGATCTCGATTTGGAAAAATTCCAGCCGCGGCGAAAACGACTGTCTCCGTCCGGGCTTATCGCCGGGCCCGCCCCCGCGCGGCAGCATCGGCCGCGACGGAGCCGGCGACGCGGGGTCGGTCGGACCATGGGCGTGCCCGCCCCGATCAGGCCGCTCGGGCGATTCGCGCATCGGGACGGGTGTGCGAATCGGCCTTCACAACACGAGGCGCATGAGCATCAGGCCGAGGAGCAGGCCGGCGAGACCGAGGACCACCGATCCGAGAATGTAGATCAGGGCCGCACCCACCTCGCCCCGCTCCAGCAGGAGAATGCCTTCGAGGGCGTAGGACGAGAAGGTGGTGAAGCCGCCGAGCAG
>NZ_JAIEOF010000182.1 GCF_019750675.1 Methylobacterium sp.
CCGTGAAGCTCATCGTCTTCGACGTCGACGGCACCCTCGTCGACAGCCAGCACCTCATCGTGGCGGCGCAGGGCATGGCCTTCGCCGAGCACGGGCTGGCCGCGCCGAGCCGGACGGAATCGCTCTCCGTGGTCGGGCTCTCCCTGCCCCAGGCGTTCCGTCGCCTCGTCGGCGAGGACGGGCCGATCGAGGGGCTGTCCGAGAGCTACAAGCGCGCCTTCAACATCCTGCGCCTCGACCCGAACTACGAGGAGCCGCTGTTTCCCGGCATGGGCGAGCTCGTGGCGCGCCTGCATGCCCGCGACGACGTGCGGCTCGGCATCGCCACAGGCAAGGCTCGGCGCGGCGTCGACCGCCTCATCGAGACCCATGGCTGGGCGGGCTGGTTCGCCACCACGCAGAGCGCCGACGACGCGCCCTCGAAGCCGGACCCGGCGATGCTGGTCCAGGCCATGGCCGCGGCGGGCGCCGAGCCCGGCGCCACGGTGATGATCGGCGACACGACCTACGACATGGCGATGGCGGTGAGCGCGGGCGTCGCCGCCATCGGCGTGGCCTGGGGCTACCATCCGGTGGGGGCCCTCTTCGGGGCCGGCGCCTCCATCGTGGTCGACAGCGCGGCGGATCTCGGGGCGCTGTTTCCCGGCCCCGCTAGCGATCCGGCCTGACGCTCGCAGCCGCGGCGCGGATGCCCTATCTGACCCGCATGAACGACGATCCGACACCCGCCGACCCGCAGACACCCGACTGGCTCGGCGGCTCCGACGGCCCTCCGCCGGACCCGACCCGTTCGGCGCGCGGCCCGGCCAAGCCGGCGCTGCCGAAGCGGTTCTACGAGGCGGCCGCCCTCGCGCCCCACGGGGAGGGCTTTCGCCTGACCCTCGACGGGCGCCCCGCCAACACCCCGGCCCGCAACCCGCTCGCCCTGCCGACGCGGGCCCTGGCCGAGGCCGTGGCCGCCGAATGGGCCGCGCAGGTCGCGGTCATCGATCCCGCCACGATGCCGCTCACGCGGCTCGCCAACACCGCCATCGACGGGGTGGCCCCCCGCCGCGACGCGGTGGTGGACGACCTCTCGGCCTATGCGGGCACGGATCTCCTCGCCTACCGGGCCGGCGAGCCGGACCGCCTCGTGCGGGCTCAAGGAGAGGCCTGGGACCCCGTCCTCGACTGGGCGCACGCGGCGCTGGGCGCCCGCTTCATCCTCGGCGAGGGGGTGATGCACGTGACTCAGCCGGACACCACCGTGGCGGCCCTGCGGCGGGGGATCGAAGAAACCGAAGGTCCCTTCCGGCTGGCCGCCCTGCACACCCTGACGACGCTCACGGGATCGCTCGTCCTCGCCCTCGCGGTGCTGCGCGGGCATCTGAGCCCGGCCGAGGCCTGGGCGGCGGCCCACGTGGACGAGACCTATCAGGCCAGCGTCTGGGGCGGAGACGCGGAGGCTGAAGCCCGTCACGCCCTGCGGCAGGCCGAGTTCGAGGCCGCGGCACGACTGGCACAGTTGAGCCGTTAAATCGATTTTCGCCGAATGCGCCGCGTGCTAAGGCCGTTTCAAATCGCCACCGCCAAGGTTCGTGCGGGCGCGCCGTCATCTCTCCAATCAGGGCCCTGCGCATGAAGGACATTCTCGAGAAGCTGGAAGAGCGGCGCGCCCAGGCCCGCCTCGGCGGCGGCGAGAACCGCGTCGTGGCCCAGCACAAGCGCGGCAAGCTGACGGCGCGCGAGCGCATCGAACTCCTCCTCGACCACGGGTCGTTCGAGGAGTTCGACATGTTCGTGCAGCACCGCTCCACCGATTTCGGCATGGAGAAGCAGAAGATCCCCGGTGACGGCGTCGTCACGGGCTGGGGCACCATCAACGGCCGCACCGTCTTCCTGTTCTCGAAGGACTTCACGGTGTTCGGCGGCTCGCTCTCCGAGTCGCACGCGGCCAAGATCGTCAAGGTCCAGGACATGGCGCTCAAGATGCGCGCGCCCATCATCGGCATCTTCGATGCCGGCGGCGCCCGCATCCAAGAGGGCGTCGCGGCGCTCGGCGGCTACGGCGAGGTGTTCCGCCGCAACGTCGCCGCCTCCGGCGTCATCCCGCAAATCTCCGTGATCATGGGCCCCTGCGCCGGCGGCGACGTCTACTCGCCGGCCATGACCGACTTCATCTTCATGGTGCGCGACACGAGCTACATGTTCGTCACCGGCCCCGACGTGGTGAAGACCGTCACCAACGAGGTCGTGACGGCGGAGGAGCTCGGCGGCGCCAAGATCCACACCACCAAATCCTCCATCGCCGACGGCTCCTTCGAGAACGACGTCGAGGCGCTGCTCCAGATCCGCCGCCTCGTGGACTTCCTGCCCGCCAACAACATCGACGGCGTGCCCGAGATCGAGAGCTTCGACGATCCGTTGCGCCTCGACATGAGCCTCGACACGCTCATCCCCGACAACCCGAACAAGCCCTACGACATGGGCGAGCTGATCCGGCGGGTCGCCGACGAGGGCGACTTCTTCGAGATCCAGGGGGCCTACGCCCGCAACATCATCACGGGCTTCGGCCGCATCGAGGGCCGCACCGTCGGGTTCGTGGCCAACCAGCCGATGGTGCTGGCCGGCGTGCTCGACTCGGATGCCTCCCGCAAGGCGGCCCGCTTCGTGCGCTACTGCGACGCGTTCTCGATCCCGATCGTCACCTTCGTCGACGTGCCGGGGTTCCTACCCGGCACCGCGCAGGAATACGGCGGCCTGATCAAGCACGGCGCCAAGCTGCTCTTCGCCTACAGCCAGGCCACCGTGCCGCTGGTGACCATCATCACACGAAAAGCCTTCGGCGGCGCCTACGACGTGATGGCCTCCAAGCATGTGGGCGCCGACCTCAACTACGCCTGGCCCACCGCCCAGATCGCCGTGATGGGCGCCAAGGGCGCCGTCGAAATCATTTTCCGGAGCGAGATCGGCGACCCGGAGAAGATCGCCGAGCGGACGAGCGAGTACGAGGACCGCTTCCTCTCGCCGTTCGTGGCGGCCGAGCGCGGCTACATCGACGAGGTGATCATGCCCCACTCCACCCGCAAGCGCATCGCCCGGGCGCTCGGCATGCTCCGCACCAAGGAGATGGAGCAGCCCTGGAAGAAGCACGACAACATTCCGCTCTGACGATCGGGCGGGCGGCGCCCGCCGCCCCTCAGGCCGATTCGAGAATCGGCGGCGCGATGGAGGGCAGGTCGCGGCGCCGCTTCAGGCCACTCGAGGACATCCGCCAGTTCGGCCGGCCGCCGAGGACGAACGCGCCCGACGGGCCGCTGCACCGGACCTCCACCGTTCCGGGGAGGGCGGCCGGGTCGACGGGCAGGCGGAACAGGTAGCCGCAATTCGCCCCCGCGGCATCGGGATGGACGGCGACCACGTCGAGCCGCCGCAGGTTGGTGCGCGACCGCGCCCGGACCTCCCCGTCGATCAGGAGTTCGATCCGGTCGACGGCGGCGCCACTCCGATCCAGGGCCCAGCCCTCGACGGTCAGGAACTTCCCCACTGAGACCGTACAGAGATCGATGTGGCCCCGGCCCTCGCCCGTCTCGGGGGAGGGCCGGAAGCCGCGCGCCTCGATCGCCACGGCGTTCATCGCCGCCGCCGGGCTCATGCTCGCGACGGGGGAAACCAGTGGGACGCGCTCCGGGCTGTCGACCGTGAAGCGCTCTGAGTGCCACTTCGAGTTCGTGATGATGAATAGCAGCGAATCGACCCCGATCTCGTCGGCGATCTCCTGAGCGCGCAGGAGATCCGCGTCGGAATCGTTGAACTCGAACAGGATGTACTTCCACTCGAGGAACGTGCCCGGGTCGCCGTAGCGCCGGCAATCCCGCATGAAGCGGATGACGGTCTCGAGATCACCCCCGCGCCGGTAGCGCCCGTAGGGCTCCTGGCGGGACCCGTCGCAGGAGACGATGAGCCGGTCGAGGGCCGCATCCCCCACCGTCGACCGGAAGTCGACGTTCCCCGCCGTGGTGACCATCTGGTTGGCCTCGGGCGCGCCGTTCTTGACGATGTCGAACAGGGCGCGGAAGTCGCCGTGCATCAGCGGCTCGCCCCAGCCGATGTAGTGGACTTGGTCGATCGTGATCCCGTCCGTGCGGGCGGATTCGACGAAGCGCGCCAGGATCGCGGGGTCGAGGCCGGTGGTGCTACGGCCCTTGGCGACGATCTGCTTTCGAAGGCAGCAGGCGCAGGCGATGTTGCAGGCCAGCGTCGGCTCCACGAGGAGTTCGATGCGCCGCGCGAGGGTGTCGTTCGGCTCGGCGCCGGCCGAGAACAGGTCGCAACCCTCGCAGGTCCCCGGCCAGGGCACGCGCCCGTCCCGGAAGGCCGAACGGACGTGGCTGTAGACCGGGCCTTCGAGGACGTCGCGCAGGCGCCAGCCCGGGGCCATGGA
>NZ_JAIEOF010000436.1 GCF_019750675.1 Methylobacterium sp.
CGCATGGCCCGATGGCCACCCCAATCCCCGCCAAAGCGGTCCTCGAATTTACACCTCGTCCGCGGACGCTACCACCCTTCCGGTTACCTCGCTATTCGCGCACGTGCGCGTGTGCGTGCAGTACGGTGAACCCGCCCCAACCCGCCCCAACTCAATCTCCCTCGTGGCTAAGACGTGGTCGAACCTCAACGCCCTCGAACCCGCGCGCCCGACCACCGACACCTGTTGGGACATGTTTGTTCTTCTTGAAGCCGAGTTTATCGAGCCGTTCGCCGAAGCTCGTTTGCGTCCCGGTTGGCTCATTGTTCGACCGCGCATACTCGCTCCATGATGCGAACAACTCGGAGGTCGTGGCCTTCCGATAGGGGTTGGCCTTGTCCACGATGCAGCGATCGTCCAGCCACTGGCTGAAGGTATCTTGCGCGGTGAAATACTCGTCGGTGGCGTCCTTCACGACCTCAGGGCGCACCAACCGATTGGCCTGCCAGTCCAGACAGCCCTCGATCATCCAGCGCAGGATCGCCGGCCACTCGGCCTTCAGCTTCTCCTCCAGGCGCGGGTCTGGCACCGCCGGCTTGAACAGGAAGGGCAGCAGGTTGAACCGGCGCCGGGCAGCATCGTCCACGCTCGACAGCCCCGGCTTGTTGTTGCCGATGATGAGGAGTTTGAGGACGGGCATGAACTCGAACTCGTCCTGGCGCATGTAGCGGGCGCGCATGACGTCGCCGCCGGTTAGCTGCTTGATCCGGCTCTCGGCCCATTGGCGCCCTTGCTCGGTCTCGGAGGCCGTGACGAGGCGGGCCCCGCGCAGGGCCGCGATCTCGGTGGGGTGCCGGTCGTGCTTGGCAGCCGTGAACGTCTCCATGGCGGCGTTCAGGGCGTAGTCGTTCAAGATCCCGGCCAGGACGTGGATCAGCACGCCCTTGCCGTTGCCGCCGCCACCGAAGGCAAAGCACAGGGCCTGCTCGCTGGTGTCGCCCGTCAGGCAGTAGCCGGCCCATTGCTGGATGAACCGGATGTAGCCGTCATCGCCCTGCGTCACGTCCTGCAGGAACTGGAACCAGGTCGGGCAGTCGGCCACCTCGGCCGGCGTCGCCGCCGTCAGCTTGGTGATGCGATCCTCGCGCCGGGCCTCGCGCAACACGCCCGTGCGCAGGTCGACCGTCCCGCCGGGCGTGCCGAGGAGCCAAGGGTCCTTGTCCCAACCCTCGATCGTGACCGCGAAGGCTGGATCGGAGCGGCAGAACTTCTCCACGCCGCCGGCAAAACTGACCTTCGAAGCGATGAAGCGGGTCTTCGGGTCCTCGTCCGCGCAAAGCTCGCGGGCAAGTTCACGCGCCCACTGAAACGCCTTGCCCTGCCGGTTCGGGACCCAGGCCGCCCCGGTCCACTCGTGCCACTTGCCAGTGTCGTGGCAGAACAGGAGTTCGCCAGCATGCCGCTCGGCGAACTGACGGGCGGCGTGGTCCTCGGTGAGGAGGTCGCCGTTGCTGCCTGCGCGGGCGCCACGCCTCTGTCCGAACTCGGACAGGTTCAGGATGTCCTCAAACCCGGCTACCATTCCGAGCCTCCCTTCGCTTGAGTTCCTTGCGGGCAATGGAGCCGACAGTTTTCGTCACCTCCTCTGGCCGCAGGGGCGGGCTGCACCGGGTTGCATTCCAAGCCTGCACCAGTTCGTGCGCGACCTCGGGATCGACGAAGCGGCGGAGGAGGTGGCCGGTCAGGCGGGAGACGGCCGTGTTCCGGCCGCCGTCCGAAACACCCTCGGCGACGAAGCGGCGCCACTCGGCTGGAGATCGCGCAGCGCTCAGGCTCGGCTGTGTCAGAGCCCGAACCATCCAGTCGGGCATCGGCGCCGGTTGCACCTCGTCCGGATGATGATCGACGGACCATTCGTAGGGCCGACCCGAACGATGCAGGCTGGATGGGGCGACGATGTAGCCGCCGGTCCCACGGATATCGAGACCGGGCGCAAGGCCACCATTGTCGCCAGCACTGTTGCGGATCTCCACACCGTTCGGCGGCTTGAAGAAGATGTGCTCGCCGCCGCCGCCTGTGATGGAGCGGCAGGTCTCCGGCAGGGGCCCGTGCTCAGCCTCAAGGGTCCTGAGGCTGTCGTCACCACCATGGCGGGGATCGACGTCGAGCACGATGGTAGAGCCCGTCACTAGGCCGAGGTTGGCGAAGGGCGCGACCGTGAACCAGTGGCGGACCACCTTCTCCTCATTGGTCGCACTGTTCAGCCCGCGCGGCGCCAGCTTCGCCATGGGGTGTTTGCCGGCGTCGCCGCAGTCCCGCACGCCACAGGTGCAAGCGAGGCTACCGTTTGCGGCCGCGCGCATGCCGTGAAGCGGGAACACCCGCCCGCCACGGCTGGCAAGGTAGAGGGCGGCGTCGAGACGATCGCTCATGACCGCGCCTCCATCGCCTGCCGAAGACTTCGCTCGATTGCATGGTCCCCACCGGTCCGGCCGCGCTCATAGACCCAGCGGCACACGTCCTCTGGCTCGTCGGTGTCGAGGTCGGGCAGGCCCATGCTGAAGACGCGGAGCCGAACGCCCTGCCGGACTTGGCGGACAGCCGTGTACCAGCGCAGGCCCGGCGTAGTCGCGTTGCCCGGATGCAGGAGGCGGATCGTCTCGACCTCGGCCGGCGACGCGAGGCGGATGCGATGGTTGCGGTCCGGCCGGCGCTCGAAGAAACGGGCATCGGCTTGGGTGCTGGCTTCGTTTTGGATCGTGAGGCGCTTCAGCCGACGCTGCGCGGGGCGAGAGAGCCTGCTGATGCTCATGCCTTCCTCCCGCTGATGCTGGGACGAAGCTCGTCCATCAACTCGGCTGCGGTGAGCAGGCACGCGCTGGCAGACCGGACGGCGTAGGCGGCGCCCTTGGCGTCGTGGATTGCCGAGAAGCGGGCCGCCGCATCCGCATAGGTCGCGGCGGTCGCCATCACGTCGGCCAGCGCATCGAAGACGGCGGCATGCGGCTGAGGGGAGGGCGGTGAGTAGGCTCGTAGGGCGCTCATGCGTGGCCTCCCTGAAGGAAGGCACGCACCTCGTCGGGGCGGCGGAAGAGGGCAGTGACGGTACCGTCCGGACCAATCAACGCGACAAGGCGGCTTGCCAGGGGAGGGCGTTGAGCAGTATTCTTTACGCCTAGGTTTTTACCCGAGACCTTCCGTTCAGCGCCGTTGCGGGCCTTCACCCCCGCGACGGCGTTCTTCGTTTTTGCACCCACGACATGTTCCCTTCGTCGTTGTGCGACGAGGAACAAGGTTCAATGAAATCAGAGGCCTACTAGGGCTTCCCAAGCTGAATGTCGTCGGTTCGATCCCGATCGCCCGCTCCAGTCGTCTCAGGCACTTAGCCGGGATCGGTGGTATTTCGAAAAGCACGGATACCACCAGGATACACGCCAGCCCTAGCAGGGTGTTGAAGAAGTCCGCCATCGGCGGGCAATGAAGGGGATTTCGTCGCCGCGGTGGACGCGGATTTCGCCGCGAAGCGAGCCGTCGGCCTGGACCTCGGCCGATCCGGAGCCGCAGATCGTGTCGCCCTCGTCGTTGCCGTTCCAGTCGAACGCGACGGCCGCGCGCTCACCCTGCCGGCCGGCGCCGCCGGCGAAGGCCCCGGTGACACATCCGAAGGCGAACTCACCGCAGCCGTTCTCGAAGAGGATGTAGGCCGGCTCGACCATGTCGGCGTAGTCGTCCTCGTAGCCGCGCAACTCGAAGATCCGCCACTTGCCCAAGACGCTCACGCCGCAGCCGCGAGCAGTTTGGGCAGGCGGACCAGATTGTAGGCCGCCGCCGTCAAGGCGAAGGCCCATCCGACCTTGTCGCGGCCTATGAAGCGGGTCTTGCGCAGGCCGCCGACGGTCTTGATCCAGCCGAAACCCTCCTCGATGCGCCTGCGGATCTTCTGGCTCCTGCCGTAGCCGGCGTGGCGGGTGGTTCGTCCATCGATGGAGGAGCGGCGGCCGTTGGTGTTCCGGGCCACATGCGCGCGCACGTTCATCGACCTGAGTTCGTTGACGAAGTCCTCGGCATCATAGGCCTTGTCGGCTCCCAGCGAGATCGCCCTGGGGCGATCTGCTCTTGGTTCGATCATCGACAAGGCCGCGATGCGCTCGGCGTAGCCGTCCGCCGAGGTCAGGCGGGTGTCCACGATCAGGCCCGAGCGGTTCTCCATCAGGCTGTGGCCGATGAAGCAGAGCCTGGCCTCCATTCCCAGACCCTTGCGGTAGAGGCGGGCTTCTCGGTCCGTGGTGCTCGCGTGGGTCTCGTTCGAACGCGTCTGCCCCCGGAAGTCGACCTCTGCGCTGCGCCCGCCGGCGGACGGCGGCGGGTCTTCGCCTCGACTGTCGCCATCCCGGTCCTTGGGCTTGAAGCTCTTCAGAGACGCCCAGGCCTCGATCAGTGTGCCGTCGACGCTGAAGTGGTCGCTGGAC
>NZ_JAIEOF010000024.1 GCF_019750675.1 Methylobacterium sp.
GACGCCCTCATCAGCTGGTGCCGCGAGCGCCTGGCCGGCTACAAGCTCCCGCGCCACATCGTCTTCGGGGAATTGCCCAAGACCTCGACGGGGAAGGTGCAGAAATACCTGCTGCGGGAGCGGGCGAAGGCCGAGTGAGGCGCCGCTCTGCTCGTTGGCGTGAATTCACCGAATCGGAAAACGTCTGGCTTCTTCTGGAAGCTGCGCGGTCCCCCTCCCCACAAGGGGGAGGAGGGACCCGCGCCCTTCGACCAAGCCGCAAACTGCAAAAAGAAAAGGCCGGGACGATGCCCGGCCTCCTCGATCGATCCTGAAACGCGGTGGCTTACGCCACCCCGCCCGAACGCTCGAAGCGCTTGCGCTCGTTCGGGTCGAGGTAGGTCTTGCGCAGGCGGATCGACTTCGGCGTGACTTCCATGAGTTCGTCGTCCTGGATCCAGGCGAGCGAGCGCTCCAGGGTCATGCGGATCGGGGGCGTCAGGCGCACGGCCTCGTCCTTCGAGGTGGTGCGGATGTTGGTGAGCTTCTTACCCTTGAGCACGTTCACCTCGAGGTCGTTCTCGCGGTTGTGCTCGCCGATGATCATGCCCTGATAGACCTTGGCGCCGGGCTCGATCATCATCGGGCCGCGATCTTCCAGGTTCCACATGGCGTAGGCCACGGCCTCGCCCTTGTCGTTCGAGATCAGCACGCCGTTGCGGCGGCCGGGCATCTCGCCCTTGTAGGGCTCGTAGGCCTTGAACAGGCGGTTCATGATCGCGGTGCCGCGCGTGTCGGTCATGAGCTCGCCCTGGTAGCCGATGAGGCCACGGGTGGGCGCATGGAAGACGAGGCGCAGGCGGGAACCGCCCGACGGCTTCATCTCGATCATCTCGGCCTTGCGCTCGGACATCTTCTGCACGACGACGCCGGAATACTCCTCGTCGACGTCGACCACGACCTCCTCGACGGGCTCCAGCACGCCTTCGTTCTCGTCCTTGGAGAGCACCACGCGGGGACGCGAGACGGCGATCTCGAAGCCCTCGCGGCGCATGGTCTCGATGAGGATGGCGAGCTGCAACTCACCGCGGCCCGAGACGAAGAACGAATCCTTGTCGGCCGCCTCCTCGATCTTGAGCGTGACGTTGCCCTCGGCCTCCTTGAACAGGCGGTCGCGGATCATGCGGCTCGTGACCTTGTCGCCCTCGGTGCCGGCGAGCGGCGAATCGTTGACGATGAACGACATGGTGACGGTGGGCGGATCGATCGGCTGGGCCTGGATCGGGGTCTCGACCTGGGGATCGCAGAAGGTGTCGGCGACCGTGCCCTTCACGAGGCCCGCGATGGAGACGATGTCGCCGGCTTCACCGACGTCGATGGGCGCGCGCTCCAGGCCGCGGAAGGCCAGGATCTTCGAGACGCGGCCGGTCTCCACGAGCTTGCCGGTGCGGTCCATGACCTTGATGGCCTGGTTCGGCTTGACCGTGCCGGACGCGATGCGGCCGGTGATGATGCGGCCGAGGAACGGGTTGGCTTCGAGAAGCGTGCCGAGCATCCGGAACGGACCCTCCTCCACCTTCGCCTGGGGCACGTGCTCGAGCACGAGGTCGAAGAGCGGCGCGAGGCCCTGGGTCTGGTCGCCGTCCGGCGCCGTCGCCATCCAGCCGGCGCGGCCCGAGCCGTAAAGGATCGGGAAGTCGAGCTGCTCGTCGGTGGCGTCGAGCGCCGCGAACAGGTCGAACACCTCGTTCACCACCTCGGTGATGCGGGCGTCCGGACGGTCGACCTTGTTGATCGCCACGATCGGCTTCAGGCCGATCTTGAGGGCCTTGCCGACCACGAACTTGGTCTGGGGCATAGGGCCTTCGGCGGCGTCGACGAGCACGATCACGCCGTCCACCATCGAGAGGATGCGCTCCACCTCGCCGCCGAAGTCGGCGTGGCCGGGGGTGTCGACGACGTTGACGCGGGTGTCCTTCCAGACGACCGAGGTCGCCTTGGCCAGGATGGTGATGCCGCGCTCCTTCTCGAGGTCGTTCGAGTCCATGGCGCGTTCCTCGACGCGCTGGTTCTCGCGGAACGATCCGGACTGCGACAGCAGCTTGTCGACGAGCGTCGTCTTGCCGTGGTCGACGTGGGCGATGATGGCGATGTTGCGAAGCTTCATAGGGTATCCGGAAGCGAGAAGAGCCCGTCACGCGACGGGCCGCAGGAATGCGGCCGGCTGCGCCGGGTCACGGGATCGAGCTATCGCGTCGCAATATAAGGTGTGGGCCTCCGGGGCAAGGGGCGCCGGCGCAGTGCCACCATGCCTTCGGGCCTCGTTCCATGCCTTCGGGCCTCGTCAGGCGCGGACGGCCGCGCGGGCGCGGTGCCGGCCGAGGGCGGTGACGCAGACGAACGAGATCGCCGCGAGGGTGGTGCCGAAGACGGCGATCGGCCACCAATGGCCCTGGAAGCGCTCGGCCAGGAGGGTGCCGATGATCGGGGTGAGCCCGCCCGCCACCGCGCCGCAGACCTGATAGGCCACCGAGATCGCCGTGTAGCGCACCCGCGTCGGGAAGGCGCCGGCGACGTAGCCGGCGATCACCGCGTAGAAGGTGGCGCTGCCGACGACGTTGAGGGCGAGCCCCAGCATCAGGGCCGGCACCGAGCCGAGATCCACGAGGAGAAACAGCGGGTAGGGCGCCAGCATCGCCCAGATCAGGGTGCCCTGGAGGAACAGGCGCTCGTTGCGGATGAGCTCGGCGATGCGCGCGCCCACCGGCGTCATCACCAGCTGGAAGCAGGCCGCCACCAGCAGCGCGTCGAGGATCGTCGCCCGGGGCAGGCCGAGATACTGGGTCGTGTAGGTGATCATGAAGGTGTTGAAGAGGTAGACCGACCCGATCGCGAAGGTGTTGGCGCCCGCAGCCAGGGCGAGCGGCGTCAGGGCGGTCGCCAGAACCTCCCGGATCGGCGCCGGTGCCGGCCCCGCCGCGCGGCTTTTCTCAAAGTCGGGCGATTCGCCGACGCCGAGACGGATGAACAGGCCGACGAAGAGCAGGACGACGCTGACGAGGAACGGCAAGCGCCAGCCCCAGGCGAGGAAGCTCTCCTTGTCCATCAGTCCGGCGAGGCGGAAGGCCAGCAGCGACAGGATCTGCCCGGCCGGGCTCCCCAGCTGGGCGAAGGACGCGAAGAAGGTCGCGCGCCCCGTCGGTGCGTGCTCGGCGGCGAGCAGCACCGCCCCGCCCCACTCGCCGCCCACCGCGATGCCCTGGAGGATGCGCAGGCACACCAGCGCGATAGGCGCCCAGATCCCGATGCTGGCATAGGTCGGCAGCAGGCCGATGCCGGTAGTGGCCAGCCCCATCATCACCAGGGTGACGACGAGGGCCCGCTTGCGCCCGAGGCGGTCGCCGACATGCCCGAAGACCAGCCCGCCGAGGGGGCGGGCGAGGAAGCCCACCGCGAAGGTGCCGAAGGCCGCGAGCGTCGCCACGAAGGGCGTCGACTCAGCGAAGAACAGGGGCCCGAACACCAGGGCGGCGGCGGTGCCGTAGATGAAGAAGTCGTACCACTCGATGGTGGTGCCGACGAAGGCCGCGATGGCGGCCCGCGCGGGCTGTCGTGGAGCGGCTTCGGGCGTCGGGCTCATGCGGACCTTGCTCAACCGGGACCTCGGGGCGGCGGGATCGGGCGCAGGGACAGCTTAGCCGCCCCCACCCCGCGCGCCAGGACTCCGCAAGGCGCGGGCCGCCCTCAGGTGATCGGCGCCGGGTTGAACAGGGTCAGGTCGTTGAACAGGCCCCAGCGATCGGACCAGGGCCGCTTGCGCCCGCTCGCCACGTCGAGGATGAGGCGGAAGAGTTCCTCGCCCATCTCTTCGATGGTGGCATGCCCCGTGGCGATGCGGCCGGCATTGAGGTCGATGAGGTCGGACCAGCGCTCGGCCAATTCGGTCCGGGTCGCGACCTTGATGACCGGCGCGTGCGCGAGGCCGTAGGGGGTGCCGCGCCCGGTGGAGAAGACCTGCAACGTGATGCCGGAGGCGAGCTGGAGCGTGCCGCAGACGAAGTCGCTCGCGGGGGTCGCTGCGAAGATCAGGCCCTTGTCGCGGACCCGCTCGCCCGGGGCGAGCACGCCCGCGATGGCGGAGGTACCGGATTTGGCCACCGACCCCAGCGCCTTCTCGACGATGTTGTTGAGCCCGCCCTTCTTGTTGCCCGGCGAGGGGTTGGCCCGCCGGTCGGCGCCACCCTTGGCGAGGTAATCGTCGTACCAGGCCATCTCGCGGATCAGCGCATCGGCGATCTCGGGGCTCGCGGCCCGGGGGGTGAGCAGGTGGATGGCGTCGCGCACCTCCGTCACCTCGGAGAACAGCACGGTGGCGCCGCAGCGGACCAGCAGGTCGGCGGCATGGCCCAGGGCCGGGTTTGCGGTCACGCCCGAGAAGGCGTCGCTGCCGCCGCATTGCAGACCGACCACGAGGTCGGCGGCCGGGCAGGTCTCGCGGGTGCG
>NZ_JAIEOF010000088.1 GCF_019750675.1 Methylobacterium sp.
AGGCGAAGATGAAGGGCTACGTCGGCGAGGCCTGCCCGGAATGCGCGAACTTCACGCTGGTCCGCAACGGCACCTGCTTGAAATGCGACACCTGCGGCGGCACGACGGGCTGCTCGTAAACCCCGACCGTGCTGTGTCGTAGCCGACAGGGAAGACTGGTTGCGCGAAGAGGATGATCGGTAGCACGCGACAGGGGAGTTCGATTGCTCGCCCCTGTCGCCACTTTCGCGAAGTCCACACCAGGGCCAGACGTAAGGGCCAAGGCGAAAGACGGTTATGGTCAGGTATGTTGGCCGGAACCTTTGTTAGTCACAGAGGCCGCGGTTCAGCGGGGCTGAGCTTCGAAACCGACGTCATCATCGCCGAGCGCAGCCAAGCTCCCTGACAATTGGGGAGACGACTGTGCGGAAACCGAATGAGCGCGATGCCGGCTCGGTGGGCGACCTGTGTGTCGTCGATCGCATATTCACATCGTTCAGAGATGCCCTTGCTGGCACGGACGGGTGTGCTGACATCGCCGCGCGTCTCAGGGGCGCGCTCCTGGCTGACCGGGACTTGAGGGAGACGGCGCTCGATCCTGCCTTGTTCGATGCCCGGCAGCCATGATTGAGGTCGAGTCACTCACCATTTTCGAGTTCCGGGGCATCAAGGAACTCACTCTCCCGCTCAATCGTAAGAATTTCTCGGTCTGCGGCCCTAAGGGGACGGGGAAAATGGATGTCGTCGACGCGTTAGAGTTCGTGCTCGCCGGTGGAGTTGACCCCGTTTGTGGTCAACGTCCTATGCAAGTTCTCGTGCTGTTGGAGCTACCGGCCCGACGAGACTGGGCCATCCTCTAAAAATCGCCCCCGCGATCAGGCGTGGGCGGGAGCTCTGCCGATGGCATCACCGATCAGTCGCCGCGGGAGGTCCGCGCAGCGAGCCAGAATCCGTGCGAGCGGTGAGCGCCACAGGCCGTATCCATCGTCGCACAGCGGATCGTTCACCACGGGACTGCCGTCGCCGCCGACGAGAACGTTGCCGATATTCGGGTCGAGCCCCTGCGGCGACACGGCCCGCAAGGCGGCGACATAGGCCTCGTATCCGGGCCACGCCGCCCTGAACGCATCGCGGATGCCGTCGAAGCTCGGATGATCGACCCGAGGCTCGTGCGCCGGCCATTCCACCTTGAACCGGTCGCGCACGCCTTCCTCCATCGCAACGCCCGGATGGTCCGCGATGACGGCGTGGGCATAGGCCAGCCACCAGGCGTCGCGCGCGGGATCGGTGAGACGCGACCCTACGGTCATCAGCGCGCCGCAACGGCTCACATGCAGGTCGTGGACACGTGGCGCATGCGGTCCGTCGGAGCCGGGGAACCCTTTGCGAAGCAGCGCCGCGTAATCGCCGAACCCGTCCGCCTTGCGTGCGAAGCGCACGACGACGTCCGAGTGGTCCGGATGCGTGTGGACGGTGCCATGGTACCCGAAACCGATCTCGGACCAGCCCGTGGCGATGAGTTCGGCATAGGCCTTTGCAGCCGTCCGTTCGACGATGCCCAGGGCGGACAGCGAGGGACTGGACGTCGTGTCCTGATTCTTGAACCTGAACATTGCAGCCACTCCTTCCTGCCACGCGATGACCCGACGCGACGCGTTCCCAGCGACCGCGCGAGCGCGGTGTCGAGGACGGACCGGACGGGCTGGTCCGGCGAAGGTCGAAGTGACCTGGTCGATGTCGGGGGGCAGCGTGACGCGCGTGTCACGCCGCTGTCATGGAATGACCCGAGCCTTCGGAAAGTTCAATCCCTACGGAAGCGTAAATCGACCGTCGTGGATCATGAGCCGTTCCGGTCCATGGCCAGGCGGAGGTCGACCATCCTGGCCAGCAGCCTCCGAGCCAGGCCCCGATCCGCTTCGCTGAGGCCGAAATCCGCGAGCGGCCGGACGTGACGACCCCGGTGGACGGGGCCAACCTCGACGTCGTCGAGGACGATGTAGTCCGTGATGCGGTTCCGGGTCGCGTGCTCGGCGATCTCGTCGCCGCGCCCGGCGCGCTCGGCGGAGAGCATGCCGCCCGTCTTGGCATCTCGGCTCGTCGGCAGGATGGCAGTGCGCCAGTCGGGGTGAAAGCAGGTCTCGGAAAGGCCGGCCTCGACCAGGGTCGGACGGCAGTCGTCGACGCGCCACGTCGAAGAGACGACCACTTTGGCGTCGAACTCTCTCACCAAGCCGGCGACGATGGCGACCTGGGCTGGGTTGAGCTTGTCTTTTCCGGCCTGCCGCTGATAGCCGACCGTCGTCACAACGCCGTCCACGTCGAGGTAGACCGTCAGCGGTGCGGTGGCTCTATGATGATCCAAAGGGCCAACCTCGTCTGGTGTAGCGATCCTGCCTCGGCCGCGGACGCCTACAATGCGTCACCGCAACCGTCCAGCGTGCGGATGAAGCCCCCTCAAGCGCAGTCGGTAGAGCCCTGGGCCGATATCAATGATCGGCGGTGACGGGGATAGCTCTGGAAAGTCGACGGGCGGAAACCGACCCAAGCAGAACACAGTGGGGCTTCGACCGAGTCTCAGGCAGCAGGCGTTCGACAGGCATTCACAGGTAGCTCAAACCCGGCCAGGCCGCCCGGCGCTTCAGGCGGACCATCCAGCGGCACGCGAGCCAGAGGGGCGGGACCAGGATCGCCGCGACCAGCCAGATCTGCCACGGGGCCCCCGCCTCGATTCGGTCGGAGGGACCGGCGAGGCCGAGTGCCAGGGCACCGTCGTGGAGCAGGCGCAGCAGCCAGAGATGCGCCAGGTAGAAGAACAGCGGCGCACCGCCGAAGGTGAGCAGCCAGGCGAGACGTCGCGCCGGTACCGCCTCGAGCAGGGCGAGGAGGCCAAGGCCGAGGCCCAGGGTCAGCAGCAGGAAGTCGGCCGACGGCGGGTACTTGGTCAGGTTGACGAAAGACAGCACCGTGATGAGGGGCCTCGCCCCCGTCTGCCAGGGCACCGGCTCGCCGTAGCCGTTGAAGCTCCGCAGACTGAGGAAGGCGGCGAGCGCTGTGCCGCCGAGCGCCAGGAGCCACGCGCGGCGAGTGCCCGGCGCGACCGCTCCGGCGAAGAGCGGCCCGAGGGCGTAGCCCGCCGCGATCACGCCGAACCAGGGCAGCACGGGGTAGGAGGTGCGCGCCACGCCCCAGGGTAGTTCGATGGTGCCGCGCTGGTGAAGGATCGACCAGAGCACATACCCCGTGTCGCCCCGCTGGAGCACGAGTCCGTCGAGCCCGTTGTGGCCGAGCATCACCGCTGCGGCGAAGAGGATGAGGGCAGCGCGCGGGAGCCAGAGCAACGCGGCCAGAGCCACCATGCTGAGGCCGATGGCCCAGATCACCTGCAGGTAGAGGATCGGCGGCGTCAGGCTGCGGGTCCAGGCGAGGTTCACCAGCGTCACCTCCAGCAGGATCAGCAGGAGGCCGCGCTTGGCCAGGAACACGCTGGTCGCCCGCCGGTCGCCGTGCTTCTGCGCGTGGAGGCTGGCCGAGAGGCCGGTGAGCAGGATGAAGACCGGCGCGCAGAAATGCGAGGTGAGCCGGGTCAGGACGAGGCCGGGCGGCGTGAGGCTCAGATCCATGGGGTCTCGGACCTGGGCGTGCAGGTAGATGAACTCCCGCACGTGGTCGACGAGCATGAGCAGCATGACGAGCCCGCGAAGGGCGTCGATGGAGACGATGCGGGACCGCAGAGCCTGCGCTTCCTCGGAGATTGCAGCTCTCATCGCGCGCGCTCCGTTCCGATCCTGTGCAGGAGGCGGCCGACATCGACCGGTGTCCAGGCCGCGCCGCCGCGCGGCTCGCAGATCCCCCGCCGCGTGAGCTCCAGGGCGAGGCACTGGGGCGTCCCCCCGACTTCCCCACGCATCGCGTCGATGAGCGGCATGAGATCGAGAACGTAGCGGCGCACTCGTACGGACGAGGCGCCGCGTCCGGCATCCCCGCGCCGGCCACGGGCGGCGGAAACGTCACGAGGCTGGGTCGCCACCGGGCTGGCCTCCCAGGAGACGTCGTTCCGGTTCGGGCGCATCAAGCAGGCCATCCTGAAAGACGACGGTAGGCCAGGGCGGCAAGAAGCTGGGTTCCCGCAACCAGGCACCCGAGAGCCACCACCGCCTGGTGTTCGGCCGCTGCGCGCGGGACGGAGGGCACGAGGGCCGGAGCGGCGTCGTAGGCGGCAAAGTCGAGCCGGGCGGGGCAGCCCCTGACACACCGGGGCCGGATCGAGGGCTTGGGCGAGAATGTGGGGCGCAAAGAACGCACGCCGGTCCCGGCGATAAGCGGTGCCCGCCGCCCGGAAGGCGGAATGGCGCTCCGCATCGGTTCCCGCCGCCCCCTCGAGCGCGCGTGCCAGGACGGTCGCGGGCGACAGGATCGCCGGTCGCCGGCGGCTCCAGGCCGCCGCCCGGGCATGGTCCTGCGCGGCATCCCGGTCGCCCGCCAGCCCCGGCCGGCTCGCGACCTCC
>NZ_JAIEOF010000145.1 GCF_019750675.1 Methylobacterium sp.
GCAGCCAAGTCTTCGCGCCGCAGCATGGAATAGAACCCTTGCAAATTCGTGGGGTGGGTTCATCCTCTGCTTTCCGCCAGACATGCTGCGGATGGCACGGGAGCGTACCCCCATGAATGCCGGCAAATGCCTGATCAAGAATGCCTGGATCGCCGCCGAGGTCGGCCGGGAGCGTTGCGAGCGGGTCCTCGTCGTCGAGACCTACATAGCGGTCAGTCCCCTGGAGCCGAACTTCGACGCGTCCCGCTACGACGCCATCGTGGCGGAGGTCCAGCGGGTCCTGGCCGCCAACCCCTCCCTCGACCGGGCCTCGATCCTGAGCATGCACCGCGACACGGCCTGCCTGTCGCTGTTCCGGGCCCAGCCCGCCGTAGCCGCCTGAAGCCCGGGTTGGCGCCACGCGGGTTCGCCGGGTAGAGACCGGGGCCTTCACGCGGGCCGCGCCCGCGCCGGCTCAAGCGGGACCCGCCATGCTCGAACCCTTTCGCGCCATCGTGGACGGCGAGGAGCCGCCGCCGCCCGGCGCCCGCGCGCCCTCGGAGGAAGAGCTGACCCGTGCGCTGCAGGTGCTGCTCAAGAGCCAGTGCATCTATGCCGGCACCCCCGGAATCGGCCGCTCCTACGAGCTCGCCCGACACTACGCGCCGTTCTTCCAAGCCTATTTCGGCTGCCTCGGCTACCGCTTCGAGGTGGCGCATCGCGACCAGATGGTGTGCCTGCGCGTGCCCCTCGACGGAATCCGTCACGATGCCCAGGGCGAGCGCCTCCGCAAGGACGAGACCCTCGTGCTGCTCTCGCTGCGGCTGGCCTACGAGGAGGGTCTGCGCGCCCACCAAGTCACCACGGAGGGCGTCGTCGAGTGCACCACCGACGACATCGCCGAATCGATCCGCACGGCCACCCGCAGCGACCCGCCCGACGAGCAGCGCCTGATCGACATCCTGCGCCTGTTCGCCCGCAAGGGCGCCCTGCGTCTCGGCGAGCGCGACAAGGTCGAGAAGATCACGCCCCTGATGGTCCTGCCCGGCATCACCGTGCTGTCGCCGGACACCTGGATGGATCAGGTCCGATCCTGGGGCGCCGCGCGGGGCGAGGAGGCGTTCTGAAGAGATCGCGCCGCCCCCGGTCCCCAGCCCAGGACCGGGCGCGACTTGCATCCAGGCCCCGGGGCGTCCATGCGGTGTCGCTTCGACGCCGAACCGGGACCAGACCAGAGCCGCCGTGTACCGTCTCACCGACATCGTCCTGTCCAACTGGTACCTGATCCGCCGCGAGCAGATTCGGATCCGGGGTGCGGCTGCCCTGGTGGGCCCGACGGGCGCCGGCAAATCGACCATCTTCGACGCGGTCGGCACCGTGCTCGCCGGCAACAACGCGAGCCGGCTGGCCCTGAACGCGTCGGCCTCCGGGCGCAGCGCCCGCACCGTGCGCGATTACTGCCTCGGCTGGATCAGCGACCCCGCCGAAGGCGGCCGCCCCACCCGCGAGGCCTGCGAAAGCCTGATCGTCCTCGTCTTCGAGAACGAGGCCACCGGCCGGGTGGTCTCGGCGGGCCTCGCCCTGGCGGCGCGCGCGGAGGAGAGCCGCGAGACCACGCTCTCGCGCTTCGTCCATGTCGGGCACCGCTTCGAGATCGCCGATTACGTGCGCGAGGCGCCGGCCGGCAGCTACGTGGCGCCCTGGGCCGAGATCGCCAAGGATCTGCGCACCCGCGGCACCACCTTCGACGAGTTCCGCGCGTCGGGCGAACGCTTCACCGCCGAGTTGCTTGGACTCCTGCGCGAGGGCTCGGCGGTGCCGGAGCCGCGCCACTTCCTGCGCACCTTCTCGAACGCGGTGGCGTTCAAGCCGATCTTCGATTCCTCCGCTTTCGTGCGCTCCTTCGTGCTCGAGCCCGAACCCCTCGACGTGGCGCGTATCCGTCAGTCGGTGGAGAACTGGCGCCGCCTGCGCGAGACCATCGAGGAACTGGAGCGGCGCCTCACCCACCTCGCCCGCATCCTCGGCCGTTACGAGACCTGGGCCGAGGCCAGCCTGTCGGCCGCGCTCCACGAGCTTCGGGCCGCCGACGCCGATCTGCGCCGCCGCGTCATCGACCATATCGGCGCGCGCCACGCCCTCAAGGACGTCGCCGAACGCCTGCGCATCGCCCGCGAGAGCGTGGCGACCAGCCAGGGTTTCGTGCGCGAGATCGACGGCGAGATCGCCACCAAGAAGGCGCTGATCGCCGGCTCGGCGGCGGAGGGCCGGCTTGCCGCCTCCAATGCCGGTCTCGCCATTGTGGCCCGCGACCGGCGGGATCTGGCCGCCCGCGTCGCCGACCTCGTCGGGATCGTCCTCGATGCCGGCAAGCTCACGGCGGTGGCGGGCGAGATCCGGCGCGTTTCACCCGAGGCCGCCCGGCTGGTGGAGGCCTGCGCCCGCTCGGGCCTGCGCCGGGAGGCCAATCCGGAGGAGACCTTGCGCTCCGACGGCCCCCTGAACGGCCTGCTCGCCGGCCTCGCGGTCGCGCCCGCGATCGCCACGCCCCTGGAGCGCGCGGCCGAGGACGCGGCTTTGCGGGCCCGGGCACAGGAGAACGCGGCGCAGTCCCGCGCGCCGGCCCCCGGTGGGCGCACGCCTAGCGCGCCCCGCCTGTCCTCGGACGTCGCGGCGTTCCGGGACGAACTCGCCCGCCTCGGCATCGACGCGACGCCGATCTGCGAACTCGCCGAGATCGTCGATCCGACCTGGGGACCGGCCCTCGAGGGCCTGCTGGGGGCGGCGCGCGAGGCCCTGGTCGTCGAGCCCGACCGGCTCAATGCCGCCTTCGCGCATCTGGAGGCGCGCCGGAGTCAGTTCTACCGCTGCATCCTCGTGAAGACGACCGACACCGCGCGCCGTCGTGGCGGCCGCGACGATGAGGGTCCGCTGGCCCTGATCGAGACCCGCGACCCGCACGCCCAGGCCTTCCTCGGTGCCCGCCTCGGCGGCTACGATCTCGCCCCCAACGACGCGGCGCTCGCACATATGAGCCGGGCCGTGGCCCCGAGCGGGCGCTCGACCTCCGGCATGGCCTACTCGGTGGTGCGCCCCGTCCAACTGATGATGACGCGGGGCCAGCGCGGCCCCACGGCCGAGAGCCGGCAGGACTGGGAGCAAGCGGTCGCCGAGGCCCGGCGCCTGCGCGCCGAAGCCGACGTGCTGCGCGAGGCCGCCCGCATCGCCGCCGGTCTGGAGAGCCGAATCGCGGCGACCTCGCTCGACTTCGCCGAGTTGCGGGCGGAATCCGACGCGATCGAGGGCCGGCGCCGGAGCCTCGCGACCGAGCGCGAGCACGTCGAGAAGGCCGAGACCGGCGTGCTGGAGGGCGAGCTGAAGGAGCTCGCCAAGGAACGCTCCGCCTACCTCACCGAGCTGGTCCAGGTCCTCGAGCCCAAGCGCGACCTGTTGCTCGGCGAGGAGGCGGGACTGAAGGCCAAGGTCTCTTCCACCCGCGATCTCGCGCGGGCCGCGCTCCAGGCGCGTCGGAGCGCGCATGCCCGCTGGATCGGGGGCGACACCGTCCGCATCCGGCTCGTACAGCCCGAGGGCTTCGACCCCCGCGCCGTCGCGACCTTGCGGGCCAAGCGTGCCGAACTCGAGCCCAAGACCCTGGCGAATCTCGCTCAGGTGTCGCGCGCCGCCGCGCGCGAGGCGTCCGAGACCGCCCGCACCCAGGGGCGCGCCGCCGAGCGGGATCTGGCCGAGTACTGCGTGCAGTGGCGCATCGAGAATCCCCTCGGCAACGGCGACGCCCCGGCCTCGTTCGGCTATGCCTGGGCCAAGCGTGCCCATGACGAGGTGGCCGGACACGAGTTGCGCCGCTACCGCGATCAGGCCCTGCGGGCGGAGGGCGAGATGCGCCGCCTGATGATCGAGGATCTGCTGACCCGGCTGGCGGACAAGTTCGAGCGCGTGCGCGCCCGCCTCGACGCCCTCAACGAGCGCCTGTCGACCCAGACCTTCACCGGCCAGACCTACGCCTTCGAAGCGGAGGTGGACCGGCGCTACGCGGCCGTCCACGCGCTCGCCCTCGAAGTCGCGCGCTCGCCGGACGCCGCGCAGGCGATCCTGCCGGGGGAGGGCGCCTCGGGCGAGACCACCCCGCTGGAGGGCCCGCTCGCCGACGCCATCGCGGAGATCACCGCCCTGATCGGCGGCGACGAGAGCGCGGCGCGGCTGGCCGATTACCGCAACTACTTCGTCTACGAGATCGGCATGCGCGATCGGGCGGGCAACCGCACGACCATGTCGAACCGGGCTTTACGGGGCTCCGGCGGCGAGGCCCAGGCGCCGTTCTACGTGGCGATCGCGGCGTCGCTCGCCTCCGCCTACTATCCGGGCGACCGGCCGGGCGACGAGAATCCGGGGCTCGGCCTCTGCCTCCTCGACGAGGCCTTCTCGAAGCTCGATGTGCGCAATTCCCAGGCCCTCGTCGACCTCTACCAGGCCTGGGGCCTGCAAC
>NZ_JAIEOF010000390.1 GCF_019750675.1 Methylobacterium sp.
CCCCGGCGCGAGCGCTTCGAGCCGGGCCGCGTCCGGCCGGAGCGCCGCGACGAGCCTCGCGCCGCACCGCGGGACGAGCCCCGTCCGCAGCGCCGCGAGCGGGCCCCGGACCCGGATTCGCCCTTCGCGAAGCTCGCCGCGCTGAAAGCGCAGCTCGAGGCGGGAAATGACCGCAAGCGCTGAGCGGCCGAACCCGGAGATGCGATGAAGCCGGGGCGCCAGCGTCTCGACAAGTGGTTGTGGTTCGCGCGCTTCGCGCGAACCCGCTCCCTCGCCGCCCGTCTCGTGACGGACGGCCATGTGCGCGTGAACGGCAAGCGCGCCGAGACCTCGGCGACGGCGGTCGGACTTGGGGATGTCGTCACCGTGGCGGCGGCCCACGCCACCGTCGCGGCTCGCGTGCTGGATCTCGGCGAGCGCCGGGGCCCGGCGCCTGAGGCCCAGGCGCTCTACGAGGTCCTGGGCGACGGCCCCGCCTAGGCCGCGCCATCCGTGTCCCGCGTGCGACATACAGGGGGTCCGCACGGCACAGCATGCAGGCCGCGCTTGTCAGTCTCCCGGACAGGGGCTAGAGCCAGCCCCATCCCGGATCGGGCATCCAGGATCGCGCCTGTGCCCGAGCCGTCCGACCCGTGCCACGAAGCGTTAACGGATCCGTGCATCGAATCGTGCCTGAGACCGGCATCGGCCGCTCCCGGCGCTCACCGGATCGAGGACTGAAGGCCCCATGACCTACGTCGTCACCGACAACTGCATCAAGTGCAAGTACATGGACTGCGTCGAGGTCTGTCCGGTGGACTGCTTCTACGAAGGCGAGAACATGCTCGTCATCCATCCGGACGAGTGCATCGATTGCGGTGTCTGTGAGCCGGAATGCCCCGCCGAGGCGATCAAGCCCGACACGGAACCGAGCCTGGAGAAATGGCTCAAGGTGAACGCGGACTTCGCCCGCACCTGGCCCAACATCACCCAGAAGAAGGACGCGCCCGCCGACGCCAAGACGTGGGATGGGGTCGCCGACAAGTTCGCGACGCATTTCTCGGCCAATCCCGGCAGCGGCGACTGATTGCCGCCGGGCACGGCCTCGGGTCGAGGCAGCCCAGGCAAGATCGGCGTCAAAGTGGCTGTGGAGCGCGCTCGAGGCGAAGCCCGCGGCGATGGGCCCTGCCGGCAATCCTTTGATTCGGCGGCGCGTTTGTGCTAATGAGAACGCCTGCCGTCGTTCGTGCTCGACGTGCTGCCTCCAACCATCGCCTGATGGGTCTCACGCTCAGTTGAGGAATGGGGTCGCATGCGATCGATCGCTGGAGGCATTCGGTGCCTTCGGCGAACGATCTCTCGTTGCGCGACGCGTCGGCATGCCCGGGAACCGTCTGGTTGCGCGTCATTGACGCGGACCCTTCGGACAAGGGGCTGGAGCCGGGTGACCCACCCCGGATTACAGGGTTCGGCGCGGCGTGCAAGGCCGCGCGATGTTCTGGAGGCGCTTCTCGCATGACCACAGCCAAGAAGACGACGGCAGGCCGCCAAGGCTTCAAGACCGGCGAAGCGGTCGTGTACCCCGCTCACGGTGTCGGCCGGATCACGGCGATCGAGGAGCAGGAGATCGCCGGCTACAAGCTCGAGCTGTTCGTGGTCTCCTTCGAGAAGGACAAGATGGTCCTGCGCGTCCCCACCGCGAAGGCCAACAGCGTCGGCATGCGCAAGCTGGCCGAACCGGAACTCGTGAAGAAGGCCCTCGACCTCCTCACCGGCCGCGCCCGGATCAAGCGCACGATGTGGTCGCGCCGCGCGCAGGAATACGAGGCCAAGATCAATTCGGGCGACCTCCTCTCGGTCACCGAGGTGGTGCGCGACCTCTTCCGCTCCGAGGCCCAGCCCGAGCAGTCCTACAGCGAGCGCCAGCTCTACGAGTCCGCCCTCGACCGTGTCGTCCGTGAGATCTCGTCCGTGAACCGCATCACCGAGACCGAGGCCCTCAAGCTCATCGAGCAGAGCCTGGCCAAGTCTCCGCGTCGCGTGAAGGGCGAGGCAGAGGCGGAAGGCGATGGCGAGAGCGACGATCTCCAGGAGGAGGCGGCCTGAGCCACCCCAGCCCTACTCTGAGTTCATGGAACCCGGCGCCGTCGCGCCGGGTTTTTTCTTTTGGGCTCACGTGCGCGTGAGCGCCGCACGCGATCGGGGAACCTTCCCGGAGACCCCCGGGTTGTCGCGATACCAGGTACAGGTCCGAAGTCCGGGTTCGTTCGGCATCGGGGATCGTAGCTGGGAGCACACGTTCCATATCGGCGGAGGCGGGGATGGCGGATATCGCAGGGATCCGGCGGCAGTTCATACGCACGGCGATGGAGGCGCCCTTCCTTGCGCGGGATGAGGAACGTGGTCTTGCCGTGCGCTGGAAGGACGAGCGCGACGAGCGCGCCCTGCACGACCTGATCGCGGCCCACATGCGGCTCGTCATCGCGATCGCCGGACGTTTCCGCCATTATGGCCTGCCCATGGCCGACCTCGTCCAAGAGGGGCATGTGGGACTGATGGAGGCCGCCGCCCGGTTCGAGCCGGAGCGGGAGGTCCGTTTTTCCACATACGCCACTTGGTGGATCAGGGCCTCGATCCAGGATTACATCCTGCGCAACTGGTCCATCGTCCGCGGCGGCACCAGTTCGGCCCAGAAGGCCCTGTTCTTCAACCTGCGCCGCCTGCGCGCCCGCCTGATGCAGTCCACCGAGGAGCATGTGGGCGATGAGATCCATCGGCGCATCGCCACTGCCATTGGCGTGTCACGCGAGGATGTCGCCCTGATGGATGCCCGCCTCTCCGGGCCCGACATGTCGCTCAACGCGCCGGTGGGTGAGGAGAGCGAAGCGTCTTCGGAGCGCATGGATTTCCTCGTGGACGGCGCCGCCCTCCCCGACGAGACGGTGTCGGCGGCCGTTGACGGCGAGCGCCGGCTGATCTGGCTCAACGAGGCGCTGACGGTCCTGTCCGAGCGGGAGTTGCGGATTCTGAAGGAGCGTCGCCTGGCCGAGGATCAGGCGACCCTGGAAGCCCTCGGGCACCGTCTTGGCATCTCGAAGGAGCGTGTTCGGCAGATCGAGAACCGCGCCCTCGAAAAGCTGAGACGCGCCCTGGCCGAGCGCTTCCCGCAAACGGGCGGCAACGTCTACGCCTGACCAGCGCGGGCTTACCGGTCCACACTGGGACAGGGTGCGCATCCGCGATGGTCATCGCCCGGCAAGTACCTTGCCGGGCTTCGTTTTGAATGCGCGCAAGATTGAGCTACGAAATCCGCATCGTTTCGGAGGCGACCCGGATTTTCGATGCAGGCCATACCTCTGAACGCGACTATGGTGCTCGGTTTCCTGGTGGCGTTCCTGATTCCGACGACCTCCGCCGCGACGCTTCTGTCGAGCGATCTGGCTTGGTATCACGGTCTCGGCTTGTTCTACGCCGCGCTCGGCTCGGCTGAACTCATCTACCTCTTGCTGCTGTCGCTGCAGGGCGCATGGAGCGTCCGGGCTCTCGGGAAGTCGGTCTCCTGATCGAACCGCGTCCCAGGCTCGCGGACTCGCGTCATGAAGACATGGCAGATCGCGAAGCCCGCCGGCCAACCCGGTACCGCCGTCTGGCATGCGGACCTCGCTGGCATCCGGCTCACGCCGGCATGCGCGCGCTGGTTGTCCGCGGACGAGCAGGGGCGAGCGGCGCGCTTCCTCCGGCTGCAGGATCGCGATCGTTTCGTTCGCAGCCATCTGGCCCTTCGACGGATCCTCGCCGGATATCTGGGGCGAGACCCCGGGGATCTGTGCTTCGACCATGCAGAGAACGGAAAGCCTGAACTCGGCGGCTCGGACCGGGGGCGCCTACAATTCAATCTCTCGCATTCCGGGGCGCACGCGCTGGTCTCCATCGCGGACGGCGTGGCGATCGGCGTCGATGTCGAAGTAGCGCGCCCCCTCGGGGACGTGATGGCCATCGCGCGCGCGCATTTTCATGCCGGCGAGATCGCGGCCCTGGCAGGCCGACCAGCGGCCGAGCGAACGATGGCGTTTCTCGCCTGCTGGACCCGAAAGGAAGCCGTGGTGAAGGCGCTCGGCACGGGCCTCTCCCTGCCCCTCGACAGCTTCGAGGTGACGCTCCCACCGGGTCCGGCGACGATCCGGAGTTGGGCTCGGGATGCGAGCCGGTGGCAAGACTGGTCGCTGCATCATCTCGATCTCGGCGCGCAGGCCGTCGGAGCCGTCGCCGTCGCACGGGGCGGAGAGTCCTGCGCCCTGTATCGCCTGCCGTCGGACGACGAGTCCCTCTGATTGTCCGATCACCGACCCGCTCGCGCGATTTCCCGCACGAACCCGCTTGCGGCGCTGCACCGGCCTCGCTATACGTCCCCTCGCTGGCCCCAGGGGCCGGCTTCGTCGGAGTGTAGCGCAGTCTGGTAGCGCACCACGTTCGGGACGTGGGGGTCGCAGGTTCAAATCCTGCCACTCCGACC
>NZ_JAIEOF010000196.1 GCF_019750675.1 Methylobacterium sp.
GCGGTTGCGGCATCCTGACGGAACCGCATGACCAAGAGGCCGCTCGCGGCAAATCGAGGACGCCGAGACTGGCGCCTTGCCAACGACGGACATGGCCGGCGCGGTATCGTGGGGTGTCGTCACCGATGAGGTTGAGCGTCGGCTGTTCGTGTGCGAGAGCGGTTTCGAACGCTACGGATCTCGCGCAACCTCCCGCTACCCGATGCCCGACCGTGAATTCGTCGTCGCTGCGGCCGTCCCTACGCGGCGACAGTTTGCACAGGACCGTTCAGGGCCGGAGCACCGCGGCTCTCCCCGCGTTGGCGCGCATCCGTCGCCGCGTCACGCCTTCGCGGCGAGGCCGCCTGGCGCCGGGATGCGTACGCTGGCCGGGCCGGATGTGCCGGTCCGATGAACGAGGTGACGGGCAGGCCCGTGCAGGCGCACGATTTCGCGGCCGACATCGCGGATATCGGCCGCATCGAGGCGCTTCCGACCCTGCTCGATGTCATCTGCCGGACGACCGGCATGGGGTTCGCCGCCGTCGCGCGGGTCACCGAGGATCGATGGGTCGCCTGCGCCGTGCGCGACGAGATCGCGTTCGGTCTGCAGCCGGGCGGTGAGCTGCAGGTGGCGACGACGCTGTGCCGGGAAATCCGGCAGACGCGCAGCCCGGTGATGATCGACGACGCTGCCGAGGATCCGACCTATTGCGGGCATCCGACCCCGGCGTTGTACGGCTTCCAGAGCTACGTCTCCGTCCCCATCGTGCTGCCGGACGACGTCTTCTGGGGCACCCTCTGCGCCATCGATCCGCAGCCCCACCGCGTCGACACCCCTGAGACCAGGGATCTGTTCCGCGCCTTCGCCGGTCTGATCGCCACGCATCTCGACGTCCTGCAGCGCGCCGCCGCCGACGTGGCCCGGCGCGAGCAGCAGGCGTTTCAACTGACTCTGGAGCGACGGCTCCAGAACCTGATCGATCCCGTCGCGATGATGGAGGTGGCCACGGAGGCCCTCGGTCGGCACCTCGGCGTGGATCAGGTCGGCTTCGGCGAACTCGACGCCACCCAGACGCATGTCAGCGTGTACCGCGACTGGAGCGGCGGCCGGATCGCGTCGGTCGTCGGAACGTGGCGCCTGGACGATTTCGGGGTGCCGTTCGCCGCGCAACTCAGGGCCGGCGGGACCGTCGCGGTCGGCGATGTCCGCGCGGACCCGCTGACCGCGCATCCCGATGTGGTCGCGGCCTACGAGGAAATCGGCACGCTCTCCCTCCTCGACGTGCCGCATCTTCGGGCGGGCCGGATGGTCGCCATGCTGTTCCTGCACCACGCGGAGCCCCGCGCCTGGACGCCGGCCGAGATCGCGCTGGTCGAGGAAACTTGCGCCCGCCTGTGGTCGGCCCTCGAGCGCGCCCGCGCCGAGGCACGCCTCCGTGAGAGCGAGGCGCAACTGACGGCGATCTTCGCCAATGCCTCGGTCGGGTTGTCGGAGGTCGACAGCACCGGCCGCTTCCTCCGCGTGAACGCCGAGCTGTGCCGGATCCTCGGCCGCCCGGCCGAGGAGGTGCTCGCCCTCGGGGTCGCGGACGTCACCTGGCCGGACGATCTCGCGCCGAGCTTCGCCGCGGTCGGCCTGGCCATCGAGACCGGCCGGGCCACGTCCCTCGACAAGCGTTACGTGCGACCGGACGGGACGCTGATCTGGGCCAACAGCAGCATCCAACGGCTCGACGACCGCTGGGGTAACTTGAAGCACCTGCTGGTCGTCACGGCGGACATCAACGCGCGCAAGGTCGCCGAGGAGGCCTTGCGGACCAGCGAGGAGTTCAACCGCCGCGTGCTCGCGAGTTCGGCCGACTGCGTCAAGGTCCTCGACCTCGATGCGCGGCTGGAGTTCATGAGCGAAGGCGGCATGTGCGTCATGGAGGTCGACGACTTCGGCGCCGTCGCGGGCGTGTGCTGGCTGGACCTCTGGCCGGGCGACCATCACCCCGACGCCCTGGCGGCGATCGAGGCGGCCAGGCGCGGCGGCACCGGACGTTTCCAGGGGGGCGCGCCGACCCTGAAGGGCTCACCCCGCTGGTGGGACGTCATCGTCACGCCGATGGCCGGTTCGGACGGCGTGCCGGAGAAGCTCCTGTCGATCTCCCGCGACATCACCGCGATCAAACAGGCCGAAGCCGCCCTGCGAGAGAGCGAGGAGCGCTTCCGGACCATCCTGAACACCGTCGAGGCGGCGTTCGCCATCGTCGAGGTGAAGTTCGACGGCGACGACCGGCCGGTGGACTACCGCTTCGTCGAGGCCAATCCCGCCTTCGAGCGTCAGGCCGGCGTCAACCTGCGGGGCAAGTGGGTGACGGAGTTCGCGCCGGACCTGGAGCGCTTCTGGTTCGACGCCTACGGACACGTCGCGAAGACCGGCGAGCCGGCGAGCTTCGAGAACTACGCCGCTGCCTTCGAGCGCTGGTTCGACGTCCGGGCCGTCCGCATCGGCAAGCCCGAGGAGCGTCGGATCGCGATCCTGTTCAACGACGTCACCGAGCGGCGCTCCGCACAGAAGGCGCTGCACGAGAGCGAGACCCGCTTTCGTGCCCTCGTGACCGCCGGGGCCCAGACCGTCTATCGCATGAGCCCGGACTGGCAGGAGATGCGCGCCCTCGACGGGGCGGGCTTCCTCACCGACACGGGTTCGCCCGACATGCGCTGGCTCGATGCCTACATCGATCCGGAAGACCGCCCCGGCGTGATGGATGCGATCGCGGACGCGATCCACCGCAGGGACGTCTTCGAACTGGAGCACCGCGTGCGCAGGGCGGACGGCGGCTTCGGCTGGGTCCTGTCGCGCGCGGTGCCGATCCTCGACGCGCACGGCGCGATCGTCGAGTGGTTCGGGGCAGCCAACGACGTGACGGAGCGGGTGCAGGCCGAGGAGCGGCAGGAGGTCCTCAACCACGAACTCTCGCATCGCCTCAAGAATACCCTCACGATGGTCACGAGCATCGCGCGCCAGACCCTTCGCACGGTTTCGGACCGCGAGCCCGTGGAGGCCTTCGAGCGGCGGGTGCAGGCCCTGGCGTCGGCGCACGATCTCCTGCTGCGCACGAGTTGGGCGTCCGCGTCACTGCGCGCGGTGTGCGAGGACGTGCTGTCGACCACCGCTCCCGCCGGACGGCTCGTTCTCGACGGGCCCGACATCGCCATGGGCCCCAGTGCGGCGCTGTCGGCCTCGCTTCTCCTGCACGAACTGGCGACGAACGCGGCGAAGTACGGGAGCTTGTCCTCCGAGGCGGGGCGGGTCGAGGTGCGCTGGTTCGTCGAAGCGGGGGCCGGAACACCGGATCTCGTCCTGCATTGGCAGGAGCGCGGCGGGCCTCCGGTCAAGGCACCGACCAGCAAAGGGTTTGGTTCGCGCCTGATTCGAATGGGGCTCGGCGGGGCGGGTGGTGTCGAAGTGGATTATTCCCCGGACGGAGTGCGAGCGACGATGCGGGCGCCGCTTCATGAGGTCCAGCGGTCGTGACGAGCGATGTGGACGATGCCACGACGCGGCCGGTGGTCCTCGTGGTTCAGGATGAGCCGATCCTCGCGATGGTCATGAGCGACTTCGTGGAGGAGGCGGGTTGCCAGGCCGTGGTCGCGACGAGCACCGCCTCGGCGATCCAGATCCTGGAGGCGCGTGCGGATATCCACGTCGTGTTCGCCGATCTCGACGTGCGGGGCTCGGTCATGGGGCTGACGCTCATGGCCATGATCCGAGATCGCTGGCCGCCGATCGAACTCGTGATGACCGGTGCGCTGAGGCCGGACGTTGCTCGGATCCCGGCGCGGGGCATCTTCTGCGACAAGCCCTTCCGCGGCGACAGGGTGGTCGAAGCCGTCCGGAAGTTCGCGGCCTGATACTCAGGGCCGGAGAGCGATACGCGCCTCCTCTGCGGGATCGACGGAGGGTTACGGTTCCCTAACGGGGGCTGAACGGCCCGGTTCAGGATGGGTTGGAAGCCCCGGCTTAGATCGGTCCCCACCCCCGACAGGGGCAGGTGGACGTCCGGTTCGGCGCCGCCGGGAAACGGCCCGTCCGAGCTCAGCGAGCGTCTCGCGCCCCAGGTCGGCGAGCGATATCCGAGGAAGATCTCACATGAACGACATGCAGACCGTCACCGGCACCGTCTGGGCCCTCTTCGGGCACCGCTTCGCCATCGAGGGTAAGGACGGCCGCTGCCTCGCCGACCTGGGGCCGAAGGGCGCCGAGGGCATCGCGGTCGCCCAGGGCGACACGGTCACGATCAAGGGTGCGCGCAAGCCGTCCGAGATCAAGGTGTCCTCCATCACCCTCGCGGACGGCACGACGCGCGCGGTCGCGTGGCCGACGAAGCACGAGGACGACAAGCACGCCGCGGTGGACCCGGACGCGGCACGCGCCGCGGTCAAGACCCAGGGTTATGAGGTCGAGGGAGAGCCCAAGCGCAAGCCGAAGCACTTCGAGATCGTCGGCGTGAAGGACGGCGTCCGCCACGCGATCCACGTGGA
>NZ_JAIEOF010000137.1 GCF_019750675.1 Methylobacterium sp.
GGGATAATGATTCAGGCGCGTTTAATCCGCAATAGAAATCCGGTCATATTTTCCCGACAGAAACGAGGCTGTTTGAGGCCGCGCGGACCGGGCTCGACATAGGAGCCGGGAAAACGATCGTTTTCCTGATAAAAACGGCTTCTGCTCCCGAGCCTTCCCCGACCCTACCCATCATGGGCGCGCCATTCGCGTAGCGTCATGTATGGACCGTCGCGTGGCGTCTCGGCATCCGCAAAACGAAGCGTCTGCTTCCGGTGCTTCTCTCACTGTATGCTTTCCTGCCTCATCTGCCAGAATAGGGCGCGAGCCAAAGTCAGCATCGCGGGAGTGCCAATCTCGGCGACCGCTTCAGAGCTTCCAGGCAGGCATCTGCCATAGCTTCGAAGCGTTTGTCATTCTCCATCCCATCTTCGAAGCTGTTTGCATAATAAAACTTAATCCTTGCGATTGTGCAAACGCCTCGATCACAATCATAAACTCAAAATTTGCCTAGCGCCGGAGAAGTCCGTCCGCATGATCGACGCGTTTGCCGACGGGCTCGACCTGACAGGTCCCTGCTTTGACCGCGTGGCTCAAGGAGGAATGGAGTTTAACAAGTTCCTCGCTCAAACCCTTGAGTTCAGGGCTATCGACCGCGGAAAATCATACCCTCCTCCGTACTAACTGCGATTAGTATGATCGAGATTATTCTAATCGGAAACCCTTGCTCAATTTGGTGCCGCCCTGGCGCGTGACCGAAGGGTTCGCAAGTAGATGAAGGGCTAGACCAGTCCGAGCCTGCTGCGACAGGGTGGGCAGAATGGCCCCTTGGTGCGATTCTACTCCGGAGGATACCCCGGCACGGGACGGCAGGCCGACCCTCAGGGCGGGGGCGCAGAGGAGCTCCGGAGTTCGGCGAGCTCGACCCGCAGCGCATTGATCTCCGCCTGGAGCGCGCCGGCATCGACCGCCATCTCGATGCACTGTTCCTGCGCCTCGGCGAGATGAAGGCGAAGCTCGGCATTCTCCGCCACGAGTTCGAGCAGGGTGATGTCGAGGGAGGACAAGGGGATGGCGGACTCGCGGGATTTGGGTTCGGATCGGACCCCGAGGCTTTCGCCACGCACGCGTTACCGTTGACTTAACCATGCCGGCCAGCCGAGATGGCATGTCTGGCGGCACTCGACCCTGGGGTTGAGTCGCGCGCCGATCACCAATCAGGGAACATGGCCGCGCAAGAGACCTAAGCCCGAAACGCCAACGGCCCCACCCTGGCAGGGGTGAGGCCGTCGAAATCGATGAAGTCTGGGAAGACCAATAACAGCTCCCCAGACATCATAACACCGCTCAGGTGTCAATCGGGATCGCTTCCCGAGACGATGGCGCTTTGCCTTTTGACGGGGACGGCTCCGGCCGCGCCCCCTGCTTTGCCGCGGCCCGGGCAGGAGCCGGGACCGATGTTGCATGCCGAGATCATGCGAGCCGCGATCGAGGGGGCGCGCACGTTCGCGCAGATGGACGAACTCTCCCGCCAGCTCTGGCGAGGTCACGGGGCGGGAGCCTTGAGCGACGGGGGGGCCCAAGGCCTCGCCGAGCATCTGCACGGGCGCCGCTCGGCGATCCGCGAGGGCATGCGGCCGCTGCCCATCCCGGGAGTCGTCGGCTCGGGTCTTGCCGGCTCGGGCCTCGTCGTCCGACGTGCGAGCCTGTTCCCCCCGCGAAAGATCCCCAGGAGCCCGGACCGGATCGCCTCGCGCGACCGGCGCCGGCTGCTGGCCTGCTCGGGTCCCCTGCCGCCCCGGCTCGCCGCCCGCTTCACGGAGGGCCAGCGCGCGGTCCTGCGCATCGTGGCCGACGCCGTGGCGGAGGCGGGCCTGTGCGACCTCTGCCTCGACGCCATCGCGGCCCGGGCCGGCGTCTGCCGGCGCCTGGCGCAAGGGGCCCTGCGCCTGGCCGCGGGCGACGGGCTCCTCACGATCGAGGAACGGCGCTACCCCGGCCGCCGGAATGCCCCCAACCTGGTCCGCATCGTCAGCCAGGACTGGCAGGCCTGGATCAAGCGGGGCGTCAAGCGCAGACGGACAGACCCGGCCCCGCCCACCGAGCCCCGACCCGAGCCGAAGCCGACAGGGTGCAAAGCCCTGCACGCCACGGAGAAGAGTCTTTCCCATCCGGGAAAAACAGAGCATCGCCCCGGCGTCCCTGCTCTGCCGATTTCCGGCGCGGTGACACCAGGGGCGGCCGCACACCAAACCCAGGCGCGTTTGCTGAACCCCCCGACAGGTGAACCCGTCCGTGAGGGTTGTGGAAACCAGATTGGAACTCCGATGTGAAGAAACGCCGAGCCGATTATTTTGCAGGGATCGCCAGCGATGTTTCTTTACGCTCTCGGCCCATAGCCGATCCGGTCTTCGTGCTGCTCTTGTCGGGCGATGCACGAAGTGAATGGGGACGGACCGGACCGGTGGAGGGTTCGATACCGTCCGCGTTTCCGGACGGAGAGCACCGACGTTGACCGCGATACAGACCTTCGACGCCCCCGCGCCGATCCGGGCCGAGGCCGTCCATCCCGCAGCCGGAGTCGCCCCGCGCTCGGATCTCTCGGATCGGGGCTTGCGGGTCGAGCGCGTCGACACGCACCGGTTCGCGGGCCTCGAGCCTGCGTTTCGCGACCTCGCCGACACGACGCCGGAAGCGAACGTCTTCCTCGAGCCGGCGATGCTGGATGCCGCGCAGGCAGCCGATCCCGATACACCCCTCGTCGTGCTGCTGGCCTGGAGCCCGGAGCAGCGCCTCGTCGGTGTCTGGGCCTTCGCCCTGGAGCGGGGCGGCCTCGTCGCGCGGCTGCGGGCCCCCGCCGTCCCCCTGGCCTCCCTCGGCAGCCCCCTGATCCGGCCCGACTGGGCCCGGGACGCGCTGGCCGCGTGGTTCGCCCTTCTCCGGGCCGACCGGAGCCTGCCGAAGCTCCTCGACCTGAACTGCCGCACCGACGGGGCCTTCCAGACGGCCCTCGACGCGCTGCAGGCCGAGGGGCGCTGCGCCGTGAAGGTGCGGGCGCGCCACCGCCGGGCGATGCTGGAGACCGAACTCGACGCCGAGGCGTACCTGCGCCAGACCCTGTCGGGCTCGCGTCGCGCCAAGCTGCGGCAGCTGCGCGCCAAGCTCGGGCGCCACGGCGAGGTGCGCTACGTCGTGCACGAGAATGCTGCCGTGCCGGCGGCGGTGGACCAGTTCCTCGCCCTGGAGGCCCTGGGCTGGAAGGGCCAGCGCGGCAGCGCCATGCAGTCGAACGCGAAGCACGCGGCCTTCCTGCGGGGCGGGCTTGGCGCCCTCGCGGCTCAGGGGCGCGGCAAGGTCAGCGCGCTGACCATGGACGGCGAACCGATCAGCATGTGCGTCCTGATCTACTCAGGGAGCACCGCCTTCATGTGGAAGATCGCCTACGACGAGGCCCGCGGCAACTTTTCGCCGGGCTACCAACTCGCGCTCGAGGACACCGCGATGCTGCTGGCCGACCCGGCCGTGCGGCTCTCGGATTCCTGTGCGGCCGCCGAAGTCGGGATGATGTCCGAGCTCTGGCAGGAGCGGGCGCCGCTCGCCGATCTCCTCATCGGTGTCCGGCCCGGACTGCGCTTCAAGGGCACGGTGGCGTTCCTGGCGGCCCTCGGCCTCGTGCCCGAACTGCGCCGGCGGCTGCGCCTGCGCGCGAAACTTAAACCCCTCCTCAACCGGCTGCGCGCCCTTCGGGGACGATCGTAGGGGTCGGTGCTGCGTCGCGATCCGAAGACCGCCTGACAGAACCGCCGGCATGGCCGCAACGAGAGGAATGTGTTCGATGCTCTGGATCCCGTCCGAAATCTACAAGGAGATCCTCCGGCACGTCCCCATTGCGTGCGTGGACATCGCGATCGTCTCCGAAGGGCGCATCCTCCTCGTCGAGCGCATGGACGAACCCGCGAAGGGACAGATGTGGCTCCCCGGCGGCCGGGTCCGGAAGGGCGAGACCATGCGGGATGCCGCCGCCCGCAAGGCCATCGAGGAGGTCGGCATCGAATGCCATGTCGGGCCGATCGTGCACACCGCCGAGACGATCTTCGACGATGGACCGCACGGTGTGCCCGTCCATAGCATCAACACCTGCTTCTTCCTGTTTCCGCGCCTCCCGGGCGCGCGAGTCCGCCTCGACGACCATCACGCCCGGTTCGCCTGGGTCGAGGGGATCGAGGGCGATCTTCACCCGTATGTCCGCCGCTGCCTCCTGGCGGCCGGGCTGCAAAGGTCGATGGTCGAGAAATAATTCCAACCATCAATTGATTCTATAATGCACAACAACCGACGGATTTATCGAAGCTCAACGGGAGGGAGATCATTGTCGCGTGCGAAACGATTTGCCATCTCGCTGAGTGCGCCAATGTTCTCTGGTATGTAAGTCTTAAAGTACCACTCATTCATACCTGTACGAAAACCGGGATATTTATCCCGTCTTATTCATCGGGCATCGGCGTACGCTGCGTTTTGGGCTGATGGCGCGCGGGATCGCGCGTCTGTTCTG
>NZ_JAIEOF010000333.1 GCF_019750675.1 Methylobacterium sp.
TGGTCGGGCTCCTGAACGCCTTCATGGGTCTACCCCCCGTCATCGTCGGGCTGGTGCTCTACCTGCTCCTGTCACGGTCCGGACCGTTCGGAAGCCTCGGCCTGCTGTTCACGCCGACCGCAATGGTGGCGGCGCAGGCCGTGCTGGCGACGCCCCTGATCGCCGCCCTGACCCGGCAGGTGATCGCCGATTCGGAGGCCCATCTCGGTGAGCAGTTGCGTTCCCTCGGGCTCTCGGCGCCGCGCCGGGCGCTGGCCCTGATCCACGACACCCGCTTCTCCCTCGTGACGACGGCTCTTGCCGCCTTCGGACGGGCGATCTCGGAGATCGGCGCGGTGCTGGTCGTCGGCGGCAACATCGACGGCCATACCCGGACCATGACCACGGCGATCTCCCTCGAGACCCAGAAGGGCGACCTCGCCCTCGCCCTCGCTATCGGCCTCGTGCTGATGGGCATCGTCATCGCGGTGAACGGCGCGGCCGCCCTCCTGCGCGGGTACGCCGTGCGGGCCTTCGGATGAGCGCGATGCCGAGCCTGCACCTCGACGACCTCGTCCTGTGCCGCAACGGCACGACGATTCTCGACGGGCTGACCGCCGACATTCCGGCGGCCGGCATCACCGCCCTGATCGGCCCGAACGGCGCCGGCAAGAGCATCACGCTTCGGATCATCGACGGCCTCATCGCCCCGACCCGCGGTCAGGTTCGGATCGTCGCCTCCGCGCCCGTACGGCGCGCCTTCGTGTTCCAACGCCCGGCCCTGGTGCGGGCGAGCGCTCTGGCCAACGTCGCCCTGGCCCTCGCGCCCCTGCGGCTCGACCGCACCGAGCGCGAGGGTCGGGCCCGCGCGGCACTGGCCCGCGTCGGCCTCGCCGACCGGGCCGGGGATCCGGCGACGCGCTTCTCGGGTGGCGAGCAGCAGCGCCTGGCCCTCGCCCGCGCCTGGGCGGTGGAGCCGGGCCTTCTCCTGGCGGACGAGCCCACCGCCAACCTCGACCCCGCCGTCACCGAACTCGTGGAGGCGCTACTGGCCGAGATGGCCGCGCGCGGCACGAAGGTCGTGCTGGTCTCGCACAATCTCGGGCAGGTCATGCGGCTCGCCGCCGACGTGCTCGTGCTCGCGAGGGGCCGCGCCGTCGAGCACGGCCCGGCCCGCGCCATCCTCACTGCCCCCCAGAGGCCCGAGACCCGGGCCTACATCGCTGGAGAACTGCCTTGGACCTCCTTCGCCGCCGTCTCTTAGTTCGCGCCCTCGCCGCCGCCCTGGGCCTGACCGGCGCCTTCGGGCTCGCACCGGCGCTCAGGGCGGAACCCGCCTCCATCGTGGTGGCCTCCACCACGTCCACCGAGCAATCGGGCCTCTTCAAGCACCTGCTGCCCCTGTTCGAGGCCGGGAGCGGCATCGCCGTGAAGGTCGTGGCCCTCGGCACGGGCCAGGCCCTCGACGCGGCCCGGCGGGGCGATGCCGACGTGGTGCTGGTGCATGACCGCCCGGCCGAGGAGAAGTTCCTGAGTGAGGGCTTCGCCACGAAGCGCCAGGACGTGATGTACAACGACTTCGTCCTCGTCGGCCCGAAATCCGATCCGGCCGGCGTGAAGGGTCAGGACGTCGCGGCGGCCTTCGCCAAGCTCGGCACCGCCAAGGCGCCCTTCGTCTCGCGCGGCGACCGCTCCGGCACGCACAGCGCCGAGCTACGGACCTGGAAGGAGGCGGGCGTCGATCTCGCCGCCGTCAAGGGCGACTGGTACCGCGACGTCGGGCAGGGCATGGGGCCGGCCCTCAACGCCGCCTCGGCCCTCAACGCCTACATCCTGGCCGATCGCGGCACGTGGCTGTCGTTCAAGAACCGGGGCGACCTTGGTATCGTGGTCGAGGGCGACAAGCGCCTGTTCAACCCCTACGGCGTCATGCTGGTGAACCCCGGGAAGCACCCGGCCGTGAAGGCCAAGGAAGGCCAGGCCTTCATCGACTGGCTCGTTTCCCCCGAGGGACAGGCGGCCATCGCGAGCTACAAGATCGGTGGCGAGCAACTGTTCTTCCCCAGCGCCGTAAAGTAGCGCCGCCAAGTCGGGCAGCACCGGCTATCGGCGCGATTGCCGGCGCCGGACCACGTACCAGACCACGAAGACCAGGACCGCCACCACGAGGCTTGCCCAGATCCAGTTGAAATCCGTCGCCGCCGCGTTGGCGGCCGCGGAGTTCGAGCCGGATGGGGCGGACTCCCGGATCGGCGGTGCCGGGTTCATCTGCTGGGCCAACGCGTGGCCCATCATGGCGAGCGAAAACAGGGCGGCGCCCGCGAGGGTTCTCGCCCGCGTCATCGTGGGGCCTGCCTGCGCCGCGCTCACTTCTCGGCCTTCCGCGCGGCGTCGTAGCTGAAGGCGGGGGCCGCCGTGAGCTGCGCCTTCGTCATGCGGACCTCCGCGTGCAGTGGCGTCCCGCCGGCCATGACGGTGGCCGGCTCCGTCTTCGGCACCGTCGCGCCCGCCGTCGATCCGGTCGTGTCGCCGACCTTGCCGGCATGCATGTCCTCGACCGCGCCGAGTACGTCGCTGCTGGTGTCGGCCCCCGGCATGGTCTCGGGCGTGACCTTGGCGGCGGCCGCCTTGCTGGGCGCCGTCTCGGGCGTCGTCACCGAGGTCGGCCCGGAGGTGAGGGGAACGTCCTTCAGGTTCCAGGCGACCTGATCGAAGGGCACGGCGACGAGCTTCTCGCCGATCCCCAGGAAACCACCGACGCCGATCACCACGGCGGCGATGCGCCCGTCGCTGGCCAGCAGGAGGTCCTCGACCGAGCCGACCCGGACATGGTCCATGCCGATCACGGGCAAGCCGATCACTTTCGAGCCCCGGAGCGAGCCCGGCGCCGGATTGGCGAGCGTCCGGCCCGGGGCGTCCGCCGTCGCCTGGGCCAGGGCGGGAAGTCCCGCGAGGAGGGTGGTCGCGGCCAGGAAGGACGCGACGAGCGCTGCTGTGGGCAGGCGGCTGAACATGGGGAAACTCCGAAACGGCGCGCCGCGCGACGCACGGTGGACGGCGGGACAACGCACGCCCGCGCGGCGAGGTTCATCGCGCCTTCGGATCGCCGTCCCTACCGCGATTTGACTTGCGCGCCCCGCCGTGGCGATCGTCCGCGCCGACGCCATGCTGTTCAACTGCCTCTCCGACGACCTCTTCAAGCCGCTGGCCTCGCCGAGCCGCGCCTTCAACGCGGCCCTGCTGCTGCATCTGCACGCGCGGATCTTCGGCGACACCGCCGAGCCCCTGCGCAAGAGCGATGTCCTGGCGGCGATCGGCGACTTCGCGGCCGATTACGCGGCCAGCGAGATCGCGGACGACGATGCGACCCCGGCGGACCCGGCGGAGCGCCGCTCCGTGGTCTACCGCCGCCTGCTCGACGCGGGCTGGCTGGTCGAACGGCGCGAACGCTACGTCCCCGTGGTGGAGTTCGACCCCGAGGCCCGCCTCCTGGTGGAGGAGCTGGCGCGGCTGAACCGGGGCGAGACGCGCTCCTACGGCGGTGCGGTCCTCGACGTTCTGGGCAGCCTGGAAAGCGCCATCGCCAACCCGGCCGAGCGCTCCGAGGCGCTGGTCAATGCGGCCAAGTCGGCGCGCGCCTTCCTCAGCCACCTGCGCAGCCTCGCGGGGGCGATGCGCAAGAGCGAGGAGCGCATCCTGCGCGAGGCGGACCACGGCGCCGCCTTCCGGCTCTATTTCGAGGAGTTCGTGGCGCGCCACCTCGTCAGCGACTACCGGACCCTGCACACCCGCCTCAATCCCTTCCGGTTCCGCTCCGGCATCGTGCGCGAGGCGGGGCGGGCCTTACGCGATTCGCTGACCCTGCGGGCGCTCGCCGAGGCCGGTCTGCGCGAGGGCCGCGCCCCCACCATGGAGGCGGCCGAGCGCGCGGTCCGCGCCGATCTCGCCGAGATCCTGTCGATCTTCGAGGGGCTCGACCGGCACCTGGATGCGGTGGCCGACATCGTCGCCCGCCTGGAGCGGCGGATCGCGGCGGCGCTGCGCACCCTCGACCACCGCGATTCCGACCGGATCGAGCGCACCGCCGCCGCCCTGCGGGCTGTGGCGTCGGCGGATGACGACCTCGCGGGCCTGCCGGACCCCCAGGTCTCGCTCCTGCGCCCACCCATCGGCGAGCCGCATTGCTATGCCCCGCGCCTGCGCCGCCCCCCGATCGAGAGCGAACCCCTCCCGGAATTCGAACTCGACCCGGCCATCGAAGCCTTCATCGCCGCCAAGGATGCGTTCCGACTGCGGGTGGCGGTGACACCGGAGCGGATCGTCGATTTCATCGAGGCGCAGATCGGGCGCGGGCGCGCGATCCGGGGCTCGCAGATCCGCATCGCCAACGTGGACGACTTCGTGGTCTTCCAGCGCCTGCGCGAGATCGACGTGCTGTTCGACGGCAGCCTGCGGCGCCGGTACCGCCTCTCGCGGGTCGAGGGCCGCGTCGCCAACGGCTGGCTGGATTGCCCCGACTTCCTGGTGGAACGGGCCGGCACCGGCGCGCGCTGATCCGAC
>NZ_JAIEOF010000043.1 GCF_019750675.1 Methylobacterium sp.
AGCACCGGCGTGCCGGGCATGGACAGGACGAGGGACTTCATGAGTTCGATCTTGCGCCGGTCGTTCTCCAGCAGGGGTGCCAGGCGGCGCCGGATGCCGAGGTTGATGCGGGCGCGGCGCTCGGCGGCGTAGAACGACCACAGGTAGTCGCGCTCTTCCGCCGTGACCATCTCGAGCGTCAGCTCGTCGTGGTTGCGCAGGAAGATGGCCCATTGGCAGCCCTCGGGGATCTCCGGGGTCTGGCGCATGATGTCGGTGATCGGGTGTCGGTCCTCGCGGGCGATCGCCATGTACATCCGCGGCATCAGCGGGAAGTGGAATGCCATGTGGCACTCGTCGCCGTCGCCGAAATACTGCGCGGTCTCCTCCGGCCACTGATTGGCCTCGGCCAGCAGCATCCGGTCGGGATAGCTCGCGTCGAGGGCCGCACGGATCGCCTTGATGACCGTGTGAGTCTCAGGGAGGTTCTCGCAGTTCGTGCCGTCGCGCTCGATCAGGTAGGGGATCGCGTCGAGGCGCAGGCCGTCGACACCCATGTCGAGCCAGTAGCGCATGACCTCGATCACGCCCTCAAGCACGGCCGGATTGTCGAAGTTCAGGTCGGGCTGGTGGCTGTAGAAGCGGTGCCAGAAGTACTGCTTGGCAACCGGGTCCCAGGTCCAGTTCGACACTTCCGTGTCGAGGAAGATGATGCGCGTGTCCGAATACGGCGTGTCGGTGTCCGACCAGACGTAGAAGTCGCGCTCCGGCGAACCGGCCGGCGCCTCGCGGGCGCGCTGGAACCAGGGGTGCTGGTCCGAGGTGTGGTTGATGACGAGCTCGGTGATGACGCGCAGGCCGCGCTCGTGCGCCGCGTCCACGAACTTCCGGAACTCCTCCATCGTGCCGTAGGAGGGGTTCACATCGCGGTAGTCACCGATGTCGTAGCCGTCGTCGCGCAGGGGCGAGGGGTAGAACGGCATCAGCCAGATGGCCGTCACCCCCAGGTCGCGGACGTAGTCGAGCTTCTGCGTCAGGCCCTCGAAATCGCCGATCCCGTCGTTGTTCGAGTCGAAGAACGACTTGACGTGGATCTGGTAGATGATGGCGTCACGGTACCATTGCGGATCGCTGCGATCGATCATCGCGTCGTTGCCTCATGCGTCGAGTTCAAGGGCGTTTTCGGCGTTTCCGCAGCGACCCCTCGCGAGAGGTGACTTTGCGTGCCGTCCACTGCGTGGGTAGGCGCCGACACTGAGGCGACACCGCGACGATCCTCACGGATCGCCGGGCTTTTTGCTGACACGGGCACGCGCTTCACGCAACCCGGGTCGGGGCGCGAAGGCGCCAGATCACCGCCGAGCGCTCAGCGGGGTCGAGGGCGATGCGGTGCGATTTCCCACGCAGCTCGAACTTGTAGCCCAGCAGCAGGTCCTCGACCTCGACCGCGCCGTCGTCGGGCTGGCCCAGCAGCCAGAGCGGCACCTCGTAGGTGCATTCCTGCCGGTTGCGCGGGTCGAGGTTGACCAGCACGAAGACGCAGTTGTCCCCCTCCGGCGTCACCTTGGCGTAGCCGATGATCTGCTCGTTGTAGGCCCCGGTGAAGACGACGTTCCGGAAGTCCCACAGGGCCGGATTGTCGCGCCGGATCTGGTTCAGCTTGATGATGTGCTCGCGGATGTTGCCGGGGCGATGATAGTCCCAGGCCTTCAGCTCGTACTTCTCCGAGTTGAGGTATTCCTCCTTGCCCGGATACGGCTCGGCCTCGCACATCTCGAAGCCGTTGTAGATGCCCCAGACGCTCGACAGCGTGGCGGCCAGGGTCGCCCGCACCACGAAGCCCGCCCGGCCGCTGGTCTGCAGGTAGATCGGGTTGATGTCCGGCGTGTTGGCGAAGAAGTTCGGGCGATAATACTCACCCATCTCACCGGCCAGCTCGGTGGAATAGGCGATTAGGTCCGGCTTGGTGTCCCGCCAGGTGAAGTAGGTGTAGCTCTGCTGGTAACCGGCCTTGGCGAGCTTCTTCATCATCTTCGGCCGGGTGAAGGCCTCGGCGAGGAAGATCACGTCGGGATAGCGGGCATTCACCTCGGCGATCATCCACTCCCAGAACGGAATCGGCTTGGTGTGCGGGTTGTCGACCCGGAAGATGCGGGCGCCGAGCTTGGCCCAGCCCAGCACGATGTCGCGCAGTTCGATCCAGAGCGAGGGCAGCGCGCCGCCGTAGAAGTGGACGTTCGAGATGTCTTCGTACTTCTTCGGGGGGTTCTCGGCGAATTTGAGTGTCCCGTCCGGGCGCCATTCGAACCATTCCGGATGGTTCTTGATCCAGGGATGGTCGGGCGAGCACTGGATCGCGAAATCGAGGGCGATCTCCATGCCGTAGGCGTGGCTGGCCGCCACGAGACGGCGGAAGTCGTCGAGGGTACCGAGGTCCGGGTGCACGGCCTCGTGGCCGCCCTCCTCCGAGCCGACCGCGTAGACCGATCCGACATCGCCCGGCAACGCCTTGAGGGTGTTGTTCTTGCCCTTGCGGTTGGTCTTGCCCACCGGGTGGATCGGCGTGAAGTAGAGCACGTCGAAGCCGAGTTCGCGGATCTCGGGCAGGCGGGCGATCACGTCGTCGAAGGTGCCGTGACGGTTGACGTCCATCGACTGGGAGCGCGGGAAGATCTCGTACCAGGCCGAGAACCGAGCCGCGAGGCGGTCGGCGATCACCGGCACGTTCACGGGGTAGCGCGAGAGGTTGATGCGCGGCGCGTGCCGGCGGATCAGGTGCGCGTTCTCGGGCGCCAGCATCAGGTCGAGCTGCGCGGCCGAGCCGGTCTCCGTCGCTTCGAGGTCGCCGGCGAGGGCCTTCAGGCGGCCGGCGTCCGGGCCGGTCGCGTTCTCGGACGCGCCGATCACGAAGGCCACGCCCTCGATGGTCTCCAGGCGGACATCGACGCCGGCATTGCGCTTCTTCAGGGTGTCGCGCACCCAGGAGGAATAGCCGTCGCGCCAGGCCTGGATGGTGAACTCGTAGCGGGCGTTGCGCAGGAGCGGGAAGTGGCCGCCCCAGCGGTCGTTGTCCACGAACACCATGCGGTCGGCCCGCCATTCGGTCTCGCCGACGACCCGCGAGAGGATCTCGGCATCGATGATCTCGTGGCCGTCGCTGAAGATGTCGGCGGTGACGTGGACGCTCTCGCCGACCACGCGCTTGACCGGGGACCGGCCGCCGTCGATCTCGGGCATCACCGCCTCGATGACCACGCGCCCCTCACCCGTGGGCGTGCTGAGGTCGGGCACCGCCGCGGCCGCCGCACGCTCGGCGGCGAGGATACGCACCTCGCCCGGCGCCAGCGCCAGGGCGATGCCGGGCCGGAATTCGATCGGCTCGGCCTCCGGCGTACGGTCGACGAAGTCGCCGAGCATGCCGCCGGTCCGGGCGAGAAGCGTGCCGGGCTCCACCGGTACGGAGGCGTCGGTGGGGTTGTAGAGCACCAGGGTGGCGCTGCGCGCCGAGGCGCCGTGGCCGGTGTCGTAGCGCAGGAGCGCGGCGTAGGCCGCGTCCGGCGCGGAGATGCGCGCCTGGGCACCTTCGACATTGGCGGCGGACACCTCGGCCCGCAGGGCGTTGATCGCGGCGATATAGGACGAGATGTCGATGCCGGTGTCGGTTTCGCGAAGCGCGGGCGTCGTCTCGACCACATGGAGGGCGCGGCGGTAGCCCCATTCGTAGCCGATGGGCATGAGGACGCCGGCGGAGAAGAAGGCCGACAGGGCGTAGCGCGCCTTCAGGTGCCGGGCGATAGACGCCGCGTCACCGTCGAGATCCGCAGCGAGGCGGGCCATGTCGTGGTTCTCGGGGAACGCGATGGAGGGCGCGATGACACGCAGGCGCTCGTACTGCTCCAGGGCCCAGGAGGCCTTGAGGTCCCACCAGGCGAAGCTGTTGAACAGGTAGTCGAAGCCAGCGCCCGCCGTCGACTGCGCCTCCTCGAAGGTGCAGCCCAGCGTCTCGGCGGCGAACAGGCAATCGGGCTCCAGGGCCTTGGCGGCCCCAATGAGGTCGCGCCAGACCTCCGCCGGAACCTTGTAGGCCGCATCGCAGCGGAAACCGGCGACGCCGAGGTCCTGCAGGCGGTTGACGTAGCCGGACCAGAAGGCGGTCAGTTCCCGCCGCGCGCCCTCCGAATGGTAATCGAGTTCGGCGAGGTCGCCCCAGACCGTGCGGATCGACGGATCGTCCGGATCGACGGCGTAGGGGCTCTCGATCCGGCCCTCGGAATCCTTGAGGAACAGGTCCGGGCGCTGCGCGGCCAGGGGGCCGTCCATGGCGGTGTGGTTGATGACGAGGTCCGTCATCACCTGGAGACCATGGGAGGCGGCCGCGGCGCAGAAGCGCCGGATCTGCTCGTCGTCCGAGGTGCCGTCCTGGTCCCGGAAGCGCTCGTCCAGGCGGTCGGGATCGGCCACCGCGTAGAGGCTGCGCGAGCCCCCGGTCTGATGAAACGGGTTGAGGTAGACCCAGTCGAAGCCGAGCGCCGCGATGCGCGGCAACTCGGCGGTCCAGGCCGA
>NZ_JAIEOF010000315.1 GCF_019750675.1 Methylobacterium sp.
CCCCGGAGTTCCTCGACGGTCGGCGTGCCGTCGCCGCCGGGATCGGACGCGATCGGGGCGACGGGGTTCGTCATCGTCAACGCCTCCGAAAAAAGACCTCGGGTCGAACCGAGGACGTCGTCGGCGTTGCGCCCAAGGCCGGCATGTGACCGAAGCTCCGCCCGGTCCTGCACGTCTTCGCACGCGGCCGCGCCTCACGGTTTCTTGAGCGGCAGGCTATTCGGTTTGCGACCTCGGGGATAGTCGGCGGAGGCCGCGCGCCCCTCCCCCATCCGGCGGAGTGCGTTGCGAGGCGGGCCGCCGTTTGCGCTGGATCAAGGCCCGGCGGGTTCGCCGGGACGAACATCGGGACCGGCCACGACCGGAGACCTCCCATGTCGAAGACCCAATCCGCCGCCCCCCTCTCGGCGATCCGGGACATCCTCGTCGGCACGGCCGTCGAGGGAGAGGGCGAGCCCGCATCCGCCGCCATCGGTTACGGGCTGACCCTCGCCAAGGCCGCCGGCGCGCACCTGACCATCCAGTCTGCGTCCTGGCGCCTCTCGGGCGACGACGCCTGGCTGGGCGACTTCGACTCCGAAGGCGCCGCGGTCATCGACCGTCGCCTCGATGCCCTGGCGCGATCCATCGCGGACCGCTCCGCCGGCGACGCGGCTCAGGCCGGCGTGGTCTGCACCACGGAGACGCCGGGTCTGCCCTACCCGGAGATCGTGAGCCGGTTGGCAAGGCAGGCGCGCCTCTACGACCTGACCATCCTGGATGCCGGGTCACGGACCTACGATCTCGACCGCGAGAGGATCGAGAAGACCTTGTTCTTGAGTGGCCGCCCCGTCATCGCCGTGCCGCCGGGCGCGGATGTCTTCGCCGCACGACGCATCATCCTGGCCTGGGACGGCAGCGCGCAGGCGGCGCGGGCGGCCAACGCGGCGATGCCGTTCCTGCGCTCGGCCGAGCGGGTCGAGATCGTCTGCGTGGCCGAACCGGAAGACCTCTATGCGTCCGTCCCGGGCGCCGAGTTCGCCCCGCATCTCGTACGTCACGGCGTGAACGTCACCGTCGTCGACGTTCCGGGAACGGATGGCATCGCGGAGACGCTGCGCAATCAAGCCAGGATGCTCCGGGCCGACATGATCGTGATGGGCGCCTACCGGCACGCCCCCCTGCGGGAGTTCTTCTTCGGCGGCGTGACGCGCTCGCTCCTCCGAGGCAGTCCGGCCCCGCTTTTCCTGGCGCATTGACGATGGAGGAAGCCGCCATGACGGCCAGACGACGGTCCGGAGACCATCCTGCGGGCAGGATCGCGCGGGTGAACGACCGGCCCCGGCCAGGGCCGCGCCGCGCCGGGGAACGGGCCTCGGCCCGGCCGAAGCTGCCCGAGCGTTCGGCCGCGGACGACGACTGGATGAAGCCCCTGGACGACGACGACCTGCGGGCGCTGGAAGCCGCGTGGGGCTTCGTGGAGTGAACCGGCCCGGCGGCCAGGCTTGCGGCCAGGTGATCGGGAGAGGGGCGGGCAAAGGCCCACAGGCCGTCCTGCCGCTGCCTTGAGGGGCCTGCCTTCGCGACCTCGGTCGGCCCTCCCCGATGGCCCGGGTCGACCGCCGCCGCCGTCGTGTTCAGGATCGCGTCCGGGTGTCGAGGGCCTTCGGATTGCGCCCGTCGCGCCGCGGGAGAGGGCCGAAGCCTCACGGCAGTGGAAGCCTCACGGCAGTGACCGCCGCGCCGATCGTGGGGCACCCGTTGGGAAGCGTTTTTTCAGCGCCTTGATCCAGCGCAAGGTTGCGGCATAGGGGCTTTGCCATCGTCGGGCGGATCGATCCGGGCGCCTTGGGCCCGGACGCCCGGAGATCCCGATGTCTTCCCTGACCCTGCCGAGCGCGGTCGACCTCGCGCGCGCCCAGTTCGCCCTGACCGTGGTCTGGCACTTCCTGTTCCCAGCCTTCACCATCGGTCTGGCGAGCTTCCTCGCCGTGCTCGAGGGCCGCTGGCTGGCCACCGGCAAGGCCGTCTACCTCGATATCTACCGCTACTGGCTCAAGGTCTTCGCGGTGGCGTTCGCCATGGGCGTCGTGTCCGGTCTGGTGATGTCCTACCAGTTCGGCACCAACTGGTCGGTTTTCGCCGACCGTACGGCGCCGATCCTCGGGCCGCTCCTCGGCTACGAGGTGCTGACCGCCTTCTTCCTCGAGGCAGGCTTTCTCGGCGTCATGCTGTTCGGACTGGAGCGCGTCGGCCCGCGCCTTCATTTCCTCGCGACATGCCTCGTCGGCTTCGGCACCCTGACCTCGGCCTTCTGGATCCTCTCGGCCAACTCCTGGATGCAGACCCCCGCCGGCCACGTTCTGGGTCCGGACGGTCGGTTCGCCCCCGCCGATTGGTGGGCGATCATCTTCAACCCGTCCTTCCCCTACCGCTTCGTCCATACGGTGACCGGGGCCTACCTGACCACGGCGATGATCGTGGGCGCGGTCGGTGCGTGGCACCTCCTGCGCGACGGCGGGAATCCCCGCGCCCGGGTCATGTTCTCCATGGCCATGTGGATGGCCGCGATCGTCGCGCCGGCGCAACTCGTCATCGGCGACCTGCACGGCGCCAACACCTACGCGCACCAGCCCGCCAAGGTCGCGGCGATGGAAGGGCATTTCGAGACGCAGAGCCGCGCGCCCGCCCTGGTCACCGGATGGCCCGACGCCGAGGCCGGCGAGACGCGCAACGCCATCGGCATCCCGGGCCTGGCGAGCCTCTACCTCACCCACGATCTGAACGGCACCGTGCGCGGCCTCAAGGACATGCCACGCGAGACCTGGCCGACCAACCTGGCGCTGGTGTTCTGGTCGTTCCGGATCATGGTCGGGCTCGGCCTCCTCATGATCGCCCTCGGTCTCGCCGCGCTCTGGCTGCGTTGGCAGGGCAGGCTCTACGACACCGCCTGGTTCCACCGCTTCGCGGTCGCCATGGGACCGTCGGGGCTGATCGCCGTCACCGCCGGCTGGACCGTCACGGAGACAGGGCGGCAGCCCTTCACGGTCTACGGCCTGCTGCGCACCGCCGACAGCGTCTCGCCGGTTGAAGCCCCGGCCGTTGCCGCCTCCCTCGCCGCCTTCGCGGTGGTCTACCTCGCGGTGTTCGGCGCGGGCATCTGGTACCTGCTTCACCTCTTCGACCAGACCCCGCACGTGCACGAATCGGGTCCGCCGACCGGCGTGCCGGTCCGGACGGCCGGCATCACCCCGGCGCCGGCCCTCGACGCGCCCCGCGACGGCGCGAGCCGTCCCGCCCTCCAGCCCGCGGAGTAGGTCCCATGACCGTCGATCTCACCCTCGTCTGGGCGCTCCTCATCGCCACCGCCATCTTCCTCTACGTGGTCATGGACGGCTTCGATCTCGGGGTCGGCATCCTGTTCCCGGCGATCCGGGAGAAGGCCGACCGGGACGTGATGGTGAACACCGTCGCGCCGGTGTGGGACGGCAACGAGACCTGGCTGATCCTCGGTGGAGGTGGCTTGTTCGCCGTCTTTCCGCTGGCCTACGCGACCCTGCTGCCCGCCCTCTACATCCCGCTGACGCTGATGCTGCTCGCGCTGGTGTTCCGCGGCGTGGCGTTCGAGATGCGGTTCCGGAGTGCCACCCGGTACTCCCAGACCGCTTGGGACGGGGCCTTCTCGGCCGGGAGCTTCGTCGCCGCCTTCTGCCAGGGGATCTGCCTCGGTGCCCTGGTGCAGGGCGTCCGGGTCGAGGCCCGGGCCTATGCCGGCGGCTGGTGGGACTGGCTCACGCCGTTCTCCCTGTTCACCGGGCTCGCGCTGGTGGCCGGCTATGGGCTGCTCGGGGCGTGCTGGCTGATCTGGAAGACGGAGGGCGAACTCCAGATCCGCGCCTATCGCCTCGCCCGGGCCTTCGGCCTGGCGACCTTCCTAGCCATCGCCATCGTGTCCCTGGCGATGCCGTTCCTCAGCCCCGCCTTCCGCGCTCGCTGGCTGACCTGGCCGGCGATGGCCTTCGTCGCGCCCGTGCCGCTTCTGGTCTGCCTTCTGGGCTGGCGACTGCGCGGCGCCCTCGACCGGCGTGAGGAGGTCGTGCCCTTCCTGTGCGGGCTCGGCCTGTTCCTGCTGTCCTATGTCGGGCTCGCCATCAGCCTGTTCCCGATGATCGTACCGCCCGCGGTGACGATCTGGGACGCGGCCACGCACCCGAGCAGCCAGCGCTTCCTTCTCGTCGGAACGATCGTGCTACTGCCGATGGTCCTCGGCTACACCGCCTACGTCTACTGGCTGTTCCGGGGGAAGGTCACCGCCGGCGCGCCCGGCTATCATTGAAGGGCCGCGTCATGACGATCCCCGATCCGGTGCGCCGCATCGGATGGTTCGTGACCCTGTGGGCCGGCGGCATCGCCGGCCTCACGGCGGTCGCCCTGCCCCTCCGATGGCTTCTCAAAGCCGTATGACGGGGGTCATCCCGGCGGCGTCACCGCCACCGACCTGCCCCCGGATCTCTACGGGATCCGGGGGCCCGATGACCGCCGCTGAAGCCTGATCGGGTTCAACGGCAGCGATCGCGGGCTCGGGCGGAACCCCGGTG
>NZ_JAIEOF010000095.1 GCF_019750675.1 Methylobacterium sp.
GCCCTCCCGGCCCCCTTCCAGCGCTGGACCTACGAGTTCGCCGCGCTCCCCGAGCTTTGCGCCTTCCTGAGCGCGCCCGAACCCGGCGCCCAGGACCTCCGCGACGCCGCCTGAGCGCGTCGCCTTCCGCCTTCACCCCCGAGCGCGCCGCGCTCCAACACGAGAGCCACCATGTCGAGCCCCACCCGTGTCATCGAAGCCGACCTCGGCACCATTCTCGGCGCAATCGCGGCGAGCCGGATCGGCGGAGGCAAGAGCAGCGCTCCGAAGCGGACCACCGCGCAGGACATCGAAACGCTGAAGGCCGCGGCCGTGCGGTACCTCGGCCCGACCGTCTTTAAGGTCGGCGACCTGATCACACCCCGCGCCGATAGCCCGATCACCCAGGTGGGCGCTCCGCACATCGTCCTGGAGGTCCGGGAGGATTTCCCGATCCGCCCGATGGAGGCGACGGACCCGAAGCACGTCGACCTCGAACGGTTCGGCGCCAAGCTCGACATCCGCGTCGCCTCGGTCTGCGGCTTCGAGCACGGAGAAGTCCGGCCGTTCTGGGAAGAAAGCTGGATGTTCGACCCGTACGTGGCGCCGGTCGACGCCGAAACCCCGAGCGAGGCCGCCTGAGCCGCCCACCGGGCCGCTCGCGCCGGGCGGCCCGGTCCTCTCCCTCCCGATCCAGCGAGCCGACCGATGTCCGGCCTCCCCATCATCACCGCCATTTCCGTCGTCCTCGTCGCGGGCGCAGTTGCTGCAATCGCGGCCCCCTGGATCGCGGCTGATATGCGCCGCGCTGTGCGCCGCGAGGATCGGACGCCGCCCGACATCACCATGATCATGATGATGGGCTTCGGGCCCGGCCTCTGGGTCGGTGTGGCCGGTGTCGCGGTCTGGCTGGGGAGAACCTGGGCATGAGCCTCGCAGCCCTCACCAACCGCGCGCCGTACCGCGTCCGACTCGGGACGCAGGCCATCGTCGAAGACCGCCACGGCGCGTCCGCTTTCGTCGTCGTCGAGCCGGTGAACGACCCGGCCGAGCGCATCGCCTTCGCCAAGGCCTGGGTCGAGCAGGCCAACGCCCTCGCCAGCTGCCAAAGCCCCGCCCTTCCTCAAGCCGCCGAGTGACCGCCACCATGAAGATCATCGAATTGCAGGCCGAGAACGTGAAGCGGCTCCGCGCCGTCACGATCTCGCCCGAGGGGAACATCGTCGAGATTTCCGGCCGGAACGGGCAGGGCAAGACGAGTGTCCTGGATGCGATCTGGTGGGCCGTCTCCGGCACCACGCACATCCAGGCCGTGCCGATCCGCAAGGGGGAGAACGAGGCCCGTATCCGCCTCGACCTGGGCGACCTGAAGGTGATCCGGACCTTCCGCCGGCGGGAGGAGGGCGGCCACACCACGAGCCTCGTCGTCGAGAGCGCCGACGGCGCCCGCTACCAGTCCCCGCAGAAGATGCTCGACAGCCTGTTGAGCGCCCTCTCGTTCGACCCGCTCGCCTTCACCCGCATGGACGGAAAGGCGCAGTTGGAGACGCTGAAGCGCTTCGTGCCGGGCGTCGACTTCGCCGCGATCGAGAAGGCCAGCAAGGCCGATTTCGACCGCCGCACCGAGGTGAACCGCACGATCCGCACCCTGCGCTCGCAGGCCGTCAGCATCGAGGTCCCCGCCGGCACGCCGGCCGAGCGCATCGACGATGCAGCCCTCGTCGCGAAGCTGGAGGAGGCGGGGGAGTTCAACACCGACCTTGAGCGCCGCCGTATCCGGCGAGAGCAGGCCGAGGACGAGGTCGCGGCGCAGGAAGCCTCAATCGAGACGCTTCGCGCTCGTGCGAAGCAGCTCCGGCACGATGCCGATGAGGCGGACGCTGAGGCCGACAAGATCAACGCCCGCATGGTCGTCACGCGGGGCAAGCTCGCCGACGCCGAGGCCCTCCCCGAGCCCATCGACACCCTCGACCTGCGCCAGCGCATCGCCGACGCCGGCCGCATCAACGCCGCCGTAGCCCAGCGTGAACAGCGGGAGCGGATCGAGAAGCAGGTGCAGGCGGCCGAGACCGAGGCGGCCGCCCTCACCAAGGCCATCGAGGACCGCGCGACCCAGAAGCGTGAGGCCATCGCCAAGGCGGACCTGCCCGTGCCCGGCATCGGCTTCGGCGAGGACGAGATCCTGCTGAACGAGGTCCCGTTCGATCAAGCGTCCAGCGCCGAGCAGCTGCGCACGTCCGTCGCCATCGCGATCGCGGCGAACCCGAAGCTCCGGGTCATCCGCATCCAGGACGGCTCGCTCCTCGACGAGGAGGCCATGCGGATCCTCGCCGAGATGGCGCAGGCCGCCGACTACCAGGTGTGGATCGAGCGCGTCGGCGCCGGGAGCACCGTCGGAATCGTCATCGAGGACGGCGCGGTTGCCGGCTCGATGGTCGTCGCCACCGAAGCCGCGGAGTGACCGAGATGGAGCGCAACCTGCTCATCTGGTCGAACGAGCGCGGCATGTGGTGGAAGGCCAGCCGCTATGGCTACACGACCCTGACCCACGAGGCCGGCCGCTTCTCGCAGGCCGAAGCCGACCAGATCCTCGCAGCCGCGAACGTCGCGGCCGAGCCCGGGCGCCCCAATGAGGTCGCCTGCATCGCGCCCTGGCGCACCTGGGCCGCCGAGGAGTTCCAGCACGCAGCCACCCTTCACTTCGTCTCGCAGACAGGAGTCTGAGCCATGCAGATCTTCAACCACGAAGAAGGGCGCGTGCCGGCGCCCGGCCTCTACCACATGCCGGCGCGGGTCTATCACGCCGACCCGGCGCCAGAGCCGTCGCTGTCCTCGTCCATCGCGAAGGTTCTCATCGCGCAGAGCCAGGAGCACGCCTGGAGCGAGCACCCGCGCCTAGGCAAGGCCCCGGATGCGGAGCGGGACCCGACCCGGCCGATGGAGATCGGCACGGCGGCGCACAAGCTGATCCTGGGGCACGGCGCCGACCTCGTGATCATCGACGCGGCCGACTACAAGGGCGGAGCCGCCAAGGCGTCCCGTGCCGCCGCCTACGCTGCCGGTGACGCGCCGATCCTGCGGCCCGACTGCGAGAAGGCCGAGACGCTGGCCTCGCAGGTCGCGCTTCGGCTGGCCCGTATCCCCGGCTGCGAAGGCTTTCAGGCCGCCCCGGCCGAAGTCGTCGCCATCGCCCGCGACGTGTCGGGCGCCTGGCTGCGCATCATGATGGACCGCGTCGAGATCCACGCGGACCACGCCATCGTGTGGGATGTCAAAACTGGAGACCAGTCGGCGGCGCCCCAGACTCTCGGCCGCCGCGTCGAGCAGATGGGCATGGAGGTCCAGGCCGCTTTTTACATCCACGTGCTGGGCCTGCTGTTCCCGCACCTGCAGGGTCGCATCGCCTTCCGCTGGATCTTCATCGAGAACGACGCGCCCCATGGCGTGTGCGTCGCGGAGGCCGACGCGGCCGGCCTGCACATCGGCGACCACAAGGTCACCCTCGCGCTCACCCGCTGGAACAAGGGCCTGAAATCCGGGACCTGGGCCGGCTACCCGACGCAGATCGTCCGCGTCGAGTATCCCGAGTGGGCGCAGAAGCGCTGGCTTGAGCGCGAGGAGGGCGAACTCTCCCAGGAGGTCCAGAACTTCGACCTCAACAAAAGCCCCTGGCGTCCTCTGGATTGGGAGGACGCAGCGTGAGCTTCTCATTCATCCCCGCAGAGCGCTTCAAGGAGCGCGCCGGCCTGTTCGTGTCCCTCACCGGGGGCACCAACAGCGGCAAGACGTTCTCGGCGCTGCGCCTCGCGCGCGGCATCGCCGGTCCGACCGGCAAGGTGGCGGTCCTCGACACCGAGGGCGGCCGGACGCTCCACCTGAAGGGCGATTTCGACTTCGACGCCAACATCATGGACCCGCCGTTTCGGCCGGATCGGTTCGCCGCTGCTGCCAAGGCAGCCGAGGATGCGGGCTACGACGCCCTGGTGATCGACAGCTTCTCGATGGAGTGGGCAGGGCTCGGCGGTGTGCTGGACTGGCAGGCGGCCGAATTCGAGCGGATGGGCAGCAAGGATTCGGCGAAGGGCACGTCCTGGATCAAGCCGAAGATGGCCCACAAGGCGATGGTCTACGCGCTCCTGCAGCGGCGTATCCCGATAATCTTCTCCATTCGCGGTGAGGAGACGTTCGTCCCACCCAACACGAAGCTCTTCAAGTCGATCACCAACAAGCAGTTTCCCTTCGAAGTGACTGTCTCGTTCCGGCTGGAGTCGGACCGGAAGGGCTACGTCGACCTGTCCGACCCGAAGTCCTGGAAGATGGAGGGCGCGCACCAGGAGATCTTCAAGCACGGCGAGCGGATCAGCGAAGAGCACGGTGCGGCGCTGGCCCGGTGGGCCTGCGGGGATCACGCGAAGGTCGTGCGCCCCGAGCCGCCGGTCACCCGTCGCGGAAAGGACGCCCTCTTCGCCGACGCACGCACCAAGGCAGAGGAGGGCTCTTTCGCCCTGAACGCCTGGCGCTTCGACCTCCCGGAGCGCGCCAGAGTCGCCCTCGACGAGATCACCCAAGAACTCGACCAGATCGCAGACGCGGCCGACGCCCGGGATGCCGGCGACTACGGCC
>NZ_JAIEOF010000020.1 GCF_019750675.1 Methylobacterium sp.
GACACTTCCAAAGCCCAGTCTGCCGCGAATCGGGCGGACGCCGCCGAGACCAATCCGAAGACCGACCCGAAGGACACCTCGAACCAGATCAAGGATCCGAGCGAGTGGACCACCGGCGGTGAGCCGATGACGGGCGCGCAGGCCTCCTACCTCAAGACCCTCTCGGAGGAGGCGAAGGACCCCGAGGCCTTCGATCCGGATCTCGACAAGGCCGAGGCCTCCCAGCGGATCGATGCCCTGCGCAAGGAATCCGGCAAGGCCTGAGCCGCATCACCGTTCCGGGCCCTCCACGGCAGCGGCCGAGGCGGCCCGGAATGGAAAGCGCAGCGGTGGGCCGAACTTCGAGACGCGAAACGCGTGACGTCGACCTGCGAAATGCGCGTTTCGAACCGTCTTCGCAGATCGGCTTAAGCCCTCTGCAACGAAGCCGGTCTTAAGCTCATGCCGGGACAACCCCGGATAGAGACGATCGGCGCAGATGGACAGACGGGAACCGACCGGCCCCGCGGGGGAGGCCGAGCGCCATTTGGCCGACCGAATCCGTTCGCTCATGTCCCGTTTTCGAACGGATACCAGCGGCGCGACGGCTATCGAGTATGGAATGATCGCCGCCCTGACCTTCCTCACGGTCGTCGGGGCCCTGCGGCTCTACGGCGACCGCATGACGGTCATGTACGAATACATCGGCACCAAGGTCGGCAGCGCCTCTTCCTGAGCGATGGTACCGCCTATCCGGGACATTGCCGGCGGATGAAATCGCCATGAAGCAGGCGACCACCGTATTTCGGTAAAACTCCGCTCCGGGCGCCGGTCGGTGCCAGGAACCGAACCGGCCTGTTCCGGCGGATCCGCTTCAGCGCCCGCCGCGTCCCGCCTCCGTCTTGGAGCGTCCGCCCCCGGGGGCCGGCGCATCCGAGCGTTCGGTATCCGCACCGCCCGCTCCCTGCCAGAACGTGTCGAACAGGCGCTGCATCGCGCGGGCGTTCTCCTGCTGCACCTCCAGGCCGGTCTGGAACATCTGCTGCATCATCTCGAAGGGGGCGTCCCCCGGCGAAGTCTCCTGGGAGCCCCCCTGGCTGGACCTGGCGGTCTTGGGGCTCGCCGCCGCGGCGAGGCGCGGCGGGGCGGGCGGCTTGCGGGCCGGCGTGCTCTGGGCGGCGGGTGCCGCGGAACCGCCCGAACTCAGGAAGCTCTCCATCATCTGCGACCAGACGTTGGGCGGAAAACCGAAGGTCTGGGCCGGGCTCTGCGGCGCCGGGGCCGGCGCCTGGTTGATCATGACGTGGACGATGCCCGCCACGACCATGCCGGCCATCAGCGGGAGCATCTGCTTCAGGGCCGGCGTCGCCACCCCGCTCACGGCGGCGGCCTGCTGGAGCACGGCCTGGCTGAGATGGGGCGAGCCGAAGAGCTGTCCCACCAGCATGTCCATCTGCTGCGAGGGCTTGTCCATCTGGAAGAAGGGCTTGGCCTTCGTCGGCGGGGTGGGGGCCACGAGATTGAACATCTTGGCAAACCCCATGGGGTCCTGGGCGGCGTTGCGCTGCAGGCCCATCGTCAGGGCCGGCAGGAGCGCTTCCATCGCGCGCAGGCCCTGCTCCTGCGTCAGCCCGAACTGAGGCCCGAAGCCCTGGAGGTTGGCGCCCGCCTGCGCCTGGAGGATATCGAACAGGTTGAACATGGCGGCCTCGCGGACGAACGGCGACATGCCCGGCGGATGCCCGGACGCGCCCCCGAACTCTGTCGCATCGGCGGGTCACTGACCAGCCCGCGTGCCTCATGGGCGCCCGATTCGATGTCGACGAATGTCGGAATCGGGTTTTCTTTCACCCGAACGCCCCGTTTCCTTCTCGAAAAACCGTCCCCGGAGCCGTCGATGCGCTTTTCCGCGCCCCTGATCGAGGCGCGCCTCGTGCGTCGCTACAAGCGCTTCCTGGCCGACATGGAATGCGCGGACGGCACCCTCGTCACCGCGCACTGCGCGAATCCTGGCGCGATGCTGGGCCTCCTCGCACCGGGCGCCCGCACCCTGCTGTCGCGCGCGACGAGCCCGACGCGCAAGCTCGGCTATTCCTGGGAACTGGTGGAAGCCGACCTGCCCGGGGGACCGCAATGGGTCGGCATCAACACGATGCGCCCGAACGCCCTGGTGGCGGAGGCCTTCGCAGCCGGGAGCCTGCCGGCGCTGGCGGGCTACACGAGCCTGCGCCCGGAGGTCCGCTACGGGCGGGCGAGCCGGGTGGATTTCCTGGCCGGCGGGGAGGGATCGGCGCCCTGCCACGTGGAGGTGAAGAACTGTCACCTCATGCGCGCGCCGGGCCTCGCCGAGTTCCCGGATTGCGTCGCCGCCCGGAGCGCGCGCCACATGGAGGACCTCGCCGCCGTGGTGGCGGCGGGCGGGCGCGCCATGGTGATCATCGTGGTGCAGATGTGGGCGGAGCGCTTCGCACCGGCCCGCGACCTCGATCCGGCCTTCGACCGGGCGTTCCAGGCCGCCCGCGCGGCCGGCGTCGCCGTGCACGCCTACCGCTGTCGGATCGACCCCGCCGGCATCACCGTCGCCGACGCGATCCCGGTGGCGTAGGGTTTCGCGGACGGTGCGCGGGCTCGTCCCCCGCCCGCCGGTGCGGGCGAGCGGATCGCCGTCGCCCCGGTGTCCGACGCGGCCGTCGTATCGATGCTGGCGTGCCTGTTCTGTGCCGGGCGGTTGCTGTTCCGGCTCGGCTACGCCCGGGGTGCGGCGGCGCGGGCACTGGGCTTCGGGCCGACCTTCCATCCCGGCCTCGCCGCCCTGGTCATCGCGGCGGTGGCCAGCCTGTCATGAGGCGCGTTCGAAGATGAGGTTCAGGCGAGTCTTGCGGATCTGCCGGTAGCCGTGCTGCTCCAGCAGGGCGGGCAGGTCGATCTGCCACTGGTCCGTCCCGTTCTCCAGGATGAGGACCCTGGGATGAAGCGTGGCCGGCGCTTCGCGCAGGAAGGGTTCGAGGATCAGGTCCTCCGCCCCCTCGACGTCGAGCTTTATCGCGTCGATGGCCGCGAAGCCCTCGCTGCGGGCGAGATCCAGGAGCGTCACCGCGGGGACGCGGATCTGTGCGCCCTCGTTGGTGCCGACGATCTTCAGGCTCGACTCGCCCCGGTTGCGCGGATCGACGAACAGGGTGAGTTCCCCCGCCTTGTCGGCGACCGCGCAAGCCAGGGCCTTGACCGTTCCGAACGGGTTCTGCGCGATGTTGTAGGCCAGGCGCTGGAACACGTCCGGCTGAGGCTCGATGGCGAGGATGCGGGCGCGCGGCCCCGCGAAGGCCGCCACGAACAGGGCGTAGGCCCCGATATTCGCGCCGATGTCGAGGAAGGTGCAGCCGGGCGCGAGCTTCGCCCGCAGGAGTTCGCGCTCCTCGGGGTCGAAGAATTGCGGCGTGAAGAGCACCTTCTTCTCGCAGTTGTTGTTGTACGGGTAGAGGCGCATGCGCGCCCCGTAGCGCTCCACGTCGAGGGGCTGACCGCGCAGGAGGCTGATCGCGATCCGACGCAGGAACAGCGACAGGCGCCGTCCACCCCAGCTTCCGTAGGACAGGCGTCCGGTGCGCTCGGCGATGCGCGCGACGAGGCCGGTGGGGGCGTAGGTGCCGTAGGGCTGCGAGTCTCTCATCGCGGGTGCTGATGCCAGCCCGCGGCGATGGCGGCAAGCGCGAGGCCCGATTCGGCCGGGTCCGCAATGGACGCGGCGCTCAGGCGACGCTCGACACAGCAGAGATCCGGATAAGCTTCAGGACCTAGCGGTGAGGGACCGTCCGCCAGCGCTTGATCTGTTCCATTGTGGCAACACCACGACCCAAACCACTTGGGACACCCCTGATCTGCCCTAAAAGTAGGCGGATGCCCAAAGGATAGCTTTGCCGCAGCGCGGAACCTTTGCGAGCTTAGGCGTAACGCCGACCCCCTCGCAGAGTTCCTCGATGTCCATGAACCGCCCGCTCCTCGCCCTCACGGCCCTGCTGCTCTCTTCGGCGTGCGCCTATGCGGCCGACCTGAAGGCGCCCGTGGCCCCGGCTCCGATCCCGGCGTCCTGCAAGGCCGAGATCACCTTCCCGGCCTATGGCGGCGTCATCAAGCAGAACCCGAACCCGGCCTGCCTCACCCTCGGCGCGTTCGGCGACATCTACGTCGGCGGCGCGGTCACGGGCTACTTCTACGATCAGAGCAATGTGACCTCCATCGCGCTCCCCGGCATTGCCGCCGATCGCTTCGGACGTGCCGACTTCTCGAACCTGATGGGCTTCATCCAGAAGGCCGATGGTGCCTTCCAGTTCTACGCCGCCTTCGGCGCCTACTCGATCCCGGGCCTGGGCGCGCCGATCTTCAGCGCCTTTGATCAGACCAACCTGTTGTTCTCGCCCGCTCCGATCGTGTTCGGCAAGTACGTGATCAACGACAACTGGTCGATCCAGGGCGGCCGCATGCCGACGCTGATCGGCTCGGAACTGCCCTTCACCTTCCAGAACCTCAATATCTCGCGCGGCCTCCTCTTCGCCCAGGAAAACGTCATCAACCACGGCGTGCAGGTCAACTACTCGGACGGCCCGTGGGCGGCCTCGTTCGCCGCGACCGATGGCTTCTTCTCGGGTGAGCTCAACTGGGTCACGGGCGCGATCACCTACAAGATC
>NZ_JAIEOF010000144.1 GCF_019750675.1 Methylobacterium sp.
GGCGAGGGCGGAGACGGACATCGACGGGCTTAGGCGGACGCGAAACGCGCGCGAAGTGGCACGTCACCGCGAAGACGCCGGTCCGGATGCCACACGGCATCCACCCCGACACCCACCAGGACACCCCGCCCGATGCGTTCCGCGTGTGACCACGACTGACGGCAGGTCTCCTGGCTCGCGGGTCACCGCCCTCTCATCGTCTTCCCAGGTCCCGGGCCTGACGGACCCTTCACCCAGTGACGTGTTGATGATGGGCTCGCCGCTTACAGTTGCGGGGGCAGCCGCGGCGTTGGGGCCTGAGCCCCGCACCGCGTTCCCTTTTGATCCTCCGGGGAGGAACCGTCCCGGGCAAGCTAGGCGGTGCGGGGGGTGGGCGTCAACCGGCCGTGCGTCCTCAGAGAACCGGCATGGCGCCCGCCACCGTGATGAGGGCGCCGGAGGTGTAGCTGCTCTCCTCGGAGGCCAGCATCACGTAGGCGGAGGCGAGTTCGGCCGGCTGCCCGGGGCGCCCGAACGGCACCTGGCTGCCGAAGGACTTCACCGAATCCTCGCTCATCCCGGCGGGGATGAACGGCGTCCAGATCGGGCCCGGCAGCACGCCGTTCACCCGGATGCCCTTCTCGGCCAGCAGCTGCGACAGGCTCAGCACCATGTTGCTGAGTGCCCCCTTGGTGGCGCTGTAGGCCATCAGCGAGGGCATCGGGTGCTTGGAGTTCACCGAAGAGGTGAAGATTACCGAGGCGCCCGGCTTCAGGTGGGGGAGGGCCGCCTTGGTCACGTAGAACGGACCGAACACGTTGGTGCGGAAATGATCCTCGAAGACCGCGTCGTCGATGGAATCCAGCCCCTGGTTGGGCTGCTGGAAGGCGCCGTTGTTGACCAGGATGTCGAGACGGCCGAAGGCCTCGACGGTCCGCGCCACGATCTCGCGGCCATGACCGGACTGCTTGAGGTCGCCGGGCAGCAGCAGGGCGCGGCGGCCCGCCTTCTCGACCCACGCGGCCACCGCCTCAGCGTCCCGCTGCTCCTCGGGGAGGTAGGCGATGGCGACGTCGGCGCCCTCGCGGGCATACGCGATGGCCACGGCACGGCCGATGCCGCTGTCGCCGCCGGTGATCAGCGCGGCTTGGCCCGCGAGCTTGCCCGAGCCCTGGTAACGCGTCTCGCCGTGATCCGGCTCTGGCGACATCTGGTCGGTCTTGCCGGGAAAGCTCTGCGGCTGACCCTCGAAGGGCGGGCGGGGATACTTGGACAGGGGATCGTGCGGCACGCGGCGTCTCCGATGGCGGTTCGTGCGGGGAATGCCGCGTCAACCGGAGGAATCCGCCTCCGTTCCGACCGCGCGACCATTCCACCCGGAGCCGATTCGATGCACGACCGTCTCCGCCGTGAACCCGACCAGGGCGCCGGCGGTGACGTCGGAGGGGAAATGCGCGCCCCGCAGCACCTGGGCCGCCACGACGCCGAAGGCCGCCGCCGCGGCAACGCCCCGGACCTCCGGATAGGCGCGACTGGCCGCGCACGCGACCGCGACGCTCATCGCCGAGTGCCCGGACGGAAAGGATTGCCAGGGCCCGACATTGGGCCCGAACCAGCCCTTCTCGTAGAGGCCCTCGTCCATCAGCACGTTGGGGCGCGTCCGGTGCACGATGCGCTTGACCGTGGTCTTCGTGGCCGCGGCCAGGATTCCGGACGCGAGCATATGCCGCCCGGTCGCCGCCAAGCGGCGGTTTCCGCTTAAAGCCCCCCAGGCCAGGGTGCCCGCGGATAGGGCGAGCAGCCAGCGCCAGCCCCCGGCCTCGCTCGCCGCCGCCAATGCCCGCACCCGGCCCGTATCCTTGGCGCGCGCCAGGGACACGCCGAGTCGGACATCCCCCGCCTCCAGGCGCCGGGCGAGGCCGGCAGCATCCTTGATCATCGAAGGGTCCATTCTCGGGCCGGGTCCGTTTTCGGGCAAAGCACGGCCGTAAACGCCGCGCCGCGCGGATCGTTCGAGACCCCGTGCATCCACCCGCAGCCCGGTGACGGCCGGGGGCCGGCGCGGGTCGTCCGGGAACCGATCGGCCGCCGCACGATTGACTGCTCATTGGAGTTGTTCTAATTAAGAAGTGCAGGGACGCCCCGGCGTCCCAACCCCGGAGATCATCATGGCCAGCACCACCAACGCAGCCTGCGAGAGCTGCCGTTTCTTCGACGACCACAAGCTCAACGGCGGCATGGCGGCCGGGGACGAGGGCCTGTGCCGGTTCAACCCGCCCGTGAGCCAGCCCGAGCCGAAGTCGCCGGGCCTGTGGCCGGTGGTCGCCTCCAAGGATTGGTGCGGTCACTTCACCGCCGAGATGTCGGCGGCCGAGTAAGGCCGGACCCGGCGCCCGGATCGTCGTCCGGGACCGCCAGGTTTTCACGGTTGGCAATGTTTCCAGCCTGGAAAGGGCCGGTGCCGCGGGCGCCGGCCCTTTTTGCGTGCCGGAAATCTCGTGCCTCGGTCGGAGGGCGGCCATGATCCCGTCACCTTCGCGTCGGAAGGCGTGGCAATCGCATGACGGGCGCTCGCTGCCCCGCGGGCGAGGGCGGATCGCCGCGGGGCGAGCGCAGAGGGTGAATGGGAAGCATGACGAATCGATCGACCATCGTGGCCGCCGCACGCCGGCTGGTGCCGCTCGCCGGCCTCGCCGCCGCCCTCCTGCCGGGCCTCGCGCTGGCCGCCGCGCCGAACGACGCGAGCGGCACCTGGCTCACCGAGGATGGCCGCGCCCGCATCCGCACCGAGAAGTGCGGCCCGCAGAACACCAACCTGTGCGGCTACGTCGTCTGGCTGAAGGTACCCCTGAACGACAAGGGCCAGCCCCGGGTCGACTTCAAGAACCCCGACCCGAAGAAGCAGGCCCGCCCCTCCCTCGGCCTGCAGCTCATCATGGGCCTGAAGCCGCAGCCGGACGGTCATTACGGCGGCAAGATCTACAACGCCGACGAGGGCAAGTTCTACGACGTGACGATGTGGTCCGACCAGCCGAGCGAACTCTCGGTGCGCGGCTGCCTGCTCGGCTTCCTGTGCGGTTCGCAGACCTGGAACCGGGTGAACGACGTGGTGCCGGGCCAGCTCACCGGGCCGACCAACGGCCCCGGCGGCCCGCGCGCCGATGCCGAGTGGGCGCCCGCCCCCAAGGCTCCGGCCGCCGGTGCCGCCGCGACGGGCGGCACCAAGCCGGCACCGAAGCCCGCTCCCAAGCCCGGCGCCGCCCCGGCCGCCCCGGTCGAGGAGTAGAACCGGCCGAACGCCGCCGAGCGCGCGACGGGACTCCGAACGCCGCCGTCCCGCCCGGGACGGCGGCGTTCGGCGTTTCCGGTGCCGCGCTGCGCCGGGCGGATCTCAATCGACGAGGGCCGCGTAGGTCAGCACGCGCAGTTCGCGCCGCAGGGGCAGGGCCGAGGAGGGGATGAGCTGGGTCAGCAGGACCACGGCGAGATCCTCGGCCGGGTCGACCCAGAAGGCGGTGCTGGCGAGCCCGCCCCAGGCCACTTCGCCCGGCGTTCCGACGATCTGGGCCCGGGCAGGATCGAGCATCACCGAGAAACCCAGCCCGAAGCCGATGCCCGTATAGGCGGTCTCGGAGAAGCGCGGCTGGCCCATGGCGGCCAGATCCCCGTCGAGGTGGTTTGTCAGCATGAGGTCGACGGTCTTGCGCCCGAGAAGGCGGGTGCCCTCGAGTTCGCCCCGCCCCAGCAGGAAGCGGCAGAAGCGCATGTAGTCGGCAGCCGTCGAGACGAGGCCGCCGCCGCCCGAGGGACAGGCCGGCGGGTTCGCGAAGCGGCTGTCCTCCGCGTCGTCGTAGAGCTTCAGGGTGCGGTCCCGGAACAGGCTGTAATTGGCGGCCAGCCGCGGCAGCTTGCCGGCGGGCACGAAGAAGTCGGTGTCGACCATGCCCAAGGGCGCGATCACGCGTTCGCGCAGAAAATCCGCAAAATCCTGGCCCGAGACCACGGCCACGAGGTGTCCCAGCACGTCGGTGGCCACCGAATAGTTCCACTCGGCGCCGGGCTGGGCCAGCAGGGGCTGCCGGGCGAGGCGGCCCACCACCTCGGCGAGGCCCGCATCCTGGGCTTCCCCGAAATCGACGCCGTTCTGGCGGTAGAGGGCGTCCACGAGGGTCGCCTCCATGAAGCCGTAGGTGAGGCCCGAAGTGTGGGTGAGAAGGTCCCGGATCGTGATCGGGCGCCGGGCCGGCTCGCTCTCGAACTTCGCGCGGTTGCCGCCGGTCAGCACCCGCAGGTCGGAAAATTCCGGCAGGAAGCGGGTGATCGGATCGTCGAGCTGGAAGCGGCCCTCCTCGTAGAGCATCATCACCGCCACCGAAGTCAGCGGCTTCGTCATCGAGTAGATGCGCGCGATGGTGTCGGGCGCGAAGGGCTTGTCGCGGGCGATGTCGGCGCGGCCGTGGGTGCGGAAGAACGCGGTCTTGCCGCCCCGCGCCAGCATCACCGAGAGACCCGCGACCTTGCCCGCCGCGACGTTGGCCCGCATCCAGCCGTCGATGCGCTCGAGGCGGTCGGGGCAGAGCCCGAGGGCCCGCGGCTCGCTAGCGGTCTCGCCCTGCATCACACCTGCTCCGTCCAGATCCGTCGGCTCCCGCATAGCGCCGGTCTGGGGCCAAGCAAACCCTGGCCCGAGGAAACCCTGGCCCG
>NZ_JAIEOF010000449.1 GCF_019750675.1 Methylobacterium sp.
TTGAGGATCTCCTTGAGGATCTTCACGTCCAGGCCCTCGCCCTTGGCTTCCAGGAAGATCTCCTTCTTGGCTTCCATCAGCTCCTTGATCTCCTCCTCCACCTTCTCGACGCGCTCGATGATCGAGCGGATACGGTCGCCGGCAACGCCAACGGTGTCGATCGTCTCGGACATGCTGTCTCCTTGAGCCAATTCGGAGCGGCACCCTCCCGGGTTTCGGTAAGCGGACGGTTAATCCCGCGTCCGGGCCGGACCGGGCGGAGCGATGCGAAGCGGGGCGTAGGTGGCGCGGTAGCTGCGGGGTCCGAGCACCGGGAGCACGAGGTTCCTGGCCCAGCCCGGCATCCGGGCGGTCCGCGACAGGCGGTCGGTCATGGCCTGGACATGGGTCACGCGGGGCCGGCGCAGGGCCTCGTAGGCCGGACCGACCGTGCGCCAGTCGGCGCGCTCCGCCAGCAGGGCGGCCAGCACCAGCGCATCCTCCAGGGCGAGGGCGGCGCCCTGTGCCCAGACGGGGGCCGTGGCGTGCGCGGCGTCCCCGGCCAGTACCACGCGGTCCCGTGTCCAGCCGGGAATCCGGACCTCCTCGAGGGGCGAATGATGGACGCGCCCGGAATCGGCCAGAACCGCATCGAGGGTGTCGCGCACGGGGGCCGGGAAGGCGGCGAAGGCCCCGCGCGCCGCGGCGAGGTCGTGCCCCCGCGCGCCCGATCCGCCGACCGAGACCCACCCGTAGACTTCGTCCGCGTCGACCGGGATCAGCAGGAACAGGCCTCCCGATCCGGCCCAGAGCGTCCAGGCATCGATTCCGGGATTGGGCGCCATGAAGCGCCAGCTCGCCGGAGCCAGCAGCGCCGCGCCGAGGGCCTGAGCACCGAACACGTCGCGCCGGACCCGGGAATGCACGCCGTCCGCGCCCACGAGCAGGCCTCCGCATTCGGTCGTTCCGTCCTCGCAGGCGACGGTGACGCTGTCCGCCTGCTGCCGGATCGCCGCGATCGCACATCCGTACCGGATGTCGTCGGCCGGCCCGTCTCCGGTCAGGAGACGCGCCAGGTCGGCGCGTCGGACGCAGCGGGGGGCCGCCTCGGCTCCCCAGAACGCCGCCTCGTCGACGGCAAAGAGCAGGCGCCCCCGCTCGGTGCGGTACTCGCGCCGGCGAACCGGGGCGCCGACGGCGCCGAGGGCCTCGGCGAGGCCGAGTTGCGCGAGGGCCCGGACCGCGTTGCCCGGCAGGTTGATGGCGAGGCCGCCATCCGCCGGTTCCCGGCGCCGCTCCAGGGTGAGCGCGGAAATCCCGGCGCGTCGCAGCGCCCGCCGCATGGCGAGCCCCGCGATGCCGCCCCCGGCGATCAGAACCCGACCCGCTTCGTTCCCGTCCATGGGAATCCCCGAACCTGTCCGCGTCGCGTCACCGGACGGAGGGCGCATCCGATGCCCCGCCGTTCTGCACACGGTCAGTGCGTCGGGACAGGCTTGGCGCGCAAGGGCGCGGGCTTCCGGTCTTCCGGCATGATCCGCCGGAGGTGTTCGCGGACGATGCCGGCACTGAACGGCTTCTCGATGAAGCAGGCCGAATCCGGCAGGTCGCCCGGGCCCGGCTTGTCGTGGCCCGACGCCACGACGACGCTGATATGCGGGTGATCCGAGGCGGCCATGCGTGCCAGCGCGAACCCGTCCTGCGGGCCCGGCGGGCCGACGGCGGTGAACAACAGCGTGAACGCGGGGCCGTGCTGGCGCAGGAGCCTGATGGCCTCGTCGCCCGTGCCCACGTCCAGGACCCGGAAGCCGGCATCCTCCAGGATGTTCACGGCGTCCATCCGCACGAGGATGCTCGCCTCGACGACGAGGGCGAACGGGGACGGCGATGGATCTGGACCTGCCATGGAAGCCATACGCGTCAGGCCGCGAAAAGCTCCTGCGGGAATCGTCAGTCCCGCGTGATCGTCAGTCCCGCGTGATCTCGGGCAGCGGCGCCTCGGCCGTGAACACGACGCCGCGCGGGCGGTAGTCGATCTCGGCCGTTCCGCCGATCTCCCGGGCGAGGGCCCGCTCGATCATCCGGGAGCCGAAGCCGGTGCGCGTCGGCCGCGAGACCGGCGGGCCGCCCACCTCCTGCCACTGGAACCAGAGCCGGTCGGGGCTCGACCCGTCCACGACATCCCAACTCACGATGACGCGGCCGTCATCCGTCGAGAGGGAGCCGTACTTGACGGAGTTGGTCGCGAGTTCGTGGATCGCCAGGGCGAAGGCCAGGGCGACCCGAGGCGCGAGACGCAGGATCGGGCCGCCGATCCTGAAGCGGTGGTCCTGCTCGACGCCGAACGGGTGCAGGGCCGCGATGACCACCTCCGTCAGGGTCGCCCAGTCGCCGCTGCCGCGAGCCAGCATCTCCGTGGCGGCCGAGAGCGAGCGCAGGCGGGATTCCATCGCCACCTGCGCCTCTTCCAGGGAGGCGGCGCCCCGCAGCGTCTGCCGGGCGATGGACTGGACGGTGGCCAAGGTGTTCTGGATCCGGTGGTTGAGCTCGCCCGCCAGGAGGTCGCGGTGCTCCTCCGCCCGCTTGCGGTCGGTGATGTCCAGGCTGATCCCCGCGATGGTCAGGGGCGAGCCGTCGGCGCGGTACGAGGCCTGGCCGCGGAACTGCAGCCAGCGGGTCTCGCCCCGTGGCGTGATGACCCGGATCTCGATGTCGTAGTCCGAGTGCCCGGCGATCGCCGCGTCCCGGGCGGCGAGTTTCCGGGCCCGGTCGTCCGGGTGGATGGCCGCCAGCATCTCCTCGTAGGTCAGGGAATCGCCCGGCGCGCGGCCGAGGTTCTCCTTGAACCCGTCCGAGGAGACCAGGCGCATGACCCCGAGATCGAGGGTCCAGGCGCCGAGGCGCCCGGCCTTCAGTGTGAACCGGAGGCGCTCCTCGCTCTGAATCAGTTCGAGGGAGCGGCGCTCGGATTCCGCCTCCAGGGCGTCGCGGTCCCGCTGGAGGAGAACGAGGCGCTCCTTCTCCAGGGTCACATCGTACTGGGAGGCGAAGTAGTAGGTGAGTTCGCCGTCGGGCGCGAAGACGGGCGAGACGAGGAGGCGGTTCCAGAACGCCGTGCCGTCCTTGCGCCGGTTCTTCAGGTCGATCTCGATCGTCACGCGCCGCTCGATGGCGTCTCGGACCCGCGCGACGTCCTCGGCGTTCGTCTCGGGCCCCTGCAGGAAGCGGCAGTTGCGGCCGATGATCTCGTCGCGGCCGTAGCCGGTCAGCGTCACGAACGCGTCGTTGACGTAAACGATGGGGTTGTCCGTCAGCCGGGGGTCGGTGATCACCATGGGCATCCGCGTCGCGCGGACCGCCGCGGCGAACGGATCGGAGCCGGCGACGGTGCTGGCGATCTCGGCGTCGATCCGCGCGCCGTCCTCATGGTCGTTCAAGCGAAGGCAATCCTGTTGATCGGAACCGTTCTACGGAACGATCCGGATCAGACCAGGGGTATAAACGTCACATTCGCGGTTCCGGGCCCAGACCCGTGTCCGATCGGGCCTGCGCGCCTGCCCGGGCTGGACGCCCCGCGGTCACGCAGTCTTGAAGGTCCCCCGCTTGGGGAACAGACCGATTTGCGCGTTGTTCACGTCGAGATAGCACTGCACCGGAGCCCCAGACCTTGCAAGCGCCAGTCCGCTATACGCCCGACGTCGAGCAGGTGAAGCCCGACGAGGGCGAGACGATCGAACAGTTGAACAAGACCTTCGACAAGATCCTCCACAAGGTGGCCGAGGATTCCGGCCACGCGGTCCGCTCGGTGCACGCCAAGTCGCACGGCATCCTGGAAGGGGTCCTGACGGTCGACGCGAACCTGCCGCCCGAACTCGCGCAGGGCCTGTTCGCCAGGGCCGGCGAGCACCCGGTCTACATGCGCCTCTCCACCAATGCCGGCGACATCCTGCCCGATGCAGTCTCCCTGCCGCGCGGCCTCGCCCTGAAGGTGCTCGACGTCGAGGGCGAGCGCCTGCCCGGCGCCGAGGGCACGACGCAGAACTTCATCATGGTCAACGGCACGGTCTTCCAGGCGCCGAGCGCCGACAAGTTCCTCGGCAGCCTGAAGCTGCTGGCCGGCACCACCGACCGGGCCGAGGGCCTCAAGGTGGCGGCCTCGACGGTGCTGCGCGGGGTCAACAAGGCCCTGCAGGCGGTGGGCGTCGAGAGCACGACGATCGCGTCCCTCGGCGGCGCGCCCAACGTCGATCCCCTCGGCGAGACCTATTACAGCGTCACCCCGTTCCGCTACGGCGATTACATCGCGAAGTTCTCCGTCGCGCCCGTGGCCCCCGGATTGACCGCGCTGACCGGCACCGAGATCGACGCGTCCGGCCGTCCCGACGCGATCCGCGAGACGGTGCGTGCCGAGATGCGCGGCATCGAGGGCGTCTGGGAGTTCCGGGTCCAGCTCTGCCGCGACCTCGAACGCCAGCCCGTCGAGGATCCGACCGTGGAGTGGAAGGAGGACGAGGCGCCGTTCCAGCGCGTCGGGCTCATCACCATCCGGCCGCAGGACAGCTGGGACGCCGCGCGGGTGCAGGCCGTCGACGAGGAAATGCGCTTCTCGGTCTGGACCGGCCTCGCCGCGCACCAGCCGCTGGGCAACATCAACCGCGCCCGCAACATCCCCTACCGGCACTCGGCCGAGTTCCGGCAGCGCTTCAACGGTTGCCCCATCCACGAGCCCGG
>NZ_JAIEOF010000017.1 GCF_019750675.1 Methylobacterium sp.
CTGCTCGACTACGTCAAGCGCAAGGACGAGGCCCGCTACCGCAGCCTCATCGAGCGTCTCGGCATCCGCCGCTAAGCGACGGCGTTCACGCGGTTCCGGGCCCGGCCCGGGGCCGCGTTTTGACAGTTCGGGCTGCCGGAATGGGTCCGGCCACCCGAAGACCCGGGCGACTTGAAGGCGCGTGCGCCGGGGACAGGATCGCGGGGGCGTCCATCGGGACGCTCCCGCCATCTTGCCCCTGGCGGCGCCGGGTTCGCCCGACCGCAGGAAGGTGAGACATATGTTCGATATCCAACGCGAAGAGCTGATGTGGGGCGACCGCAAGCTCGTCCTCGAGACGGGCAAGGTCGCCCGCCAGGCCGACGGTTCCGTGATGGCGACCTACGGCGAGACCTCGGTGCTCGCCACCGTCGTGTCGGGCAAGGAGCCCAAGGCCGGAATCGACTTCCTGCCGCTGACCGTGAACTACCAGGAGCGCGCCTACGCCGCCGGCCGCATCCCCGGCGGCTACTTCAAGCGCGAGGGCCGCCCGTCCGAGAAGGAGACCCTGGTCTCCCGCCTCATCGACCGCCCGATCCGCCCCCTCTTCGTCGAGGGCTGGCGCAACGACACCCAGGTCGTCGTCACCGTCCTGACCCACGACCTCGAGAACGATCCCGACATCCTCGCGATGGTCGCGGCCTCGGCGGCGCTCACGCTGTCGGGCGTGCCCTTCATGGGCCCGATCGGCGCAGCGCGCGTCGGCTACGCCAACGGCCAGTACACCCTGAACCCGCTGGTCGCCGACCTCGAAGCCTCGACCCTCGACCTCGTCGTCGCCGGCACCCAGGACGCCGTCCTGATGGTCGAGTCCGAGGCCAAGGAGCTCGACGAGGAGGTCATGCTCGGCGCCGTGATGTTCGGCCACAAGCACTTCCAGCCGGTCATCGAGGCGATCATCCGCCTCGCCGAGAAGGCCGCCAAGGAGCCCCGCAACTTCCAGGCGCCCGAGAACGGCGATGTGGAAGCCGCCGTGCTCGAGGTCTGCGAAGCGGATCTGCGCGCCGCCTACAAGAACACCGTGAAGCAGGAGCGCTACGCCGCCGTCGACGCCGTGAAGGCGACGGTGATGGCCGCGCTCTGCGCCGAGGGCGCCGAGAAGTTCCCGGCCGAGAAGGTCAAGGCCGCGTTCAAGGAAGCGCAGTCCAAGGTCGTGCGCTGGAACATCCTCGACACGGGCTCGCGCATCGACGGCCGCGACGTGCGCACCGTGCGCCCGATCGAGTCCCAGGTCGGCGTGCTGCCGCGCGCCCACGGCTCGTCGCTGTTCACCCGCGGCGAGACCCAGGCCCTCGTGGTCGCGACGCTGGGCACCGGCGAGGACGAGCAGTTCATCGACGCGCTGGAAGGCACCTACAAGGAGACCTTCCTGCTGCACTACAACTTCCCCCCCTACTCGGTGGGCGAGACCGGCCGCATGGGCTCGCCCGGCCGCCGCGAGATCGGCCACGGCAAGCTCGCCTGGCGCGCCGTACACCCCGTGCTGCCGCCGGCCCACGAGTTCCCGTACACGATCCGCGTCGTGTCCGAGATCACCGAGTCGAACGGCTCCTCCTCGATGGCCTCCGTCTGCGGCGCCTCGCTGTCGCTGATGGATGCCGGCGTGCCCCTGCGCCGTCCGGTGGCGGGCATCGCCATGGGCCTCATCCTCGAGGGTGAGCGCTACGCCGTGCTGTCCGACATCCTCGGCGACGAGGACCACCTCGGCGACATGGACTTCAAGGTGGCGGGCACGGAAGCCGGCATCACCTCGCTGCAGATGGACATCAAGATCGCGGGCATCACCGAGGAGATCATGAAGGTCGCCCTGCATCAGGCGCAGGAAGGCCGCGTCCACATCCTCGGCGAGATGGCCAAGGCGCTGACCGACGCCCGTCCCGAGCTCGGCGAATACGCGCCCCGCATCGAGACCATGCAGATCCCCACCGACAAGATCCGGGAAGTGATCGGGACCGGCGGTAAGGTGATCCGCGAGATCGTCGAGAAGACCGGCGCGAAGATCAACATCGACGACACCGGCACGGTCAAGATCGCCTCCAGCGACGGCAAGGCCATCAAGGCCGCCTACAACTGGATCCGCTCGATCGTGGCGGAAGCCGAGCCGGGCATGATCTATGACGGCACCGTCGTGAAGACGATGGAGTTCGGCGCCTTCGTGAACTTCTTCGGCGCCAAGGACGGCCTCGTCCATATCTCCGAACTCGCCGCCCAGCGGGTCGCCAAGGTGACGGACGTCGTCAAGGAGGGCCAGAAGGTCAAGGTGAAGTTCCTCGGCCAGGACGACCGCGGCAAGATCCGCCTCTCGATGAAGGTCGTCGACCAGGAGACCGGCGAGGACCTCACCGAGAAGCTCAAGGCCGAGCGCAACGCCGAGCAGGACCGCGCCCGCGGACCCCGCCAGGAGGCGTGAGGCGGCATCCGGCCGGGTGCGCCAGCGCCCGGCCCATGCGCTGGAACAAGTGAAGAGCGCGGTCCTCGCCGGGGCCGCGCTCTTTCTCGTTCGAGGGACAGCGCGGCGGATGGCTCACTTCAGGGGAGGGCGGCCCCGTATGCCGGGTGCCGAAGCGCGCATCGCGGGCGGTGCGGACGGTGGTAGCGTCATCGAGTATGCGCAGACGATCCGTGCGCGGCAGGAGCGAGGCATGAAGGCCGTGTGGAGGCGCAGGGGAGCCCGGGCCATGCCGCGAATCCCGGCCGTCGCGCTCCTGGCCCTCGTCTCCGGCGCCTCCGCCGCGAACGCGGTCGGCGAGATTCCGGCCGCCCGCTTCAGCATCGCCTACAGCCTGAGCTTCCTGAACCTGCGCGTGGGCGAGGCCACGCTGGCCCTCGAGCGGGCGGATGCGCGCTACGCCCTCGAGGTCGAGGCGGGCCTGCGCGGCCTTGCCGGCTTCTTCCTGGACGGGACCGGCAAGGCGGTGGTCGCCGGCGCGCTGGGGCGCAACGGGGCGGCCACGGCGACGTTTCGGCTCGACAGCCGCTATGCCGGCAAGCCGGTCTCGGTCGTGCTCGACCTCGCGGGCGGCCGGGTGCGCAGCGCCACGGTGGAGCCGCCCCCGGCCCCGCGCCCGGACCGGGTGCCCGTGGCGCCGGAGGACCGGGTCGGCGTCGTCGACCCCCTCACCATGCTGATGATTCCCACGGGGCCCTCCGCCCTGGAGCCCGGCCTGTGCGATCGGCGCATCGCCGTCTTCGACGGGGCGACACGGGCCGATCTCGTCCTGTCACGCGGCAGCGTCCTCACGGTGACGGAGGGCGCCTATCGCGGACCCGCGCTGGATTGCCGGGTGCGCTGGGTCCCGATCTCGGGGCATCGCGCCCAAGGGGCCAACGTTCGCCGCATGGCCGAGAGCGACGACCTCCACGTGCGCTTCGCGCCGGTTGCCGACGGCACGCTCCTGCTGCCGCTCTCGATCGCGGTGGCGACGGGCTGGGGCACGCTGCGCATCGACGCCACCCGCTGGGGCGACGCGGCCCCGGTCTCCCCGGCCGCCGCAGACCGTGCGAACGTCAAGGTCCGCCTGCCGAACGCGCGGTAGCGACGGGAATCTCAGCGGTCCGGAATCAGCTGTCGGGGGCTTGGCGCCGCCGGTTGCGCTGGGCGCTCGGCAGGGCGGAGGGCACCAGGGAGACGCTGACGGGGTTCGGCGTGTGATCGAAGGCGGCGCCCGTATAGGCGTCGACCCCGATGCCGATGACGCCGCCCGCGAGCACGTTGCCCGCCATGCCAGCGGCGCCTGCGCCCACCACCTTGGTGCGGACCGGGACCGTCTCGGGCCGGAAGCCCGGCTTGACGAAGGTCACGTCGAACTCGTCCGAGCGCTCGACCTCGAGGGAGCAGGGCGTGGCGGGGCAGGCATAGCCCTTGGTGGTCGTCATGGTCGCGCCGGGCGGCTCCGTGAGGAAGGCCATCTTCTCCGTCGTGCCGCGCGTGATGCTGCCGCATGCACCGAGACCGACCGCGATGAGCATCGCGGCGGCCATTCCTGACGTGTTCATTCCTGCCCCCAGTCCGTCGTTCGAGCGATTTTTCGCGACGGTCCGAGGGTTGTGATGAACGGAGATGTAATCGACAAGGTTGTATCAATGCCGGCCGCTCGAGCCGTCCGGCCCCGTGGCTGAAATGCCACAAATAGTCCCACCAAGATCCGGATGCGGCCGTCACCGCGACACGCGGTCGGCGCAGAGCGTGGAACGCCGCTCCGCCCACCGCGTTCGCCCCGCGACGCAACATAGGAGCACCCGCCATGGCCAATGCGATGATCCAGGACATCTTCAGCGGAACCCCGAACCTGACCACCACCGAGCGGGCGGTGTCCGTGGTCCTCGGCCTCGGCATCGCGGCGGCCGCCGCCCAGCCGCGCCCGAACAAGTGGCTCAGCCTCGCCGCCCTCGTGGTCGGCGCCGGCCTCGCAATCCGCGGCGCCACCGGCCACTGCGCCGTCAAGGCCGTGACCGAGGCCTGAACCGCTCGAAGCCCGGTGCCATCCGGCATCGGGCGGATCGGCCGTGATAAGCGGACACGAAAAAGGGGCGCCTCGATGAGGCGCCCCTTTTTCGTTTGTCCCGGATTCGGGTCGGATCAGAGCGTGGTGGTGGACCGGCGGCCCTGGATGAAGCCGTAGATCGCGAGCACGACGATGGCGCCCACGACGGCGCCGATGAGGCCCGCGCC
>NZ_JAIEOF010000385.1 GCF_019750675.1 Methylobacterium sp.
GCCGAGCAGTGCATCGGCATCACGCCGGCCCCGGGCAGCATGTAGTTGAGGTAGGTGAAGACCGACTTCTTCATCTCGCCGGCATAGGCGGAGCCGCCGATGAGGACGAGCTTGCGGGCGAAGTTGATGGCGATCACCGTCTTCGAGCGGCAGCCGTGCCGATGCGGATCGGCCTGGAAGCTCGGCAGATCGATGATCGTCAGCTCCGGCACGTATGTCGCGAGCGTGGCGCGGTCCGGACGGATCAGCAGGTTGCGGATGAACAGCGAGTGCCAGGCGAGTTCGGTGAAGACGCGGGCATTGACGCCGTGCACCGGGTCGGCGCCGCCGCGCAGGTCCTGGGCGAACAACTCGCGGCCCTCAGCATGGGCCAGGAAATCGGAATAGAGGGTGTCGAACTGCTCGGGCGTGATCGCGCCGTTGTTGTCCCACCAGATCTCGTTCTCGGTGGCGGCATCGCGCACCACGAACTTGTCCTTGGGGGAACGTCCCGTATGGGAACCGGTGGTCGCCACGAAGGCGCCGCCACGGGCCAGTTGGCCCTCGCCGCGGGCCAGGGCTTCCTCGTACAGGCGCGGGGCCTCGAGGTTCCAGTGCACCGCCTTCAGGTTGCGCAGCCCGATGGCGTCGGAGCCGTGCGCCGCATTGTAGTCGCCGATATTGGTCACGCTCATCTCTCCTCGGGCACCTGATCGCGTCGCCGCCCCTGTGACCGGAAGCCGTTCCGGCTCTCCGTCTGCGCGCGCTCCGGAATGTCCGCGCGGTTGGTCAGGTCCACCGCACGCAGGTTCTCCAGTCCGGAACCACGCACACCTTGCATAGACACGGATGGTTTGCCGTCAACTCGCCTGTTGGCTGACAAAAAAAGTTACATGAACAGCGTTGATGGCCAAGCTTTTTCGAAAATGCGCCGGGACGTTGCCTTTTGATGTTCCCGGTCCGTCCGAAGGGGGCGAAATCGGGCGGCGAAGGCCCTATTTGAGGATCGAACGGGACGGGCTCGGCGGAGTACCGCCGGGTATCCCTTTCGTCCCGCACGGCCCGGTTGTCCGCCCCTTACGCAATCCACCGTGTGGGCTCTTCTCCACCCGCCACGAGATCCGCGCTTCATGCCCCAAGCCGTCGCCGGCCCCGAGATCGAGCGCCTGATCCAGCTCCTCGCCCGGATGCCGGGGCTCGGCCCACGCTCCGCGCGCCGTGCCGCCCTGCAACTCATCAAGAAGCGGGAGACGCTGCTGGCGCCGCTGGCCGATGCCATGCGGGTGGCATCCGAACGCATCGTCGTCTGCCAGACCTGCGGAAACGTCGACACGCGCGATCCCTGCACGATTTGCTGCGACGAAGGTCGCGATCCCGCCATCCTGGTCGTGGTGGAAGATGTCTCCGACCTTTGGGCCCTCGAGCGCTCGGGCGCGGTCACGGCGCGCTACCACGTGCTGGGCGGCGTGCTCTCGGCCCTCGACGGGGTCCGGCCCGAGCACCTGAACCTCGACAGCCTGGTCGCCCGTGCCGCCGAACCGGCGATGCGCGAGATCATCCTGGCGCTGAACGCCACCGTCGACGGCCAGACCACGGCCCACTACGTCACCGAATCCCTGAAGGCCCATAACCTGAAGGTCACCCGTCTGGCGCACGGGGTTCCGGTGGGCGGGGAGCTCGACTACCTCGACGAGGGCACGCTGACGGCGGCGATCCGCAGCCGCACGCCGTTCTGATCGCGTCGCGCGGGCGCCGGGCAATTTGACCGGCTTCCGGCGCCCCCGTATCTGCGGGGACTCACGATCCGCGGAGGTCCAGGCCACCGCCGGCCCCGCTCCCAGTTTCAAGTCCGATCGCTCCCATGACCATCCGCCCCCTCGTGATCCTGCCCGACACGCGCCTGCGCCTCGCCTCCGAGCCCGTCGGCCCCGTGACGGACGAGATCCGGACGCTCGCCGCCGACATGCTGGAGACGATGTACGACGCGCCCGGCGTCGGCCTCGCGGCAATCCAGATCGGGGTGGCCAAGCGCGTCGTCACGATCGACACCTCGAAGGACGAGAACGACCGCCACCCCCAGGTCTTCCTCAATCCCGAGATCGTCTGGGCGTCCGAGGAGAAGCGGGTCTACGACGAGGGCTGCCTCTCGATCCCGGAATTCTACGGTGAGGTCGAGCGGCCCGATCGCGTGCGCGTGCGGTTCCGCGATCTGGCGGGCGTCGAGCAGGAAATCGAAGCGGACGGCCTGCTCGCCACCTGCATCCAGCACGAGATCGACCATCTCGACGGCGTGCTGTTCATCGACCACCTGTCGAAGCTCAAGCGCGACCGGGTGGTGAAGAAGTTCGCCAAGGCGGCCAAGCGCGGCGACGTCTGACGCCGCGGCCTCAGGGATCAAGAGCCATGCGCGTCGTCTTCATGGGCACTCCGGATTTCGCGGTGCCGACCCTGGCGCGCCTCGCCGGGGACGGACACACGATCGCGGCCGTCTACACCCGCGCGCCGGCCCGGGCCGGGCGCGGCATGGCCCTCAGGCCCTCGCCCGTTCAGGTGATGGCCGAGAGCCTCGGCGCCCCGGTTCTGACGCCGGTCAGCCTGAAGGGAGCGGACGCCGCCGAGACCTTCGCGGGGCACGCCGCCGACGTCGCCGTGGTGGTGGCCTACGGCATGCTCCTGCCGCAGGCGATCCTCGACCTGCCGCGCCACGGCTGCCTGAACCTGCACGGCTCGCTGCTGCCGCGCTGGCGCGGTGCCGCGCCGATTCAGCGCGCCGTAATGGCGGGCGACGGGATGAGTGGCGTCGGCGTGATGCGCATGGAAGCGGGCCTCGACACCGGCCCGGTGGCGATGGAGGCGCGGTTGCCCATCACCCCCGGCATGACGGCGGGCGACCTGCACGACGCGCTGATGCCGCTGGGTGCCGACCTGATGGCGCGCGCGCTCGAGGCCCTGGATCGGGGCGCCCTCACCTTCACGCCCCAGGCCGAGGCCGGCGTGCTCTACGCCCACAAGATCACCAACGACGAGGCCCGCATCGACTGGTCTCGGCCGGCCCGCGAGGTCGCCAACCACATCAACGGCCTGTCACCGTTTCCGGGCGCGTTCTTCGAGGCGGATTTCGGCAAGGGTCCAGAGCGCGTGAAGGTGCTGGCGGCCAAGACCGCATCGGGCTCCGGTGCCCCGGGCACGCTCCTCGACACGGAGGCGACGGTCGCCTGCGGCACGGGCGCCGTGCGCCTGCGGGCCCTGCGCCGAGCCGGCAAGGGTGGGGTCGCCAGCGGCGCGGAGTTCATGCGCGGCGCGCATCGCACGCCGGGAATGGGGCTGGCATGACCAGTCCGGGTCGGGTCTGATGCCGCGCTACAAGCTCGTCATCGAGTATGACGGCAGCCCGTTCTGCGGCTGGCAGCGCCAGACCGCCCAGCCCTCCGTCCAGGGCGCGATCGAATCGGCCGTGAAGCGCTTCTCCGGCGAGGTGGCCGGACTCACCTGTGCGGGGCGCACCGACACCGGGGTGCATGCCACCCACCAGGTCGCGCATCTCGATCTCGCGCGGGACTGGCGTACCGACGTGGTCCGCGACGCGCTCAACGCGCATCTGCGCCCGAACCCCGTGGCGATCCTCAGCGCGGAAATCGTCGGCGCCGCGTTCAATGCCCGGCATTCCGCCACCCGTCGACACTATCGCTACCGGATCCTCAACCGGCGCACCCCGCCGGTCCTCAACCGGGCCCATGTCTGGCAGGTGCCCTGGCCCCTCGACGTCGGGTTGATGCGCGTGGCCGCCACCCGCCTCCTCGGCCTGCACGACTTCACCGCCTTCCGCGCCGCTGAGTGCCAGGCGAAGAGCCCGCTCCGGACCCTCGATCAACTCGACGTGGCGGCGATGCCGATGGGCTTGCACGACGAGATCGTGGTGGCGACCTCGGCCCGCGCCTTCCTGCACCATCAGGTCCGCTCGATGGTCGGCACGCTGATGCTCGCCGGCAGCGGTCGGCTCAGCGCCGACGACGTCGCCGACATCCTGGCCAGCCGCGACCGCAGCCGCTGCGGTCCGCTGGCCCCGGCCTGCGGGCTGACGCTCGTGGGGGTGGATTACGCACCAGAATAACTTTAGGTTGATAATATTTTATCTTAAGTTGCGAAATCTACAGGAAGCGTGATCATTCGTCCGATCCGGTGTGACCCGTGCCGGAGATGATGGGACGCCCTGTGACGAAACTCCCCATTCACCTGTTCATCCTCGGCGCAACCGTCTTCGCGGCCCTGTCGCCCTTCATCTTCATCGCGATCCGCGAAGCGGTGAAACGCCAGAGGCAGGAGATCGTCCGTGATCTCGCAGCCGTGTTCGACATCGCGGGGCCATCGAGCCAGCGATTGATCCCTTCGTTCGAGTTCGTGAAGTACAAGTACTTCGTCGGCCGCGCCCGGGTCTTCGGAAAGAGCGGGGCGGTCGACGGCTCCGACGGGTCGCTGGACATCTTCGACCAGTCGCGGCACCGCGAGGACTTCACCACGACCGCCTGGGTTCTGGGCAGCGTCGCCTTCAGCTTGGTGGCCGCAGCGGCCGTATTTCACACCCTGTCGCTGCTGGCCGCCTTCCTGTGCGCGACCTCGCCCGGCTTCGCGTGGCCAGATGGCGCCTGTCCACAGATACAGGACGGGACCACGGTCTGGCTGTTCGGTGCCAGCGCGGCCTTCGCCGGCAGCTATCTGACGGCGCTGCGCAACCTGTATCGCGCGATCAAGAACTTCGACCTGAGCCCGGCGACGATCGTCGGCGAGACGATCAAGATCGTCATCGGCATCGTCCTCGCACCGATCCTGGTGATCGGCCTGCTCCGCCTCGGGGCGAGCGGCGCGGAACTCCT
>NZ_JAIEOF010000218.1 GCF_019750675.1 Methylobacterium sp.
TCCGGCACCGAAGGAACTTCCGGCGCCGCAGAAACGGCCGGGACCGAGAACGGGACTTCGACCCGGCTGCGGACCTTGCCCGATCCGGCATCCACCTGATCGAGCCGGACCTTGTAGTCCCCGGGCTTCACGCCCCGCCCGATCGCGAAGGTCACCGTCCCGTCGGGTCCGACGCTGGCGGGGGCGATGAGGGTGTCGTTGAGATAGAGCCGGACCGTCGACCCGGCGGGAGATCGGCCGGTGACGAACAGCCGTCCGCCCGCCTGCGCGTCGATGCTCACGATCTTCATGGGCGTCTGCGCCGCGCCGGCACCGGCAGAGCCGGCAAGCGGTGCGGCTGCGTGCCCTTCGGCCGAACCAAGCGTCGCTGGGCCCGGCGGGACGTCGGGAGAAGGGCCTCGCGACGCGCCAGGGTCGATGGTGCCGCGGCCGACCGTCTTGTCGGCGGGGGCATTTGCAACCGATGTCGCGCCGCCGGGGGTCGGTGAGCCCGGACGGGGCAGATCCGGCGCGCGCACGGTTGCCGTTGCCTGGGCGCCCGAGGCGGCATTCGGCCCTGGGCGATCCGCCGGGCGCAGCGGATCAGGCTGAGACAGGACCCTGGTCGGCCTGTCGGGCGCCGTCAGGGCGACCAGCGGATGGGTCTCGCGCGAGGGCGCGATCACCACGGCGACGCTTTCCCGAGAGGGCTGCGCATGCCCCTGGTCATTGGTGACCCGCAGCGTGATCTCGCTATTGCCGGTCGGGAGGGTCGGCGGAACGACGGCGAACTGTCCGTTCGCATCCGCGACCGTCGACGCGACGGGCTTGCCGTCGACGAGGAGCTCCAGCGTTCCGCCCGGCGTGGCGCGCCCGGCCACGACGAACTCGCCGTTCGGCTCGACCCGGACGGTGTCGAAGGCCGGGACGCTCGCATCCGATGCGACGGCGGGCGCCTGTCCCCCCTGCGCCCCGGTTTGCACCTGTCGATCCGATCCGGCCGGCGCGGACGCACCGTGGCCCGGCACCCGGCCGGCTCCCGTCTCAGCCGGCGCGACCGCCGCCATCGGCGTCCCCTCGCGCGGCGGGATCGATGCGAGGCGCCGCAGCGGGTCGCCACCGACGGTTAGGGCGAGGATCAGTCCGATCCCGATGAGGAGCGCCAGGAACGCGAACACACCGCCGCGGCGCCCGAGCCGAGGCGCGGGCGGGCGCGCGGGTGCCCTCTGGAGGACCGGAACCGGCACGCCGGCAGCATTCCGGCGCGGGCGCCGCCCACGAAACAGGGCGGCCAGCAGACCCAGGACGATGAGGAGGATGCCGGGGAACACGCGCACGAGGCTGTGGCGCAAGCGGGTCAACATACCGGTCCCTCGTCTCCTTCCGTTGCAAATGACGCCGCGATATTCCGATCGTGGCGCTGCGCGAACCGGGCCTCAGTCGTCCGCCTCGAGGCGTCCGGCGCGGACGCGTTCGTAGGCAGCGATGGCGCGCGAGCAGCCCTCCGAGAGGTTCGGGCGGTTGCGCCTGAAACAGGCCTTCACCTCCGGTCCGCCCGGTTTCATCCCCGCGCACAGGCGCAGGTAATCACCCCCGCAATTTGCCCGCATGGCCTCCATCTCGGGCCCTTCCCGCTCCGGCCCTTCCTGCGCCGAGGCGGGCCGCGAGAAAGCCAGGGCCCCCGCGAGCACGAGTGCCGTCACGGCAACAAGTCTGACATGCATGTGGATTTCCCGACTCGGTATGGGGTGCGGCAAGCGACTTGCGCGGATGGTGGCTCACGGGGACCGGCGAGAACTCAGCGCGGGGGCTGGGCGGTCGCGGGCTGGCCGGGCGTGCCCGGACCGTCGCTGGGTGGGGTCGCGAGTTGCTGGCGCAGTTCGGCGAGCTTGGCCTGGGCGGCGCTGAGCTCCTGCCGCGTCGCGGCCAGCCGCTCGTCGAGGGTCGCCGCCTCCTTGTTGCGCGTCGCCAGGGTTTCTGTGAGCGTCGCCAGCTCGGTCTGGGCATCGGCCTGGCGCTTCTGGAGGCCCTCGACGGCGGCCTTGGCCGCGTCGCGGTCGGCGGACAGGGTCTGGACGGTCTGTTCGGCCTGGGTGCGTTCGGACAGCACCCGATCGCGCTGCGCCTTGGCCTCCGCCAGGTCCTTCTGAACGCCCATCAGTCCGTCCCGGGCCTGCTGCGTTTCACGATTGGCCTGCTCGACCTCGCTGGCGAGCCGGTCCCGGTTCGCGCTCAATCCGGCCACGGCCTGCTCGGTCTCCGTGCGCTGCCGGGTCGCCTGCTCGGCTGCGGCGCGGGCATCCGCCAGTTCTTTCTGGGCGGCGGCGGCGGCTTCGCGGGCGTTCTGCTGACGCTCTTCGGCCTTGGCGAGATCGGCCGTCTTGGCGGTCGCCTCCTGGGTCATGGTGGCCAGATCGGCGCGCAGCTTGGCTTCCTGCACCCGGGCATCCTCGACCCGGCGACCGACCTCGGCGAGATCCTGCGTGCGATCGACGGCCGCCTTCTCGGCCTTGGCGATCGTGTCGCGCAGGGGGGCGAGCGTCCGCTCCGCCTCGGCGACCTGGCCTTGAAGATCGGCGAGCTTGCGCGTCGCGGTCTCCGCCGACCGCTGCATCTCGGAGGCCTTGGCCTCGGCGGCCTGCTGCTCCTGGGCGAGGGTCGCGGCGCGGGCCTTGGCCTGCTCGGCCGCCTGGGTCGCCTGCTGGTCCTGCTGCTGGGCCGCGCTGATCTTGCCCTGGAGGGCGCTCAGGGTTCCGGCGGTCGCGATCTGACGCTCGAGATCGGCGCGAAGCGACATCTGCTGCGTCTGCAGGTCCGCGATGCGGTGGTCGCGCGCCCCGCGCTGGCGAGCGCCCGCAATGGAGGCAACGATCAGCCAGACGAGCAGCACCGCGGCCACGACCGCGAGGCTGAAGGGGAAGGGGCGACGCAGTTCCGCGCGATAGTCGATGGCCATGAGAGCTCGCAAGGTCGGGGAAGGTGGTGGATCGAAGAACCCCGGCGTGGCGTCACCCGGCGTCGTGGACGGCCGGCACCCACACCGGGTGCCGGCCCGCATCCGTCGAGATCAGACCGGCGAGCGGCCGTCGGTGGCGTAACGGTCGATGGCCGAGGGCAGCTCGCGCGACAGGCGGGAGAGCAGCGCGCTCCGGCTCAAGCCTGTCTGCTGGGTGAGGTGGTCGAGGGTGTCAGACCCGATGGCGCGCTCGAGGTCGGCCTCGGCGATGTCGCGGTTGGGCCCCTGGTTGACCCAGGACTTGGCCGTCTCACCGTGACCGCCTTGCGTGAAATGGTCGACGAGTTCGCTCAGGCCGCTGGCGATCAGACCGCCGATCCCGGCCGTACCGACGCCACCGAGGAGACCGCCGAGGTTGCCGAGACCGGTGCCGCCGGTGGAGGGGGCCGGGCGGACCGTGTTCGGGATCGGCGGGACGGTACCGTGTGCCGGGGCATCGTGGCCCTTCAGCAGTTCGGCGAGCTTGTCGCGGTTCTGGTAGCCCGCCACGGCCAGCAGGCCCAGCAGCGCCGTCATCGAGGGATAGCCCTTGCTCATCGTTCGTCCTTTGGGGTCTCGGGGTGAAGAGTGGGGTAGGCAGGGCCGGGCGGAATTTATTCGGCCGTCCGACGTGGGACTCGCTTCCGTTCGGTGGCCGGTGGCGGCCGGAGCGAGCGGACGCGGACGCCCGCCCTGGTCGCCGAGCGCATCACGGGCAGGGGTGACGATCGCCGTCGTTGCCCAGGTATGTACCGCTGGCCGCGTCGTAGGAGCGGAAGCGGCGGGCGCAGGCGGCGACGGCCTCGGGATTGGGGCCGCCCCGAACGATCACGGGGGCGGCCTGCGCCTGCGAATTGGCGATGGCACCGCCGATGATGGCGCCCGCGGCGAGGCCCGCTACGCCCGCGCCGACCGCCGCGCCCACACCGGGCCCGCCGCGCCGGTATCCGTAGCCGCGACGTGGGCCGTAGCCCCGTCCGTACCCGCGTCCGCCGCGCCAGCCATGCCGGTACCCGAACCGGCGATACTGGACGTAATCGGTCGGCAGGTCGCCCCGCACCAGCGCCTCGAGGGGCGTTGCCTGGACCGGGGATGCCCCGATCGGGGAAGCCTGGGCCGGGAGCCCGACCAGGGTGGCGGCGACGGTGGCGGCGAGGACGAGGGGCAACTTCATCGTGTGACGGTCTCCGGAGACGAAAGCTGGCTGGCCGGCGAGTTTCAGTAGCCGCGGCGATTCGGCGGGACGGCGGAACGGCCACCGAAGCGGCGGCTCACGTAGGCGATGATCTTCGGGAGCAGGAAGGCGGTCAGGAGCTTACGGATCATGGGTTGGTCTCCGGTGGGTCTGGCTTGGGTGGTCTGGGGGTCAGCGCCGGGAGCGGGACAGCCAGCCGACCGCGAAGGCGATGGCGGCGAGCCCGAGGAGGGCGGAGGTGCGGTTGTCGTCGGCGTAGCGCACGGCCTGACGGCCGTAGGTGGTTCCGCGCTTGCGCGCGTGACGGGCGAAATCGCGTCCGTCCGCGATGAGGTCGTCGGCGCGCTCGCGGGCCGCGTCAGCAAGGTGGCGGCCGTCCTCGGCCAGATCTTCGGCGCGCTCGCGGGCGCGGCCATAGGCGTACTGCGCGCCGCCCGCCACCTGGTTCACGGCGCCACGGATCTGGCGGGCCGGGTCGCCGGTGATCCCGCCGAGGGCGGTCTGTGCGCGGCCTTTGACGTGGCGGGAAGCGCCGCGGAACTGGTCTCCGTTCATGGATCGGGTCTCCTGTGTTGGAGGGGGAAGAGGGGGCTGCGAGACCCGGCTGGTCGCGGGGACCGGCCGGGGTTCGCGGGTTAGTTCAGGCGGATCAGGCGCGGCGGGCGGCGTAGCCGTCGGCCAGG
>NZ_JAIEOF010000134.1 GCF_019750675.1 Methylobacterium sp.
GGGCCGGAAGCAGGGCCCTCACCTCGACCTTGTTCCGTCCCGGCCGCCAGCGGCTGAGCGGCAGGGCGATCGTCTCGTCCCGGAAGAGTTGGCCGCCCGCATTCGCCAGGGGCGCGCTGGCCACGTTGCGTCCGTTGACGTCCACGATGATCTGGGCGCCGAGCTCCAGCCCCGCCGCATAGCCGCCCGCGAGGGTGAGGGCGATCTTGTCGTAATCCGCCGGCACGAAATCCGTCGGCAGGGTCAGGTCGAAGCCGGTCCGGAACAGACGGCCTCCGAATTCCCGGTTTTCGATGCCGAACGCGGAGAACGGCAACGTCTCGCGGCCCTGGACCGGCACGCCGCGCGCGCGGGCGAGGGCCTGAAGGCCGTGCGGGCTACCCATCGGTTCGCGCGTGGTGATGCCGCTGACGATGCGGCTGGCCGCCTCGATCTCGGCGGGCGTCTCGCCCGCCAGGGTGATGCGGGCCGCCCGGTCGCCCTGCGGCGACTCGAAGGTCAGGGGCTGGCGGCCGGGACCGCCGGTCCCTGCGTCATCCGCCACGTGGATCTCGAGGCCGGCCGACCCTTGAGTTTCGCCTGCGAACTCGACCGAGACCTGGCTGAACCTGCCCGCGAGCGCCAGGCGCTGGACCAGGCCGATCAGGCGCTCGAAGGTGGCGAAGCCCGGCCGGTTGCGCAGGACGATCCGGATCGGGACGATGCCGCGCGCATCCGGCGCGATGGCGGGCAGATCGCGCAGGGAATTGGCCATCGCGGCGCCGGAGACCGAGACGAGACCCGTCCAGGCCGGGTCGATCTGGGTCCAGAGCTCGTAGGTCGCGTCGAGGGAGCAGTCGACCCGATGCCGCTGGACACCGGCGATCTCCAGGGCGTTGTAGCCCGGCTTCAGGAGGTCGCCGGGGATGTCGAACTCGATGATCCGGATCGCGCCCGGAGCCTTGATCTCGCTGCGTCCCACGGCCACGCCGTTGACCTTCGCGGTCAGGAACGAGGCGTCGGGCACGACCGAGATCGCCGCGAGGTAGCCGATGCGCAGGCGCACCTGCTCCCGGGACTGCGCCTCCGTGAGGTAGACCGGCCATTGCAGGCCGCTCTCCTCGCCGCTGAGGCGCAGGCTGCTGGACAGGGCCGGGAACGGGCGCTGCGGCAGCGGCGGCGCGGCGGGCGCAGACGCGGGCTCCGCCTCCGCCCGGACGGCGGTGGCCGGGCGGCCAGCGCGCTCGGCATCCGGAACGGCTAGGACCCGAGGCGCGCCGCGCCCGATGAAGCTCTGCGCGTGGGCGGGATGGGACACCGCGAGAAGCAGGCCGGCCAGCGTCAGCGCGGAGGCCGTGTGCGATCTGGGGCGGTGCTGGGATGTGACGGGCATTGCCGGGTTCGAGCTCGTGTCCGAGGGATGGACTGTCCGTGGATGGGCTTGGGGTCGCGCTTTCAGCTGCGCAGCCCCGACGGGGCGGCGACCATCCGGTCCGAGGTCCGGCGACCGCGCTCCGCCTCGTCCTGCGCGTTCTCGGTCTCGACCATCAGCTGGAGCCAGCTCGGCGATCCTTCGGCCGGTGGCGCGGCGGCCGCCGGCCGGGGGCCCGGCTGCGTCTCCGGATCGGCGGCGCGGCGGCGCGCGCCCGCGGCGGCCTTCGGGGCGTCCTCCTCGACAGGGCGCTGCGCCGTTCCCGTCATCAGACAGGCCAGGGCCCGGATCGGTCCGTACAGACCCCAGCCGATGAACTGCCAGGTCCCCGACAGGATGTCCTTGTGGGTGCGGCGGCGCTGCTGGAAGCGGACCATCGCGCCGGCGTCGCCGTACATGATGTCCGCGAGGGCGAGGTAGCTGCCGGGCGTCAGGGTTTCGAAGACGAGATCGCAGATCGATTCCTCGCCGGCGGCGGTGATCCCCGCCACCCGCACCGGGATCGTCCGGGCATGACTCAGGAGCGGCACGTGGCCCTGGTGGATCGCCGCGAGGGTGCCGACCGAACCGTCGTCGCTGCGGCGCATCGGAACCACGGCATCCATTCGGATCCGGCACCGGGCACTGGAGATGCGCTCCACGGTGACGTCGATGGTCGTCCCGTTGAGGTTCAGCACCGCGGGGCGGTCGACCGGCAGCGAGGGGGCCGTCTCGGTCTGGCGCCGCTCTGTGGCGACGCCCAGGGCGGCGCCGGCCGTGATGAGGTTGAACAGGTTCCAGAGGCCGACCACGAGCATCAGGTTCGTGACGCCGGGCTCGAAGCTGTAGCGGTAGGTGGCGAAGGCTTGCGCGAGGAAGAGCACCGCGAAGACGACGAAGTAGGGCAGCGCCAGGGGGGAGAGCTGGTCGTGGTCGAGGCTGACGTTCTTGGCCGTGACGTTGAAGGTCGGCTTGCGCGGTGACAGGATCACGGCGGCGGTCGCCTTGATGAGGAACAGTCCCTGCACGTACTCGTACAGTTCCGAGACGAAGGGCCACCTCACCCGCCCGTAGAGGTAGTTCTGCATCATCAGGTTCACGACGATGTAGGTGGCGGTGTAGGCGATGGCCTCGTCGACGTTGGCGACGACGATCTTCATGTCGAGGAAGATGTACAGCAGCGGGGCCGCCATGAAGATCAGCCGCGGGAGCGGGAAGAACCAGAACGTCATGCTCGACAGGTAGCAGAGCCTCTGGATCGGCCTCAGCCCGCTCTTGAAGAGTGGGTTCTTGAGAAGCATGATCTGCAGCATGCCCTGGCACCAGCGTGAGCGCTGCCCGATGAAGGCTGAGAGCGTCTCCGGCTGGAGGCCGGCGATCAGGGGCTTGTCGACGTAGAGGCTGGTCCAGCCGCGCGAATGCAGCTCGAAGGCGGTCTCGCAATCCTCCGTGATGGTGATGCCGGAGAAGCCGCCCGCCTCGTCCAGCGCGCTGCGCCGGAGCAGCGCCGCCGAGCCGCAGAAGAACGAGCCGTTCCACTTGTCGAGCCCGCACTGCCCCACCGCGTAGAACATCTCGTTCTCGGAGGGCATCCGCTCGAAGGTCTTCAGGTTCCGCTCGATCGGGTCGGGATTCAGGAAGGCGTGCGGCGTCTGCACGAGGAACAGCTTCGGATCCATGCCGAAATGGCCGATCGTGTCGCGCAGGAACGAGCGGAAGGGCACGTGGTCCGCATCGAGGACCACGACGATCTCGCTGATCGAGTTCTGGAGGCCGTTGTTGAGGTTTCCGGCCTTGGCGTGGAGGTTGCGCCGCCGGGTCAGGTAGGACACCCCGAGATCCGCGCAGAGGGCCTGCAGGACCTTGCGGCGCGCCCGCGCCTCCTCCGCCTTGGCGGGATCGCTATCCGCGCATTTCTGGTCCGTCCCGCCGTCGTCGAGGAGCCAGACGGTGAACTTGTGCGCCGGGTAGTCGAGGGATTTCGCGGCCGCGAGCGTCGTCGCGAGGATGTGCCGGTCCTCGTTGTAGGTCGGAACGAAGATGTCGACGGTCGGCAGGTCTTCGTCCGCGTCCTGCGGGGGCGGGGGGCGCCGCAGGGGATCGGCGTTGATCACGAGGCTGACCGCCAGGATGTAGAAGCAGTAGAGTTCCGCCGCGATCAGGATCACGCCGGCCGTGAAGCCCGGGAGATCGCCGACCGGCGGCAGCGTGCTCGACAGGCGCCAATAGATGTAGCGCAGCACCACGAGGCTGCCGATGGCGAGGAAGGTCAAACGCCCGGTGCGCCCCTTGGCGAACAGCCACAGGAGGATCATGACCGCGATGGCGCCGAGGCTCATCTCGAGCTGAACGTCCGTTCCCAGAGGTTGCGACAGCAACAGCAGGGTCACCGCGGCGCTGGCGAGCCAGATGGTTCGGACGAGAAAGGGTGGCATGGGGCCACTCCGCGTTAGGCGAAGGAAGAAGCGAGTGATGAGATGCCGCTCGCGCGGCATGCCTCCAGCGTGATCTCAGAATGCGATGCGGCCATCGACGCTGGTGTAGTATCCACCCTTGCGGATACGATCGAAGGCGTAGCCCGCCCCGAGGGAGAACTTCATCGGGCCGATGGCGAACCCGGTGACGTGGCCGCCGGCCCGCCAGCCGTTGAAGAACGCGTCGCCGAGAAGCGTGGCCTCGGGGCCGACGAACACGCCCGGCAGCACCGCGACGCCGGCGCGGAAGCGCGCGTAATAGGCGTTGAACAGTGTCGAGTAGGAGGCATTGGCCGAGAACAGCGTGTTCTCGGTGGGGTTCACGTAGAGGTCCGCCGCCACTTTCACGCCGAGGCCCGTGCCGACCACGGGATTGCCGGGGTCCAGGATCGAGAGCTCGTTGCTGCGCACGTTCATGCCGATATAGCCGGCCAGCGCAGCCTGCTGCCAGATCCACTCGTAGCCGAGGAGGACCGTGCCTTCCTGCTGAACGCCGGTGACGGTTTGACGGACCGCCGCCCCCGGATAGGAATAGGTGCCGGCCACGCCCTGGAGGCGTACGCGCAGGCCGTCTTCGAGGAGTGTGCCGACCGGCGCGATCGTCGCCGTGATCGTTCCGAAAGCGGAGCTGTTGGTTGTGACGGTGGCACTGGCATCCACCGCGACGATCCATTCGTCACCCGCGACCTCCGGCTGGGCGGCACCCGTGTACCAGTCGGCCGCGCGGGCGGAGGTCGGCGCCAGGGCCAGTGCGGTGAGCAGGAACAGCGCGGTTCCAAGACGGTGGGACACGTGTGCAGAACCCCGGCAGGTGGTGGATTTGCGCCTCTTTTCGCGCTGCATCATCAAACGCGGGTATAGTTAATTACCAGTTAATCGCGCTCCGCCGACACACGCGAAAACTGTGTTCGGAAAAATTGCCGTGCACTAAATTTGTGCTTGGGAGGCGTGATATTGCTCAATGAAGACCGCCAGAGGGCGTGATCGAATCTCTAACG
>NZ_JAIEOF010000450.1 GCF_019750675.1 Methylobacterium sp.
GGGGTCGTGCAGGGCGGCGCCGGCGACGGTGCGTTCCATTCCGCCGGGGCGCGTCGGGGTGTCGGGGGTGAGCACGGCGCCGGCCATGGGCGTCAGCCCTCCCGGCCCGGCTCGGCGCCGGGCGCCAGGCTCGCCAGATAGGTGGTGCGCGGGCGGGTGTTGAGTTCGCCGAGGAGCGCGTAGTTGCGCGGGTCCCGGCGCGCGGCCGCGACCTTGCTGCCCGGGTCGGAGAGGTCGCCGAACACGATCGCGCGGGTCGGGCAGGCGCCCTGGCAGGCGGTCTCCACCGCGCCGTCGGGGATCGGCGCATGCGCGTCCCTGGCCGAGTCGATGCGCGCGCCCGCGATGCGCTGAATGCAGTAGGTGCACTTCTCCATGACGCCGCGCGCCCGCACGGTGACCTCCGGGTTGCGCTGCTGCTGCTCCACCGGCGCCATGCCGCCGGTGTAATCGAGGTAGTTGAAGCGCCGGACCTTGTAGGGGCAGTAGCTCTGGCAGGTACGGGTGCCGATGCAGCGGTTGTAGACCTGCAGGTTCAGGCCCTCGCCGTCGTGCACCGTCGCCTCCACGGGGCAGCCGAGCTCGCAGGGCGCCGCCTCGCAATGCATGCAGGGCACCGGCTGGAAATGCGTCTCCGGCGCGTCGAGGTCGCCCGCGTAGTACCGGTCCACCCGCAACCAGTTCATCCAGCGCCCGCGCGCCACCTCCGCGCGCCCCACCACCGGAATGTTGTTCTCGGATTGGCAGGCGGTGAGGCAGGCATTGCAGCCGATGCAGGCGTCGAGGTCGATGACCATCCCCCAGGCCCGGCCGGCGCCCGCACCAGCGGAATCCGCGCCGCGCCCTGCCGAGGCCGGCGCGGGATAGAAGGAGGGTGCCGCCGCGCCCGGCGGGTCGCCGACGCTCGGGGCGCCCAGGGCCTGGACGCGCACGAAGTCGTGCCCCTGCATCGTGCCCAGATCCTGGGTCGTCACCGGCTTGGCGCGGCGGCCGGTCTTCGTCAGGGTGACGTCGGCGAGGCGATAGGGCGTGGCGGCGGGGCGCAGGGCCTGGGCGTCGTAGCCGAGCCCGTGCGCGAGGTGGTCCGGCACCCGGCGGCCGTAGCCGAGGGTGAGGGTCACGGTGCCCTCGGCCTGGCCGGGCAGGATCCAGGCCGCGCCCTCGAGACGCCGGCCGTTCGCCTCCACCGCCACGACGTCGCCGGTGGCCAGGTGCAGGCGCTCGGCGAGCCGCGGGCTGATCGCCACGACGTTCTCCCAGACGACCTTGGTCAGGGGCTTGGGCAGTTCCTGCAGCCAGCCGAGATCGGCCGAGGCCCCGTCCCAGAGGCAGGGATCGGGCCGGAAGACCGCCTCGATCCGGTCCCCGGCCCCAGGGGCCGGCAGCGGGGCGGCGACGCCCCCGGTCAGCGCCACGGTCTCCACGGGTAGGGCGGTGTCGGGCAGGAAGCCGAGGCGCAGGGCCTCCCCGAACCGGGCTTCGAAGGCGGCGGCCTCCTCGCCGGGACCGCGCCAGTGGCGCTTCAGCAGTGCGAGCCCCTGCTCGGGGCCCTCCCGCACCGGCACCTCGGCCCCGAACAGGGCCAGGATCTCGTGGGCCGAGCGGGCGCCGTAGAGGGGGGCGATGGTCGGCTGGATCAACCCGACGGTGCCGTCGAGGGCGCGGGCATCGCCCCAGCTCTCCAGGGGATGCGCCAGCGGCAAGTGCCAGTCGGCATGGGCGGCGGTCTCGTCGAAATACGTCCCCGCATGGATCTTGAACGGCACCCGCCCCAGGTGCTCGGCGAAGGCGAGGTCTCCGGACGCCTCGTAGGCCGGGTTGACCCCGAGCATCAGCAGGGTTCCGACGCGCCCGCCGGCCATCGCCTCGGCGAGGTCGGACAGGCCCTCTGCCCCGGACACCGGAACCGGCGCCGTGTGGACCACGGTCGTGCCGGTGTTGCCGAGGGCTCCGTTGATGCGGTGGACGAGGGCGTGCATCCCGGCCGGCTGCGCGAGGCCGGCGGTGACGAGGCTGCGACCGCGGTTCGCCAGGAGCGCCGCTCCGGCCCGCCGCAGCCACGCCGCCATCGGCCCCCCGTCCCGGGTCTCGGGCTGCCCGCCCTCTGCGATCCGCAGGAGATCCGCAGCCAGACGCGCCAGATCGTCCGAGCCGGCCGCCACGGCGTGGTCGGCCTTGACGCTGGTCAGTCCCGGGGTCGGCGCCGCCGCGTGCAGGGTGAGGAGCCGGCCCTCGGCCTGGGCCGCCCGGCGCGCGTCGATCCAGCGACGCGACAGGCCGACCTGACCCGGCCCGGCATCGAGGAAGTCGCCGTCGAGGCTGACGAGGGTGCGGGCGGCCTCGAACCGGACCTGCGTTTCCAGGGGCCGGCCGTAGGCCTGCCGCGCGCCGGCATAGAGCCCCTCCCGCGGCACGGTCTCGGCCACGTGCCAGCGCAGACCCGGATAGGCCGCCCGCAGCCGCGCGATCCCGGCGGCCAGCGACGGCGAAGTCACCGGCCCGGTGAGCAGGTGGAACCCCGCGCCCCCGGTCTCGCGCAGGGCCGCGAGGCGCGCCAGGAGGGCGCCGCGAAAGGCCGAGAAGGCCGCGGGCCGCCCGAGATGCTGCACGCCCTGGCTGCGGAAGGGGTCGTAGAGCCCGAGCACCGAGGCCTGGGCGAGGACGTCGGTGCCGCCCCGGCTCCAGGGATGCTCCGGATTGCCCTCGACCTTCAGGGGACGGCCGTTGCGGGTGGTGACCAGGATGCCGTTGGCGAAACCATCGAACAGGGCCGAGGTGGCGTAGGCCAGGGGGGCGCCGGCCACGATGCGCTCGGGCTGCACCACGTAGGGCACCTCGCGCGCCCGCCCGTCGAAGGCGTCGCAGGCCGAGAGCCCGGCAAGGGCGAAGGAGGCCGCCATCAGCTTGAGGAACCCGCGCCGCTCCGGCCCCTGCCCCGGGGGCAGGGCGCCCGGGAACTCGGTCGCGAGATAGGCCCGGAACGCCTCCGTTTCGGCCAGCGCGTCGAGGCTGCGCCAGAAGGCCGGGCCGTTGCCGGAGGCGAGGCGGTCGCGCAGCCGCGCGAGGTCTGGGGCCTGGTCCATCAACGGTGACAGATCCCGCATTCGAGGAGCCGGTCGCCCCCGTGGATGTGGTTCCGCGCCACGAGCTCCGGCCCGAGGGTCGCCTGGTTCGCCGGCGGGCTCCAGTTCATGTTCCAGACCTGATCGGGGGTGCGCACCCAGCGCTCCGGCGCCTGGTGGCAGTCGAGGCAGAACCGCATCTCGAAGGCGTTGGCTCGGAACGTCATCTGCATGGTGGTGACGTCCCCGTGGCAGGTGGAACAGCCGATCCCCTTCGTCACGTGGACGGAATGGTTGTAGGCGACGTATTGCGGCAGCTTGTTCAGGCGGGTCCAGCGCATGGGTTCGCCGCTGGCGTAGCTGTCGCGCACGGGCTTGAGCATGTCCGAGCCGGTCCAGATCTGTGAATGACAGGTCATGCAGGTCTCGGTCGGAGGCAGGCCGGCGCTGGCCTGCGTCTCCACCGTGGTGTGGCAGTAGCGGCAATCGATGCCGAGCTCACCCGAATGGTGCTTGTGACTGAACGGCACCGGCTGGGCCGGGGCGATGCCGACGCCGGTGACGTAGTCCGAGCGCACGATGCCGGCCACCACCACGGCGCCCCCGGCGAGGAGGGCGGCCCCGGACAGGACGGCGAGGCGCAGGAGCGCGTCGGCCCCGGGGGAGAACAGCTGCGCCATCAGGAGCCGCGCCGGATCGGGGGCACCGGGCCGGGGCACGGGATGTCACGACGTTGTCCCTTCACCCTCGCGCCCTCATCATCCTCGCGTCCGCGCCCACGTGCGCGTCCGATCGACAACCGCGCCGCTGTGGCCACGGTTCAGTCCCGGATTTCATCCCGTCGTCGGGTCGTCCCCGGCCACGGCGGGCCCGGCAGGGCTTACCCCCGGGTCCGGGGGCGAGGCGACCCAAGTTCTCGTGACATCGTCTCGTGACATCCCGGCTCGGGCCACATCCGTGGTCCCGGGAGGCCGAAAATCTCCGGTCGCCCCGGGCTGCGACGTCGGGCCAGATGCGCCGGCGGGCCGGATCGGGCATGGATACGGCATGCGAGGCCCCCGCTCCCGCCCCGCGACCGGCCGCGCGGTCGCACTTCTTCTCGGCCTCGCGGGGGCGGGCCTGACGCCCGCGACGGGCTTGGCGCGGCTCGCGCAGAACGAACTGGCGCAGGTCGCGGTCGCGCCGGCTCCCGGTGCCCGCGTGCCCCTCGATCTCGCGCTCACGGATGCCGAGAGCGGGCCGACCACCCTGGGCGCGGCCCTGGCCGGGCGCGCGACGCTGCTGCTGCCGGTGGACTACACCTGCGGCAATGTCTGCGACCCGATGCTGGCGATGTCGGCGGCGGCCCTGGCGGCCACCGGCCTCCCGGCGACCGGCTTCCTCCTGGTTGGCCTCGATCCGCGGGACGACGCGGCCGCCGCCCGGCGGATGCTGGGACCTGATCCCACCGGCGTGGGCCCAGCCGCGCGTGCCCTGGTGGGCGACGGCGCCGCCATCGCCCGCCTGACCGGCGCCCTCGGCTACCGCTTCGTGATCGACCGCGACACCAACAGCATCGCGCATCCGGCCGCCGCGATCCTGCTGACGCAGGACGGGCGGGTGGCGCGGGTGCTGTCGCCGCTCGCCCTCAACGGCCGCGACCTGCGCCTCGCGCTGATCGAGGCGGGGGAAGGCCGGGGCAGTACGCTCGCCGACCGGCTCACCCTGCTCTGCTACGGCTACGACGCGGTGCGCGGCGTCTACACGCCGCTGATCGAACGCATCCTGAGCCTGGCCGGGGCCGCGACCGTGCTGGCGATCGGGCTCGGCGTGTGGCTGCTGCACCGACGCGGCCGGCCTG
>NZ_JAIEOF010000146.1 GCF_019750675.1 Methylobacterium sp.
GCCCGAAGCCCCCTTGCCCGAAGCCCCCCGGCCCGGTGCTGGCCGAGCCGATCACGGCGTGGTCGCGCAGGTCCCGCACGGTCGCGGGAGCGCCGTGCCGGTCGAGGTAGTCCGGCGCCGCGCAGAGCACCCGGCGGACGGTGCCAACCCGGATCGCCGTGAGGCCGGAATCGGCCAGCGGGCCGATGCGGATGCCCACGTCGGCGCCCTCGTCGATCATGTTGATCACCCGGTCGAGGAACAGGGCGCGGGCACCGACGGCGGGGTGGCGCGCGAGGTAGTCCGTGATCACGGGCAGCACGTAGAGGCGGCCGAACTGCACGGGCGCGGTGACGGTCAGGGTTCCGGAGGGCGTGACGGTGGAGCCGGAGGCGGCCGCCTCCGCCTCCTCGATCTCGGCCAGGATGCGCCGGCAATCCTCGAGGTAGCGCCCGCCCGCCTCGGTGAGCTTCACCGTGCGGGTGGTGCGCGTCAGGAGCCGGGTCCCGATCCTGTCCTCGAGGGCGGCCACCGCCCGGGTCACGGCCGGCGGGCTCATGCCGAGCTGGCGCGCCGCTCCGGCAAAGCCCCCGCTCTCCGCCACGCGGACGAAGACCCGCATCGCCTGCCATCGATCCATGCCGTCCTCCGCAAACCCTCGATTGTTCCATTTGGCGGAAGAGTGGCTTGCGTGGAAAGCGCATTCTCATCGCCGTGCGCAGGGGCTTGAATGCGGGTGTCGCCGGTGCCCCGGCCGAACCTCGCGGAGACCTCCCATGAAGCTGTTCCACGTCGCGCTGTCGGGCCACGCCCACCGGGCCCGCCTGTTCCTGTCCCTCCTCGGCGAGCCCTGCGAGATCGTCGAGGTCGACCTCGCGAAGGGCGAGCACAAGGCGCCGGACTTCCTGAAGCTGAATCCCTTCGGCCAGGTGCCGGTGCTCGTCGACGGCGAGACGGTCGTGCCGGATTCCAACGCCATCCTGGTCTACCTGGCCAAAAGCCTCGGCCGCACCGACTGGCTGCCGGAGGACGCGGCCGGCGCGGCGCGGGTGCAGCGCTGGCTCTCGGTGGCGGCCGGTCCCATCGCCTTCGGCCCGGCGGCCGCGCGTCTCATCACCGTGTTCGGCGCGGCCTTCGACGCGGCCGAGGTCATCGCCCGGGCCCATCTCATCCTGGGCCGGATCGAGGCGGAACTCGCCGACCGGCCCTGGCTCGCGGCCGACCACCCGACCCTCGCGGACGTGGCGCTCTACAGCTACGTCGCCGCCGCCCCCGAGGGGAATGTCGATCTCGCCCCCTACGGCGCGGTCCGCGCCTGGCTCGCCCGCATCGAGGCCCTGCCGGGCTTCGTGCCCTTCCCGCAGACGCGCGCGGGCCTGCGCACCGCCTGAGCCTCACCCCCGACCCGAGGAGAAAGCCCATGACCCTCTTCGATGTGACTCTCTCCGAATCGCCCACCGCACCCTGGCACGCGGGCGAGGTCGCCATCCAGGCGCATCTCGGCGTCGCCGAGCGGATGGCCGAGCTCGGCCCCCGCGTCATCCGCGACCACCTGATCGAGCAGCACCGCGCCTTCTACGCCCACCTGCCCTTCGTGGTCCTGGGCACGGTCGATCCGGACGGCGAGGCCTGGGCGACTTTGCGGACCGGGGCCCCAGGCTTCCTCGACGCGCCCGATCCCGAACACCTGCGGGTGCGGGCGGCGCCCGAGCCCGGCGATCCGGCCGAGGCGGGGCTCGCGGACGGAGCCGCCGTGGGCCTCCTCGGGATCGACCTCGGCACGCGGCGGCGCAACCGCCTGAACGGGACCGTGGCGCGCGGGGCGGCGGACGGCTTTTCGATCCGCGTGGCGCAGAGCTTCGGCAACTGCCCGCAATACATCCGGGTCCGGACCGATCCGGAGCCGGTCCCGGCGGCGGCGGCCGCCCCGCTCGTGTCGCATCGCCTCGACGCGCAGGCCCGCGCCCTCGTGACGAACGCCGAGACGTTCTTCGTCGCCAGCTACGCGCCCGGCGCGGACGGCATCCGGCAGGTCGACGTCTCGCATCGCGGGGGCCCCGCGGGCTTCGTCCGGGTGGATGCCGACGGTGTCCTGACGGTGCCGGATTATTCCGGCAACCGGTTCTTCAACACCCTGGGCAACATGCTCGCCAACCCGCGCGCCGGTCTCCTGTTCATCGACTTCGCCACCGGCGACCTCGTGCAGACGACCGGGCACGCGCAGGTGATCCTCGACGCCCCCGACCTTGCGGCGTTCCCCGGCGCCGAACGGCTCTGGCGCTTCACGCCCCACACGGTGGTCCGGCGCCCCGGTGCCTGGCCGCTGCGGTTCTCGCCCCCTACGGCACGATCTCGATGAGCGGCACCCGCGGGATCTCCCCGGCGGCGAAGGCCGAGAGGTCGACGGTGAGGTCGTCGGTGTCGAAGCGGACCGGGACGTCGAAGGCAAAGCCCGCCGTCACGCGCGCGCCTGCCCCCGGCACGGCGTCGGCCGCGAAGGTGAGGCGCCCGGTGGTGGCGTCGCAGGCGACCTTGGCGGCCGGCACCGCGACGCCGTTCACCGCCACCCGCACGCTCTCGCCCACCGGCTTGGCGATGGTCCGGCGGTAGGGCATCGGCCCGGTGCCGTAGGTCTTGGCGAGCTGGAACACGCGGGCGGTCCCGTCCCCGAGGCCGAGGACCTGGTCGGTGGCCGCGATTCCCCGCGAGGGCGGCCCGGAGGTCGAATCGACCCGGTCGCGGTAGCGGAAGCCGTAGAGCCGGCCCCGCCGCTCCTCGAAGAAGCTCAAGACCGCGTGGAGCGCATCGAGGGTGCGGATGCCGAAGCCGGCATCGTAGCGCCGGCGCGAATCGGCCCAGCGGCTGTTGCGGTGCTCGCGCCCCGAGGCCAGGGTCACGATCTCGGTGAGCCGGCTCGGGCCGCCGCTGCCGCGCAGGGCGACGTCGAGGGGAAAGCGGACTTCGTGGAAGTCGCTCGGCGGTGCGTCGGCCATGGTGCGCTCCTCCTCGTTCCATCGGCCTTTGACCGTGACCGGTCAAAGGCGTTCCGCCGCATGAGCGGCGGCGCGCATTCGCGCTTGGCCTTCGGCCGATCGCCGAAGAGTCGAAGTCAACGGCCGTTGGTCTCACAAGCCGCGCCGGCCCCGGGCCACCGCGCGGGCGAGGCCGGCGGCCACCTGCGCCTCCGAGCGGCGGAAGCTCTCGAGGTCGGGGGTGGCGATGTGGATGGTCACGGGGGCGGCGCCCTGGCCGCCGGCCGCGACGCCGAGGCGCCCGTCGCTGCCGCGCTTGAGCGGCAGGATCGCCTCCGGCCCGGCCTCGCCCATCAGGCCGAGGCCGTCGCGCATGGGAAAGTAGGTGGGTGCTGCCACCACGCCGCCGGCCGCGAACGGGCGCACGCGGCCCTGCTGGAGGACGCCGCCGCGCGCGAAGGCCGTGTCGGCGCCGCCGGCGCCCGCCCCGATCAGCCTGTTCACCAGCCGGGTGATCCCGGCCTTGACCGGGGTCAGGGCCGCCTTGATCGCCACGCTGGAGAGCTTCGTCGCCAGGGTGCCGAGCACGCTGTCGAGCTGGCGCCCGGCCCCGACATTGGTGCTGAGGGCCTTCGACAGGCTTTGACCGAAGCGCTGGGCGAGCCGGTCGAGGGTCTCCAGCTGGCGGGCGCGGGCCGCGGCGGTTCGGTCGGTCTCGGTCTCGGCCATGGCGGGGTCCCTCGGGTCAGGTCGGGTCGGGGTAGCGCCCGATCAGGTCCCGCAGGCCCGCCCCGTCGAGGGCGGCGCGGGGGCCGGTCAGGCCGGCGGCGGCCATCAGTTCGCGCGGCGTGGCGCGCCAGAAATCGCGCGGGCGCCAGCGCAGCCGGCCGAGGCCGAGCGCCAGCGCCGCGTCCCACGGGAAGGCGGAGGGCGGCTCCGGCGCGGTCCCGCCCGTGGGGCTCAAGGGTTCTCGGAGGCCTCGCCGAAGGCGGCGGCGAGCACGGCGCCGATCGCCGTCCCGATCGCCTCCAGGTCGCCGGCCAGCGGCAGGGCCGCGACGGCGGCATCGTCGAGGGCGTGGCCGCCGCCGCGTAGCGCCGCGCCGAGGAGCGCGACGAGGTCGCGGCTCTTCAGCCGGCCGTCCGCGAAGCGGGCGGCGAGGTCGCTCAGATCGGCGGCCCCGAGGGCGTCCTCGAGTTCGGCCAGCGCCCCGAGGGTGAGGCAGAGGGTGTAGCGCTCGGGGCCCAGGGCCAGGGCCACCTCGCCGCGCCTGCGGTTGGCCATCAGGCGGCCGTGAAGGCGAGGGGGCCGGCCGAGTCGAGGGCCATGTCGAAGGTCACCTCGCCGGCGTGATCGCCGCGGTATTCCAGACTGGTGATCTGGAACAGGCCTTCCAGGGTGCCGAAGCCCGGCACCACGACCTGGTAGGTCTCCAGGGCGCCGTCGAAGAACACCTGCCGCAGGCGGGCATCGGAGGCTTCGTCGCGGAACACGCCGGAGCCCGAGAGGGCGGCGCGGCGCACCCCCGCTCCGGCCAGGAGCTCGCGCCAGCGCCCGGCGGAATCGGCGTTCGTGACGTCCACCGTTTCGGTGTTGAAGGCGATCTGTCGGGCGCGCAGGCCCGCCACCGCGAGAAAGCCGCTGCCGGAGGCGATGCGGATGAGCAGGTCCTTGCCGCGTTGGGCTGCCATGGTGGGCTCCGAGGGTTCTGGGGAATCAGGCGGGCAGGCGCTCGGTGATCGCGCCGAGGTTCAGGACGGCGCGGGTCTCGCCGCTCGCCGGATCGCGGCGCACCGCGATGGAGGCGAGGTCGAGGCGCACCAGGGCGTGGCCGGCGAGGCTGAGCGGCGCGTCGTGCAGGAGATCGGCGATGCGCTCGGCGACGTCGACGGCGCTGCGGGTCGAGCCGGGCCGGGCGAACACCGTCAGGCCGAGGGCGTGCCGGTGGCGCCGGGCGCCGTCGACGGATTCGTCGCGGAT
>NZ_JAIEOF010000022.1 GCF_019750675.1 Methylobacterium sp.
TTGCTGGAGGCGCGTGTCGTGCTCGACCGGCGGGAGCACCTGATCGGCGTGGCGAGCAGCCTCCAGCGGGGAATCGAGAACCGGCTCGTGGTGGCGATCGACGAACTCTATCCCGAGCATGCCCTCGGCGCCCTCTTCGCCGACTTCGCGAAGGCCTTCCCCTCCGTCGAGCTGGAACTGCTGTTTCCGTTGATGGAGGACGTCAGCCGCATGGTGCAGTCCGGAGCCGCCCATCTCGGCGTGATGTGGCGCCAGGAGGTCCTACCGACCGAACTCGGTTTCCAGACCATCGGCTGGGTTCCGCTCAAGCTCGTTTGCGCGCGCGACCACCCGCTGGCGAAGGCCCGCGTGGCGTGGGAGGAGCTGAAGCGCCACCGCCAGATCCTCGTGGCGGCGCGCGGCGACGGGCCGGAGAAGCGGCGTCTGCGGGTGGCCGCCGAGGTGTGGTGGGTCGAGAGCCACTGGGTCATCCTGGAGATGGTGAAGCACGGGATCGGCTGGGCTTTCGTCACCGATCACGTGATCGCCGCGTCCCTCACGGCGCCCTATCTCGTCACGCCGGATCTTCAGTTCGATCAGGGCGACTGGCCCATCGCCCTCGAACTGGTCTGGCACAAGCAGCGGCCCTGCGGGCCCGCCGCGGCCTGGCTCCGCGAGCGCTTCGCGGCGGAGCGCATCGGCAACCTCCCGGGCGAGGATCGGCCGCGCTGAGGGGACACGCTTCGCCCGAGCGCCGCGCGGGCTTGCCGATACGTCATCCACTTTGATGAAGCGGATGACGTATCAGTCGGCGCTCTCGATCAGGCCACGGATCCGGGTTGCGAGGGCTTCGAGCGCGAAGGGCTTGACCAGCACCTGCATGCCGGGTGCGAGGTGGCCGTGGTTGAGGGCGGCGTTCTCGGCGTAGCCGGTGATGAACAGCACCTTCAGGCCGGGCCGCGAGACCAGGGCCGCCTCCGCCATCTGCCGGCCGTTCATGCCGCCGGGCAGGCCGACATCGGTGACGAGGAGGTCGATGCGCACGTCCGATTGCAGCACCTTGAGGCCCGAGGCCCCGTCGGCCGCCTCGATGGCGGCGTAACCGAGATCCTCCAGCACCTCGGTGACGAGCATCCGCACCGTGGGCTCGTCGTCCACCACCAGCACGGTCTCGCCGAGCTTGGCCCGGGCCGCCTCCGACAGGTCCGGCACCGGCTCCGCCCCCTCCGCCTCGCCGAGGTGGCGCGGCAGGTAGATGCACACCATCGTGCCCTCGCCGGGCTCGGAATAGATCCGCACCTGCCCGCCCGATTGCTTGGCGAACCCGTAGATCATCGACAGGCCGAGGCCGGTGCCCTCGCCCAGCGGCTTCGTGGTGAAGAACGGATCGAAGGCCTTGGCGGCGATGTCCGGCGTCATCCCGGTTCCGTTGTCCGAGACGCAGAGGGAGACGTACTGGCCGGGCTCGAGGTCGCGCTCGCGGGCACCGCGCGGGTCGAGCCAGCGGTTGCCGGTCTCGACCACGATGCGCCCGCCCTCCGGCATGGCGTCGCGGGCGTTGATGCAGAGGTTGAGAAGGGCGTTCTCGAGCTGGCTCGGGTCGACCAGGGTCGGCCACAGGCCGGCGGCGCCCACCACCTCCACCGACACCGCCGGGCCGACCGTGCGGCGCACCAGTTCCTCCATCCCCTCGACGAGGCGGTTCACGTCGGTGGGCTTCGGCGCCAGGGTCTGGCGGCGCGAGAAGGCCAGCAGGCGGTGCGTCAGGGCGGCGGCCCGGCGCGCCGCCCCCTGCGCGGCGCCGATGTAGCGCTCCAGGTCGCCGACCCGGCCCTGGAGCATGCGGGTCTGCATCAGTTCGAGGGACCCGACGATGCCCGCCAGCATGTTGTTGAAGTCGTGGGCGAGGCCGCCGGTCAGTTGCCCGACGGCCTCCATCTTCTGCGACTGGCGCAGGGCCTCCTCGGCCCGCATCAGCTCGGCCGTGCGCTCGGCGACGCGCTGCTCCAGGGTCTCGTTGAGGCTGCGCAACTGCTCGGTGACGCGCGCGCGCTCGGCCTCGCCGGCGCGGCGCTCCTCGATGTCGATGAGCACGCCGGGGAAGCGCAGGGGCGTGCCGTCCGGGCCGTGCTCGACCCGGCCGTTGGCCTCCAGCCAGTAGTAACGACCGTCGGCGCGACGGGTCCGGTACTGATGCGCGTAGGCGCCCCCCCGGGCGATCGCGGCCTCGATCGCCGAAGCGAGGCCGGCGCGGTCGTCCGGATGCACGGTCTCCACCACCTGGGCGAGGCTCAGGCCCTCGCGGCCCGCCGCCGGATCGAGGCCGAAGCTGCGGGCGAAGGCCTCGTCGACGCTGAAGCGGTCTTTCGGCAGGTCCCAGATCCAGGTGCCGATGATGGCTCCGGCCGCCAGGGCGAGTTGCACGCGCTCGATGTTCTCCCGGGCCAGGGCCTCGCTGGCGCGCAGGGCATCCTCCGCCCGGCGGCGATCCGAGACGTCCCGGAACAGCACGGAGACCTGGCGCCGGCTCGCCGGCTCGATCCGGGCGGCGGAGACCTCGATGTACCGCCCGGCCAGCGGGAAGGCCCGCTCGAAGCGGATCGAGGTGCCCGTGCGCAGGACGCCGCCGTAGAGTTCGAGCCAGCCCTCGGCCTCCGCCGGCGCGAGGTCGCGCAGGGTGCGGCCGACGATGCCCGGGATGCCGGTGTGGCGCTCGTAGCCGGCGTTCGACTCCACGTGGACGTAGTCGCTCAAGGGGCCGTGAGGCCCGTCGAAGAACTCGATGATGCAGAACCCGTCGTCGACGGCCTCGAACAGCGCGCGGTAGCGCGACTCGCTGGTGGCCAGGGCGTCGCGCGCCGAGCGCTGCTCGGTGACGTCGCGGGCGACGCCCGAGAACCGGACCGGACGCCCGTCGGCGGCGCGCTCGATCTCGCCCCGGCGGGCGATCCAGCGAAGCGCGCCGGTGTCGGGGCGGCGGATGCGGTACTCGACGTCCCGCGGCGGCTCGCCCCGCCGCCGGCTCTCCGCGGTGGAGACGAGGTGCGCATCCTCGGCGACGACCAGCCCCTCGAAGGCCGTGGCCGGGTAGGCGGCGGCCTCGGGCAGACCGTAGAGGCGGCAGAACTCCGGCGTCGGATGGAGGACGCCGTCGTCGATGCCCACCGAGAACACCCCGATGCCGCCGGCCTCCTGCGCCCGGCGCAGGCGCATCTCCGCCTCCCGCAGGGCATCCCCGGCCCGGTGCTCCTCGGTGCGGTCGCTCAGGACCTTGACGTAGCCGATATGGCCGCCCTCGCCGTCCCGCAGGGGCATCATCTCGCCCGAGGCCCAGAACCGGGAGCCGTCCGCGCGCAGGTGCCAGCGCTCGTCCTCGGCGCGGCCCTGCGCCAGGGCCAGGCGCATCTCGGTGGCGGGCCGGTCGATCGCGCGGTCCTCGGGAGTGAACAAAGCCGCGATGCTCCGCCCCCGGATCGCCGCCGCGGACCAGCCGAAGATGCGCGTCGCACCGGCATTCCAGTCGGTCACCGCCCCGTCGCGATCGGTCCCCACGATGGCAAAGCGCGTCGTGCCGTCGAGGATCGCCTGCCGGTGCGGCGCGGACTCAGTTCGTGGCCCGCCCTCGCGCTCGCCGCCGGTCCGGCGGGCCTCGGCCCGCAGACGCGCGGCCTCCCGCTCCAGATCCTCGGCGCGGCGCAGGAGCGCGTCGGTCTCGGGTTGGCTCATGCCGTGACGTCCATCCTTTCCGGAGTCCGATCCGGGGCCGCGGGTCTCGCCATGGGCGGTAGAGATGCCGCCTGCCCGGGTCAAACGAAGGATGGCGGGGAGGGCGCGCCGCAACGGCGAAGGCCGGCCCCGCCTTCGCGGGACCGGCCTTCGACACGTTAGCAGGGCCGACGCGCAGTCACCTCGGATCGGGCGGCCCCTCGCCCTTGCCGACGAAGGGGATGCCCTCGATCGGGCATTCCTCGGTACCGACGCTCTGTCGGGTGATGGCCCGCACGGCGTCGCGGGTGGCGTCGGGGTCCTCGATCCAGCGGCGGTAGAAGTCGTAGGGGCATTCCGACAGGCCGTGCCGGTTCTCCTTCGAGGCGATCATGCCAGTGTAGCCGCGGTGGAGCAGCTTGAAGAGGTGGTTCTCCGACTGCCCGTGGGCGCGCGCATCGCGGATCAGGAACTTCGACAGGGCGGCGTACTGGATGCCCATTTCCTCCTCGCCGCACTCGCCCAGCGTGCGCCCGTCGAAGCCGATCACCGCCGAATGGCCGAAATAGCTGTAGACCCCGTCGAAGCCGGCGGCGTTGGCCACCGCCACGTAAGTGTTGTTGGCAAACGCCATCGCCTTCGACATCAGGATCTGCTGCTCCTTGGCCGGATACATGTAGCCCTGGCAGCGGATGATCAGTTCGGCGCCCCGCATGGCGCAGTCGCGCCAGATCTCGGGGTAGTTGCCGTCGTCGCAGATGATGAGGCTGATCTTCAGGCCCTTGGGGCCGTCGGAGACGTAGGTGCGGTCACCGGGGTACCAGCCCTCGATCGGGGTCCAAGGCATGATCTTGCGGTACTTCTGCACGATCTCGCCCTGGTCGTTCATCAGGATGAGGGTGTTGTAGGGCGCCTTGTTCGGATGCTCCTCGTGGCGCTCGCCGGTGAGCGAGAACACGCCCCAGACCCGGGCCTTGCGGCAGGCGGCGGCGAAGATGTCTGTCTCAGGCCCCGGGATCGTGGTGGCGGTCTCGTACATCTCGGCCGCGTCGTACATGATCCCGTGGGTCGAGTATTCGGGGAAGATGACGAGGTCCATGCCGGGCAGGCCGGACTTCATGCCCACAACCATGTCGGCGATCTTGCCCGCGTTCTCCAGCACCTCCGCCCGGGTGTGCAGGCGGGGCATCTTGTAGTTCACGACGGCGACGCCGACGCTGTCCTGGCTCGACGAAATGTCACCGTGCATCATGGCGTGGGTTCTCCGGATT
>NZ_JAIEOF010000295.1 GCF_019750675.1 Methylobacterium sp.
ACCGACAGGGTGCCGGTCCGCCTCGGCACGAGCTCGTCGAGCTCTCCACGCAGGCCAGGAACGTCCGCGACGCCGCCGACGCCGAGCGCACTGGACGGTTGCGCCGGCCATTCCCCGTCTTCCTTGGGTCCGTAAAGGAGGCCCGATTGCCCCACGCGCTCGACAATCCAATGGTCGCCGTTCTCACCATCCGAAGGCTGTGGCGGCAGCGATCCGATGAGAAAGCCCGCACCGCGCCGGCCCGCCTGGCCCGCGACCGCAACGGGCGTCACGATGGGCTGGCGCCCGCCACCGAAGGTGACACCGGCGCGATCCGCCACGAAATCGCGAATGGCGGCCGGATCGTCGTACCGCAGGCGCACCGGCACGAGCAGACGCCGGGCTCCGTTCACCACCTCCAGAATGTCGGCCGTGAGCTCGCCGCGCGGGAAATTGGTCTGCGCGAAGGCGCGCGAGACCTGATGTACGAAGGTATTCCGGACGGTCTGGTCGCCGCTGCCATCGGTAGGCGGGACGAGCGTCAGGCCATCCTGGAAAGTCAGCACCTTGATGGGCGCCACAGGTTCGCCCACGCCAGTCTTCGACGTCGCCGGCGCGATCCAGGCCTCGAAGGTACGCCCTTCGACGGATAGGGGCTTGCCGGCTGCATCGTAGAACGGGATCTCCCAATAGGGATCCGTCTGCGTCGAGATTAGGAACTGCGGCAGGCCAGCCATGGACGGGCTCTCTCGTGTCGGGCAGCCGCACTGCCGCAGCGGGCCGCGCGAGGCGGTCCGGTGCGGCAGTGCGGCGAAGGACTGGGGTTGGCTGGCCGAAGGAGCGGCGCGCGCGGCCTAGTTGATGGTCGGCGTCGAAGGCTGTTCTTCCGGCACGGGAGCTTTCGCCTGCGGGATGAAACCGTTCAGGCGCTGGATCTCACCGCGCGCTTCGCCGAGGGTCTGGCGTAGAAGTGCGTTCATGCCCGAGAGCTTCGCGCATCGGGTGAGCGCTTCATTGCGCTGGCGCTCAAGCTCTTCGATCCGCCCATCCATCTCCGTAATGGTCATGACCGGCTTTTGGGCCGGCGCCTGACAGGCGCTCACGCGGTCGCCCGCTTGGTCAGGTTCGAGCGCTGGACCTGCACGGCCATCTCGCGGCCACCAGAGTTCAGCGCCAGAATGTAGGCGAATGGCTGGCTCGGCACATCGCAGAGGAAGATCGCCACATCGCCGGCCGCGAACTCGGGCGGCATGCCGGCGCGCGCTGAGATGTCGACGGCATCGCCGGGGGCGAGATCGCCAGCGGTCGCCGCGGCGTAGCGTTCGGAGAGGTACGCCACGATGTCGGCCGGGGTAGCGAGCTCCCGGGACTTAGTTTCCTGAACGGTGATCATAGTCTTCTCCTGTTCAGCGCTTGGAAATGAGCGCATCAATTTGGCAGGCATTGATCCGTGCGCCTGCGCCACTATTCGGTCCCTTGAATTTGTAGACGACCGAAAGGCGATGTGTTCCCGGCGGGCCAATTACACCCATCATCGTATTCCCGATGGTCCCGCCGCTGTTAGCGTTGCTGGACGTCTGGAATCCCGATTGATTGCCGGCAGTCGTCGACACGAACACCGTGTTCCGGTTGTTCCAGGCGTTCCCGTTGATCGCGATTGCGGTCTCGATCGTCGCTTGCTGAAGAGTGGTGCTGCCGTTGGTTAGCTGCACGTAGAGGTTCGCGTAGACCGTCGCGACGACGGGGAAGCCGTTGGCGTGGTCGACGGTGAAATAGACCTCGGAGCCAGGAACCTCGGTCCAGGTGTCGCCGGTGAGCGCCGGGATCGTGTAGTTCTCGACGTATGATTTCTTCGGGTCGACGGCAGCACCCGGGAGGATCGCCTGCTGCGTTACCCGCAGGCTCGGGATCGTCAGCGTGTACCCATCGAAGGAGAACGTGGGCATGCTCTGCCCGTTGGCCGTAATGTAGAACGCGCTGGCGTCAACTACGAAGCGGCTGGTGCCATCGTCCATGACCTCGACGTAATAACCGGCGCCACGCGTCTGCCCGCCGGACTGGACGGCTACCAATGCCTGGATCCGCGCGGAGACCCCGGAAGGTCCAGACTGCGCCAGCAGACTGAAACGGCCTGTGGCAGTGCCCGCATCCGAGCGAGCCTGCGCGTCGATAATGCGCTGGCTCAGTGCGCTGTCAGCATTAGCGCGCGTCGTGGTCTCGTCGACCAGGAGGCCGTAATTGTAGCCGACCGTGGAAAGCGTGCTCTCGATGCGCTGGCTCAGTGCGCTTTCTGCGTTGACCCGTGTCGTCCTCTCGTCGATGAACTGGCCATAATTTGAGCCAACGACACTTTCGACGTACGAGACGTAGCCAGTGATAGCCTCATCTTGTGTGGCGCGGGTCGTTTGCTCAGTCAGTAGGAGATTGTAGTTCCCGCCAACTGCGGACTCTATACTTTGGATGTAGCGTGTGTTTGCGCTGTCGGCATCCGCACGTACGCTGCGCTCTTCAATGATCGAGGCTTCATTCGTTCCTACGCGGGCGCTCAGCCCATCAATGCGGGTCGCTTGCGCACTGTCCGCATTGGCCCGCGTCTGGGCTTCGCTGAGAATGCTGGCCCGGGTCTGCGGAAGGCTGCCAGGCGTGTTCTCGCCAAAGACGTAGCTCTCTAGGTTCTCGGACCGCAGAGCGTTCGCGCTGTCTGCTTCGGCCCGTACCCGGCGTTCCTCCACGATGGCCGCCGTGTTGCCGCCTACGGTCGCGCTGAAGCTGTCGATGCGTAGGGATAAGGCGCTGTCAGCATCTACACGGATCTGACGCTCCTCGATCAGACCGGCCGAATTCTGGCCTACCGTAGCGGTGAGGCCATCGATACGTGTGGCCTGAGCACTGTCCGCATCGGCGCGCACTCGGGACTCGCTCAGGATGGAAGCCTCGTTAGATCCGAGGCGAACGCCGACGGCAGTCAGATCTGATGCAAAAGCCTCATCCTGTGTGATGCGGGCGGTCTGCTCGTTTAGGAAGTAGGCGCGATCCGAGTCGGTTTGCGCGATCAGAGCGGTAGTCCGGCGTGCCTCGGCTTCGACGGCAGTTGCGCGGGTCGAGGCCTCCTCAATGATCGCGGCCGTATTGCCGTCGATACGGGAAACCGCAACGTCGATGCGGGATGTCATTGCCTCATCGGCCGTCAGACGGGCCTGGGCCTCAGAGGTGATTGCGGCGGCGTTGGCGGTATCGTTCCCCAGGCTCTCCAGGGCTTTGGCCAGTGCAGCGTCTGCCCGTCCTGCGGCTTCCTGGAAATCCGCCTGCGCCTGAGCCCGTACGTCCTCAGCGCGGGCGAGCGCAGCGGTGAAGTCTGCCTTCGCCTCGACTGCAACGGCCTGGGCGTAGGCCTCGACCTCCAAGATGTGATCCAGGCGGCCACGCACCGCTTCCGTCAGCCCCGCATAGTCGATCGGCGGTAGGTTGATGATCTCGGTCTGGCTGCCGTCGACCACCGGGGCGACGGTGGTGAAGGTCGCCGATTTCCATGCGCCCGGGAGGCCGGTTCGCCCGTAGGCGCGCGCACGAACGGTGACGGGGCCCTCCACCTGGCGCATCGGCGCCCGGCCGGACGAGGCTGGTCCGAAGGGCGACAGCACCTCTCGGGTGCCCCCGCCGTCATAGGAGATATCGGCCTCATAGTTTCGGGCGCCGCGGGTGGTCGAGGCACCCCAGACCACCTCGATTCCCGTCTCGATGCGCACGCAGCGCGCGTGCAGCACCGCGATCTCGGGGACGAGCGGTTCGGCCAGGTTGTCCGCATTGACCGGCGCCGGCGCGATGACGGCCTCGTCCAGCAGTTGCCAGACGCGCGCGTCGTCCTGCACCATCTCAATCTGCACATGGTCCGCGTCGCTCGGGATGGCCGAGCGGGCGACATAGGTCTCCTGCAGCTCGTCGAGCTCGCCGAGGACCACCGTCGTCGGGTCCTGCGTGTCGCTCGCGAGCACGTCGCCTAGAAGCCGACCGGTCTGGGCCTGCAAAGCCACGACGTCGTCGGGGTGCAGCTGCAGCCCGCGCGGGCCGACACCTTTCACACGCAGGATGCCCCACTCGCGCCCCGCGCGGGTCCGGATCGAGCCGTACCCCCAGGCGTCGGCCGGCACGTTGGCGGTGACATCGAGGGTCAGCACGTTGCCGGCGCGCGCGGCAACGCCGTAAGCATCCTTGCCGCGGAAGAACCACAGGTCCGAGAGGACGTGATCGCCCGGGTAGACGAGGCGGCCATCCCATTCGGTGGTGACCTTGCGCTCGGCCCCGCGGAAAACCGCGACGGCGGCCAGCCAAGTGGCGTGCTTCTGCGCGTGCGCACCGGTCGTGATGCCGTTGACCCGGTAGCGTTTGGGCGTGCGGCTCGGCGTACCGTAGGAGAACCGGGCCTCGTCGGGGCGCTTGGGGTCGCCGTCGCGGTCGAACTCCACGATGACGTCGCCGCCCTCCACCTTCGTCTTGAAGGTGGCGCCGCCGCTGTCGCGAACGATCTGCCGGCGGGTGAGGACGTGGCGGGGCTCGGCCCGGCTCTCGTCGCGCACGAACGAGTGGATGGCGCCGACCTTCACAGGATCGGCCCGCAGCGGGTGCAGAATTTCGGATGCGGCCTCCCAGAACGACGACACCTCGGGCAGCTGCCCGTCGAAGGTATCGTTCTCGCTGAGCAGGTTGGCATAGTAGAGAGCCTTGTCGGCATCGGCGCCCGAGATGGCGTCGAGGCCGTATTCGGCTCGCACCAGGTCGCAGAATGCCCAGACGGCCTTGCGCGTCGGCTGCTCGACCCAGGCCGACCCGGTCCAGACCGGGATGATGCGAGTCGCCTCCACGGTGATGTCCGAGTAGGCCGTCACGGTCAGGCCCTTGCCCGCCCGCATGCGCAGCGCGATCTCGGTGGTCTGGGGACGGATGCGCGTGTCGTCCTCGAACGCGTACATCGCGTCCCAGGT
>NZ_JAIEOF010000358.1 GCF_019750675.1 Methylobacterium sp.
TCGGCTCGGTGCTGATGCTGCTCGCCATCATGGCGATGTACTGGCACGCCGGCACCACCGACATCCCGACCCTGCTGCACACCCGCTTCCCCGTGGAGATGCAGACCTGGCTCTGGCTGGCCTTCTTCGCCTCCTTCGCGGTGAAGATGCCGATGTGGCCGGTCCATACCTGGCTGCCCGACGCGCACGTGGAGGCACCCACCGCCGGCTCGGTGATCCTGGCGGGTATCCTGCTCAAGATGGGCGGCTACGGCTTCATCCGGATCTCGCTGCCGATGTTCCCGGATGCCTCCCACGCCTTCGCCCCGATGGTGTTCGCCCTCTCGGTGATCGCGATCATCTTCACCTCGCTGATCGCCCTGATGCAGACCGACATCAAGAAGCTCATCGCCTACTCCTCGGTGGCGCATATGGGCTTCGTGACGCTGGGCCTGTTCACGATGAACGAGCAGGGCATCCAGGGCGCGCTGTTCCTGATGATCTCCCACGGCATCGTCTCGGGCGCGCTCTTCCTCTGCGTCGGCGTGGTCTACGACCGGATGCACACCCGCGAGATCGCCGCCTATGGCGGCCTGGTGAAGCGGATGCCGCTCTACGCGGCGGCCATGATGGTGTTCACCATGGCCAATGTGGGCCTGCCCGGCACTTCCGGCTTCGTCGGTGAGTTCCTGGCCATGATGGGCGCCTTCCGGGCCAACCCGACGGTGGCGTTCTTCTCGGTCTTCGGCATCATCCTGTCGGCCGGCTACGCCCTCTGGCTCTACGCCCGCGTGATCTACGGCAAGCTCGAGAAGCCCAACCTGCAGGGCATCCTCGACCTGGATCTTCGCGAAAAGATCATCATCGCGCCGCTCGTCGCCCTGACGATCTATTACGGCGTCCACCCGGCCCCCGTGCTCGACACCTTCGCGCCCTCGACGGAAGCGTTGATGCAGAGCATGCGGACCGCGCTCTCGAACACGCAGACCGCCGCGGCCACCCTGCCGCCCGCGTCGCGCTGAAGGCTTGACCCGATGAACGCCGCTCAGATCGTCATGCCCGCGCTCGGGCCCGCCCTGCCGGAGCTGATCCTCAGCGTCGGCGTGCTGGTGCTGATCCTCTACGGTGCGTTCCGGGGCGAGCGCTCCGCCGAGGGCGTCAACGTCGGCGCGCTGATCCTGCTCGTCGTCGCGCTGTTCGCGGTGATGTCCCAGTCGGGCGCCAAGATCACGACCCTGAACGGCTCCTTCATCGTCGACAACTTCTCGAAGGTGATGAAGGCCCTGATCCTGCTCGGCTCGGCGGCCTCGATCCTGCTCTCGCGCGACTATTTCCAGCGCGAGCGCATCGACCGGTTCGAGTTTCCGATCCTGCTGGTCCTCTGCACCATCGGCATGATGGTCATGGCCTCGGCCAACGACCTCATCTCGCTCTATCTCGGCCTCGAGCTGCAGTCGCTCGCCGCCTACGTCATCGCGGCCTTCCACCGTGACAACCTGAAGTCCACGGAAGCCGGGCTGAAGTACTTCGTCCTCGGTGCGCTCTCCTCGGGTATGCTCCTGTACGGCGCCTCCCTGGTCTACGGCTTCACCGGCACCGTCTCCTTCCCCGGCATCGTCGCGGCGCTCGACGGCACGGCCGGCTTCGGCATCGTACTCGGCATCGTGTTCGTGGCGGCCGGTGTTTCCTTCAAGCTCGCTGCCGTTCCGTTCCACATGTGGACGCCCGACGTCTACGAGGGCTCGCCGACGCCGGTGACCGCCTTCTTCGCCTCGGCGCCGAAGATGGCCGCCATGGCGATGACGGTGCGGCTCTTCATCGGCGCCTTCCCCGACGTGACCGCGGTCTGGCAGCAGATCATCGTCTTCGTGGCCATCGCCTCCATGGCGCTGGGCTCCTTCGCCGCCATCGGCCAGCGCTCGATCAAGCGCCTGATGGCCTATTCCTCAATCGGCAATGTCGGCTACGCCCTGGTCGGCCTCGCCGCCGGCTCCCAGGCGGGCGTCAGCGGCGTGGTGGTCTACATGATCATCTACCTGGCGATGACGCTCGGCGCCTTCGCGGTGCTGCTGTCGCTGCGCCGCGGCGGGCAGATGTTCGAGACCGTCGACGATCTCGCTGGCCTGTCGCGCACCCATCCTGTCCTGGCCTTCTGCCTCGCCGCGATGATGTTTTCGCTGGCCGGCATCCCGCCCCTGGCCGGCTTCTTCGCCAAGTACTACGTCTTCCTCGCCGCCATTCAGTCGGGCCTCGTGGCCCTGGCCATCATCGGCGTCGTCACCAGCGTGGTCGGGGCGTTCTACTACCTGCGCATCGTCAAGGTGATGTACTTCGACGAGCCGGTGGCCGCCTACGAGCCGATGGCGCCGGGCCCGCGCATCGTTCTCGGCCTGGCGAGCCTGGTGGTGGTGCTGTTCTGGATCGTTCCGGCCCCCCTCGTGGGTGCCGCCGGCGCCGCCGCCAAGTCGCTGTTCTAGACCCTTGGACGGCTTCGGCCTCGGTTCCCTGGCCCGAGGGGAGGGCCACCGCCTCCACGTCCATGACCGCCTCGGATCGACCAACACCGAGGCCTTGGATCTCTTCCGTGCGGGCGAGGCCGGTCCGCTCTGGATCGTCGCCCGGCGACAGGAGGCGGGACGGGGCCGGCGCGGCAATGCCTGGCTGTCCGAGGCGGGCAACCTGACCGCGAGCCTACTCTGGGCGGTGGACGACGTGGACCCCGCTCAAGTGCCAACCCTCGGCTTCGTCGCCGGTGTGGCGCTCGTCGCCGCCCTGAAGCGCGCGACAGAGGGCGGTTCGCTGGCCCTGGTGGGTGGCGGTTCGGCCGATCAAGGACGTCGCGGGTCCCCTCTCCTGAAAGGAGAGGGACAGGGTGAGGTGCGTGACCTCTCCGGAAATGGACCACACCTCACCCCAGCCCTCTCCTTACAGGAGAGGGAGGCGCCGAATCCGGAAATCCGCAGTGACGTGGATGGCGCTTTATGCGCCTCAAAGCTCTTCAACCTCAAATGGCCGAACGACGTGCTGGCTTCGGGGGCCAAGCTCGCGGGGCTCCTGCTGGAGGCGGAGCACCGGCCCCGGGGCGGCCGCGCGGTGGTGATGGGCTTCGGCGTCAACGTCGCTGCGACGCCACAGGGCTTGCCTTATCGCGCGACGTGCCTCAGGCAGATGCGGTACGACACGCGCGCCGAGGATCTGTTCGTCCAGTTGACGGATACGGTCGTCGACGCCGCGCGACTTTGGGATGGTGGCCGCGGGTTCTCAGGGATCCGCGAGCGCTGGATCGCCGACGCGGCCGGGATCGGCGCGCCGGTCTCCGTGCGGACAGGCGACACTCTCGTACACGGAATTTTCGAGACGATCGACGAGGCCGGGCGGCTCGTGGTCCGATCGGAGGATGGAACGCGACGGACCGTGACGGCGGGCGAGGTGCATCTGGGAACGGCCGCGACGGCGGCTTGAGGTTTTACGGACAATGACGACAGGGCAAGACGAACTCGTCTTCGTGCCGCTCGGCGGCGTGGGCGAGATCGGCATGAACGCGGCGCTCTACGGCTTCGGGCCACCCAAGCGCCGCAAATGGATCATGGTCGATTGCGGAATGGGCTTTGCCGGCGAGGAGGGATTCCCCGGCATCGACCTGATGTTCCCGGATCTCAGCTTCATTGAGGAGCGCAAGGACGATCTCCTCGCCATCTTCATCACTCACGCGCACGAGGACCATATCGGCGCGATCGGTGAGCTTTGGCCCAAGCTGAAGGCGCCCGTCTACGCGACGCGCTTCGCCAAGAACCTGCTCGAGGCCCGCCGCCTCAGCGAGCCGGGTGCGCCCAAGGTCATCCTCAAGGAGATCCAGGCCGGCCGCCGGGTCCAGGTCGGGCCCTTCGAGATCGAGTACGTTCCGGTCTCGCACTCGATCCCCGAGTCGAACGCCGTCGCCATCCGCACGCCGCACGGCCTCCTGCTGCATACCGGCGACTGGAAGCTCGACCCGACCCCGATCCTCGGCGACGTGACCTCGGAGGCGGCCTTCCGGGCGCTGGGCGACGAGGGCATCCTGGCGATGATCAGCGATTCCACCAACGTCGTGCGCGAGGGCCGCTCCCCGAGCGAGGCCGAGGTCGCCGCCACCCTGCGGGACCTGATCGCCGACGCGCCGCATCGCGTCGCGGTGACCACCTTCGCCTCCAACGTCGCCCGCATGCGCGCGGTCGCCGAGGCGGCCCAGGCCTGCGGCCGCGAGGTCATCGCGGTCGGGCGTGCCATGGACCGTGTCATCGGTGTCGCGCGCGAGTGCGGCTTCCTCGACGGTCTTCCGGAGTTCCGCTCGTCGGACAGCTACGGTTATCTGCCCCGCGACAAGGTGGTTGCGCTGCTCACGGGCTCGCAGGGCGAGGAGCGGGCGGCCCTCGCCCGCGTCTCCCGCGACGACCATCCCGATATCACCCTGGCGGCGGGTGACCGGGTCATCTTCTCCTCGCGGGCCATTCCCGGCAACGAGCGGGCGGTGGGCGCGATCATCAACGACCTCATCAATGCCGGCATCGAGGTGGTCACCGACCGCACCAAGCTCGTCCACGTCTCGGGCCATCCCCGGCGCGACGAGATGGCGGAGATGTATGCCTGGACCCGGCCGCAGACGGCGATCCCCGTCCACGGCGAGGCCCTCCACCTCGACGAGCACGCGCGCTTCGCCCGGGCCCAGGGCGTTCCGAACATCGTCAAGGCCCGCAACGGCAGCGTGGTGCGCCTTGCCCCCGGAACGCCGGAGATCGTCGACCACGTGAAGGCCGGGCGCCTGTTCAAGGACGGCAACGTCCTGATCGACGCCAAGGACCGGGCCATCCCCGAGCGCCGCAAGCTTTCGCAGGCCGGCCTCGTCTCGGTGGCCATCGCCATCGACGTGCAGGGCGAGATCCTGGGCGAACCCGCGATCGACATCATCGGCCTGCCGAATCGCGGCCGCACCGGCCAGCCGATGCTGGA
>NZ_JAIEOF010000311.1 GCF_019750675.1 Methylobacterium sp.
CTTGCCCATCCCCAAGGTCTTGCCCATCCCGAAGGCCGGGCGTGACCCGTGAGGGATCCTCACGCCGCCAGACGGGCGCGGACCCAGTTGATCACGCCGCCCTCCAGGAGCACCTCGATCTGGCGGGGCGAGAGGTCGTGCCGCAGGCGGATCTCGCCCCCGCTGCCCAGCCGCGCCACGATTTCGGGGCCGGCGGAGAGGGCACCGGCCACGTCCGCGATCTCGATCACGTCCCCGATCTCCAGGCGGTCGTGGTCGGACGGGTCGGCGAAGGTCAGCGGCAGGACGCCGAAGTTGATGAGGTTCTGCCAGTGGATGCGGGCGAAGCTCTTGGCCAGCACCGTCTCCAGGCCGAGGTAGCGCGGGGCCAGCGCGGCGTTCTCGCGGCTCGACCCCTGGCCGTAGTTCGACCCGCCCACGATGGCGTGCCCGGCCCGCTCCCGGCCGCCCTGGCGGACGCGCTTGGGATAGGTGTCGTCGATGGGCTCGAAGGTGAATTCCGAGGTCTTGGGGATGTTCGACCAGTACGGCATCACCCGCGCACCGGCCGGCATGATGTCGTCGGTGGAGACGTCGTCGCCGGTCTTGAGCATCACGGGGACGCGGATCGAGGGTCCGAGCCGGCCGAGTTCGGGCAGCGTCGTGATGTTCTCGGATTTCTCCAGCGCCACCGCGCGCGCCTCGTCCTCGGGCAGGGGGGCCACCAGCATCGCGGCGTTGGCCGCCACCATCCGGGGGGACTCGATCCGGGGATAGGGCATGTCGAGGGTGCGCGGATCGGTGATGACGCCGGTCAGCGCCGAGGCGGCGGCGGTCTCGGGGCTGCACAGGAACACGCTGTCCTCGCGGGTGCCGGAGCGGCCGGGGAAGTTGCGCGGCACGGTGCGGAGCGAGTTGCGGCCCGAGGCCGGGGCCTGGCCCATGCCGATGCAGCCGTTGCAGCCGGCCTGGTGCACCCGCGCGCCCGCGTGGATCAGGTCCGAGAGCTGCCCGTCGCGGATCAGGGTCTCGAGGACGACGCGGGTGGAGGGGTTGATGTCGAAGGAGACCCGGTCGTGCGCCTGGCGGCCCTTCACGATCGCGGCGGCCATCGCGAAGTCGCGAAACCCCGGATTGGCCGAGGAGCCGACATAGGACTGGTAGATTTCCGTGCCTGCCACCTCGGAGACCGGCACGACGTTGCCGGGGCTCGACGGCTTGGCGATCATCGGCACCAGGGCCGAGAGGTCGAGGTCCTCGGTCTCGTCGTAGGTCGCCCCTTCGTCGGCAGCGAGGGGAATCCAGTCTGCTCCGCGCCCGACGCCTTCGAGGAAGGCCTTGGTGACCGCGTCCGAGGGGAAGACGCTCGTGGTCGCGCCCATCTCGGCGCCCATGTTGGCGATCACGTGCCGGTCCATCGCCGTCAGGTGCTCGAGGCCGGGGCCGTGATACTCGATGATCCGGCCGAAGCCCCCCTCGACGCCGTGGCGCGCCAGCAGGGTGAGGATCACGTCCTTGGCGCTGACCCAGTCGGGCAGGCGCCCGGTGAGCCGCACGCCCCGGACCCGGGGCATGCGCAGGTTCAGGGGCTGGCCCGCCATGGCGAGCGCCACCTCGACGCCGCCCGCCCCGAAGGCGAGCATGCCGAGCGACCCGGCGGCGGGGGTGTGGCTGTCGGAGCCGACCATCGTCTGGCCCGGCTTGCCGAAGCTCTGCATGTGCACGGGATGGCTGATGCCGTTGCCGGGGCGCGAGTACCACACCCCGAAGCGGCGGCAGGCCGAGCGCAGGAACATGTGCTCGTCCGCGTTGAGGTGGTCGTTCTGCACGAGGTTGTGGTCGATGTACTGCGCCGCGAGGCCGACCTTCACGCGCTCGACGCCCATCGCCTCGAGTTCCAGCATGACGAGGCCGCCGAGAACGTCCTGGAGCAGGGTCTGGTCGATCGTCAGCGCAATGTCGCCGCCCGGCGTGAGATCGCCCTCGGCGAGGTGGGCCTGGACGAGTTTCTGCGTGAGGTTGAGGGCCATGGCGGTCTTCCAGGCTGTTTCGGGGAGGAGGGCGGCGCGCCGGATGGACCGGAGCGCCGCCCGGATGGCGCCGTTCAAGGGTTGCGGTCGTTGCGGCGCAGGCTCTCCGGCATCGCGAAGATCAGGAGGGCCGCCGCCACGAGGCAGAGGATGCCGATCCCGTAGAGCGCCGGGGTGGTGGACCCGGTCAGGTCCTTGACCCAGCCCACCGCCACCGGGCTGACGATGCCGCCGAACTGGCCCAGCGTGTTGATGAGCGCGATGCCGCCGGCCGCGCCCGCCCCGGTGACGAGCTTGGCCGGAAGGGTCCAGAAGGTCGGGATCGAGGCGACGATGCCCGATCCCACCAGGGCCAGCGCGATCATCAGGGGCACGATCTGGCGGTCGAACAGGCCGGCGGCGAAGAACCCGAGGGCCGCCGCGATCGCGAGGCCGGCCACGAATTTCGGCCGTTCGCCGGAGGCGTCGGAGAGACGCCCGATCACCACCATGCTGATGGCGCCGCAGATGTAGGGGATCGCCGTGAGGAACCCGACGGAGGCGGCCTGGCCGCCGCTGGCGGTCTTGATCAGGTCCGGCCCCCAGAAGTTCAGGCCGTAGGAGCCGACCTGGAGCAGGAAGTACACGAGCGCGATCATGAGAAAGCCCGGCTGCTTGATCGCCCCCCAGAGGGAATGGTCGGCGATGTCGCGGTTGTGGTGGGCGATCTTGGCCGAGAGGAGATCCTTCTCGGCCCGCGAGAGCCAGCGCGCATCCTCGATCTGGTCGTCGAGGCGGAAGAACACCAGGGCGCCGAGGACGAGGCAGGGCAGGCCGCCGGCCAGGAACAGCCACTGCCAGCCGGCGAGCCCCGCCACGCCGTTGAGGCCGCCGAGGATCAGGCCCGCCACCGGCGCCCCGAAGATGCCCGAGAAGGCCGAGGCCACGAACATGAAGGAGGTCACGCGGCCCCGGAACGAGGCGGGGAACCACAGGGTGAGGTAGTACAGGATGCCCGGCGCGAAGCCCGCTTCCATGGCGCCGATGATGAAGCGCAGCACGTAGAAGTGCCACTCGGTGGTGATGAAGACCATCAGCGCCGTGGCGATGCCCCACGAGACCATGATGCGGGCGATCCAGCGGCGCGCCCCGACCCGGTACAGGAACAGGTTCGAGGGCACCTCGAAGATGACGTAGCCGACCACGAACATGCTCGCGCCGAGCCCGTAGGCGACGTTGCTGAAGCCGAGGTCGCTCTGAAGCTGGAACTTGGCGAAGCTGATGTTGATCCGGTCGAAGAACGCGAACATGTAGCAGACCATGATCAGCGGCATCAGCCGCCACGCGGCCTTGCGGACCACGCTGCGTTCGGTGACGTCCTGCACGCCCGCGAGCGGGGCGGTGGTGGTGGCGATGGGCATGTTTCCTCCTGGGGCGATGGCGTGGGCCGGCCTTGCGGGGGTCACCGGGGTGACCGCCGTGGCGGGCGCTCGGGGGCCGGCCGGAGCCACCTTCTGCGGGGGCTTGCCGGCCGGGGTCACGGAGTCGGTGGTCAGGCCGCGGCCGGCACCGGGTGCAGGTCGGAGGGCCGGCCGGCCTTGGCGACCTGCCCCGGCACGTCGTGGCCGATCAGGCGCGGCAGGTCGCGGGCGAGGCCGATCAGGGCGTCGAGGTCGAGGCCCGTCTCGATGCCCATCTCGTAGGCCATGCTGACGAGGTCCTCGGTGCAGATGTTGCCCGTGGCGCCGGGCGCGAACGGGCAGCCGCCGAGGCCGCCCAGCGCCGCATCGAAGCGGCGCGCGCCCGCCCCGTAGGCGGCCAGCACGTTGGCGAGCCCCAGCCCGCGGGTGTTGTGGAAGTGCAGGGTCAGGTGCTCGGCCGGCACGATCGTCAGGGCGCGGGCGACGAGGCGCTCCACCTGCCGGGGGTTGGCCATGCCGGTGGTATCGGCCAGCGTCACGCCCTCGATCCCGAGGGCAAGGTAGCGCTCGACCTGGCGCATCACCTTGTCCGCTGGCTGCTCCCCCTCGAAGGGGCAGCCGAAGGCCGTGGCCACCGTGGCGTTGGTGGAAACGCCCGAGCCGCGCACCGTCTCCATGATGCTGGAGAACCCCTCGATCGAGGCGGCCGGCGACATGCCCATGTTGGCGCGGTTGTGGGTCTCGCTCACCGAGGCGACGAGATTGACCTCGTCGACCCGCGCCGCGAGCGCCCGCTCGGCGCCCTTCGGGTTGGGCACCAGGGCGACGTAGACGGTGCCGGGCCGGCGGTTAAGGCCGGCGAAGACCTCGGCCGCGTCGCGCAAGGCCGGCACGGCCTTGGGCGAGACGAAGGACGAGACCTCGATGCGGGAGAAACCCGCGCCCGAGAGCGCGTCGATCAGCGCGATCTTGTCGGCCGTTGCCACGAAGACGGGCTCGATCTGGAACCCGTCGCGGGTGGCGACCTCCTGGATCAGCAGGGGGCTGGCCTTCGTTGCGGTCCCGGTCATTGGATCGCTCCGTCGCGACGCAGGCGTTCGATGGTCTCCGCATCCCGGCCGAGGTCCGCCAGGACGTCGTCGGTGTGGGCGCCCAGAGCCGGCCCCTGCCAGCGCACGCCGCCCGGCGTGCCGGACATCTTCGGCACGATGCCGGGCATCTTGACCCAGGTGCCCCCGGGCAGTTCGGCCTCCAGGATCATGTCGCGCGCCGCGTAGTGCGGGTCGGCCACGATGTCGGCCACCGAATAGATCCGGCCCGCCGGCACGTCCGCCGCGTCGAGGGCCTGGAGCGCCTCGTCGACGCTGCGGGCCCGCGACCAGTCCGCGATCACCCCATCGAGCATGCCGGCCACGGCCGAGCGGCCGTCGTTGCCGCGCAAGGCGGGATCGTCGGCAAGATCCTGCCGGCCGATCACGCCCATCAGGCGCCGGAAGATCGGGTCCGAATTGCCCGCGATGACGACGAAGCCGCCGTCCTTCGTCGGATAGGTGTTGGAGGGCGTGATGCCCGGCAGGGCGCCGCCCGTGCGGGT
>NZ_JAIEOF010000023.1 GCF_019750675.1 Methylobacterium sp.
AGCGGCCGTTTCCCATTAGCCTCAGGCTTGATCGTGCCGCCGCGAGAAAGGCCCTTCCATGAAGACCCTGCTCGTTCCCGTCGCGTCCCACGACGCGCTCCCGTCCGTCTTCGAGACCGCCATCCTGGCCGCGCGCCGGTTCGGAAGCCTCATCGAGGGCGTCTCCCTGCGCCCGGCGCTCGCCGAGTACGTGCCCGTCGACATGGTCGGCGGCATGACCTGGCTGCGGGACGAGGAGGCCGACAAGGCCGAGGCCGAGACGGCCGGCCACCGTTTCGTGACCTTCATGGAGCAGGCCGGCGTCCCCCTGGCGAGCGACGGGCCCTGCACGCCCGAGACCGTGGGGAGTGCCGGGCCCCGCTACCGCTGGCGCCCCGACGTGCCGGCGGGGGACGCCTTCCTCGGGCAGTACGCGCGCCTGTTCACCGCCACCGTGGTCGGGCGCCCCGGGACCGACGACGGCTCGCCCCGCATGACCACCTTCGAGACGGCCCTGTTCGAGAGCGGCCGCCCGATCCTGCTGGCTCCCCCGATCGCCCCCGCCACCCTGGGCGACGCGATCCTGATCGCCTGGAACGGCTCGACCGAAACCGCCCGCGCGGTAGCCTTCGCCATGCCGTTCCTGCGCCAGGCCCAGCGCATCCGGGTGATCAGCGTCGAGGGCGGCACCGTGCCGGGCCCGAGCGCGGAGGATCTGGCCCGCTCGTTGGCCTGCGAGGGGATCGCGGCGGATTTCCGCGCCCATTCCGCCGGGCGGCGCACGCCGGGCGAGGTCTTCCTGGCCGAGGCCGAGGCGTTCGGCTGCGATCTGCTGATCAAGGGTGCCTACACGCAGAGCCGCCTGCGCCAGATGATCTTCGGGGGGCCGACGAGCCACCTCCTGGCCCATGCGGAAATCCCGATGCTGATGGCTCACTAGGGCAGATCAGGGCGGGATCGAGCGCGGCCGAAAACCGCGACCCGAACCATCCGGATCGCGCGCAATTGACTTGCGCGCATCTCCGATCGGGCCCAGCCTCCCGGGGCCGGCATGGACCGGCTGCCGGGACCACTCGCATGAAGTCGCTGACCCTCGTCCTCTCTGGACTCGCCCTGTCCGGAATCATGATCGGCCTGCCGGCCCGAGCGGATTCCCCCGTGGTGCGCATCCGCGGCACGATCGAGGCGGTGGACGGATCGAGCATCACGATCAAGCCGCGCCTCGGGGCCAGCGTGCAGGTCAAGCTCGGCGAGACCGTGCGGGTCGCCACCGCCAACGCGGCCAAGATCAGCGACATCCAGCCCGACAGCTACATCGGCACCGCCGCGACCCCGCAGCCGGACGGCACCCTCAAGGCCCTCGAGGTCGCGGTCTTCGCGCCCAGCATGCGCGGCACCGGGGACGGCCACTACCCGTGGGATCTCGAGAAGGAGAACACCATGACCAACGGCGCGGTGGGCGCCCTCTCGGGCACGGGCGACCGCACGATCCGGGTGACCTACAAGGGCGGCGAGAAGACCATCACGGTCCCGGAAGGCGTACCGGTCGTGGCCCTCGCACCGGGGGATGTCGGCAAGATCAAGCCGGGGGCCCGCGTGGTGGCCTTCACCCGGGCCGATGCGGGCGGCGTCGCCGTGGCCGAGCGCATGGTCGTCGGCGAGAACGGTACCGTTCCGCCGATGTGACCCGGCCCCGCCGGAGCAGGCCGATGTAACCCGGGCTTCGCCGACGCCGAAAGGCTCGCGGACGCCCGGGCGGACCACGCCCCCACACGCCACGATTCCACGCCCGAACAGACACGGAGGAACGCCATGATGAAGACCCTGCTGACCGGACTGACCCTCGGTCTCGCGCTCGCGGCGGCGCCGGCCCGCGCCGACGACGTTGTGCGCTACCGGGGCACGATCGAGTCCGTCGATGGCTCGACCGTGACGATCAAGCCCCGCATGGGCGAGACCAAGACCGTGACCTTCGGCGACGATACCAAGATCCTGGCCGCCAGCAGCGGCAAGCTCTCGGACATCAAGTCGGAGAGCTACATCGGCACGGCCGCGATCCCGCAGCCGGACGGCACCCAGAAGGCGCTGCAGGTCACGGTGTTCGCCTCCTCCCTGCGCGGCACCGCGGACGGCCACTATCCGTGGGACCTCGGCTCCAACTCGACCATGACCAACGGTGCCATCGGCAGCCTGTCCGGCACCGACGGACGCACCATGCTGGTCAAGTACCAGGGCGGCGAGAAGAAGGTTGTGGTCCCCGAGGATGTGCCGGTGACCCTGGTCGACCCGGGCGAGAAGAGCATCGTGGTGGCGGGCGAGAAGGTCGTGGCCTTCACGAAGGCCGGGCCGGACGGAAAGCTCAACGCCGTCGTCCTCATCGTCGGCCGCAACGGCACCGTCCCGTCGATGTGATCCCGCCCCTCCCCGCCGGTATGCGCCGGCGGGGTCGGACCGCGATTCCGAGATTCCCAAGATATTGAGGTCCTGTTGACGATCGTTCCCGAAACCCCGTCGCGCCTCGTGGTGATCCACCCCCTCGTGGTGCGGGTCACCCACTGGATCAACGCGGTCGCGGTGTTCTGCATGCTGTTCAGCGGCTGGGCGATCTACAACGCCTCGCCGCTCTTTCCCTTCGCCTTCCCGAAATGGGCGACGCTGGGCGGCTGGCTCGGCGGCGCGCTGGCCTGGCACTTCGCCGCCATGTGGCTGTTTGCCCTCAACGGCCTCGCCTACGTCGCCTACGGGCTCCTGGCCCGCCACTTTGCGACGAGTTTCCTGCCCCTGAGCCCGGGCGCGGTCTGGCGAGACGCCCGCGCGGCCCTGGCGCTGCGGCTCAGCCACCGGGTCGGCCGCTACAACGCCGTGCAGCGCCTCGCCTACCTCATCGCCATCGCGCTCGGCCTCTTGCTCGTCGCCTCGGGCTGCGCCCTGTGGAAGCCCGTGCAGTGGCAGAGCCTCGCGAACCTGTTCGGCGGCTACGAGTGGGCGCGCCGGGTCCACTTCTTTGCCATGGCGGGCCTTGCCGGCTTCATCCTCCTGCACCTCGCCCTCGTGATCGTGGTGCCGAGGACGCTGCTGGCGATGATCACCGGCCGCGCCCGCGTCACCGAGGAGACCGTTCGCTGATGCCCCGCGATCCCGACGACGCCGCCCGCCTCAAGGCCCTGCGCCGCGATCTCGCCCCCGACCTCGCGCGCCTGGAGCGCCGGATGGTGCTGCGCGGCGGCCTTTCGCTGGGGGCGCTGACCCTGCTCTCCGGCTGCGACCTCTCCACGGGCAGCAACGGCTCCCTGGCCGACCGGGTGCTCTGGGCGATGTCGCGGGCCAACGACCGGGTCCAGCAATGGTTGTTCGATCCCGCGACCCTGGCCCCGACCTACCCGGCCTCGATGATCGATACGCCGTTCCGCTTCAACGCCTATTACCCGCCCGACAACATCCCGGAGATCGACGCGGCGACCTGGAAGCTCGAAGTCTCCGGCCTCGTCGCCGACAAGGCGCCCTGGACGCTGGAGAAGCTGCGCGCCCTACCGCAGGAGAGCCAGATCACCCGCCACATCTGCATCGAGGGCTGGAGCCAGATCGGGCAGTGGAGCGGCGTGCCGCTGCGGACCTTCCTGGAGCGGACCGGCGCCGACCTCACCGCGAAATATGTCGGGTTCAAATGCGCCGACCGCTATTACGGCAGCCTCGACATGCCGAGCGCCCTGCACCCGCAGACGGTCCTGGCCCTCGATTTCGCCGGCCAGCCCCTCGCGCCCGAGTACGGCTACCCCTTGCGGGTGCGGGTGCCGACGAAGCTCGGCTTCAAGAGCCCCAAGCACATCGCGGCGATCTTCGTGACCAACGACTATCCGGGCGGCTACTGGGAGGACCAGGGCTACAACTGGTTCAGCGGGATCTGAGGGACGCGCCCCTCGCATCGGCCACGGTTCCGCTCTACATCGCGTCGCGATGAGCACAGACTTCACCCTCGACCCGCAGCTGGCCACCGACACCGTGCACGTGGGCGACCTCGCCCTGTGCAGCGTCCTTCTCATGGACGATGCCCGCTTCCCCTGGCTGATCCTCGTGCCGCGCCGGGCCGACGCCAGCGAGATCACCGACCTGTCGCCGGAGGATGCGCGGGGCCTGATGGACGAGATGCGGATCGCGACGGGCGTGATGCTGGCGCTCGCCAAGCCCGACAAGGTCAACGTCGCGGCACTCGGCAACGTCGTATCCCAACTCCACGTCCACGTGATCGGGCGCTTTCTCTCCGATCCCGCCTGGCCGAAGCCGGTCTGGGGCGTCGGCACGGCGACACCTTACCCGCACCACGCCCGCGCCCAGATGATCGAGCGCATCGGCGCCCTGTTCGCGGCGGCCTGAGGCGATGGCCGATCCGATGACCGATCCCTTGGGCCAGCTCGGCTACGTCCAGAGCCGCCTCGTGCGCCACTCGGCCGAGAGCGCCGCCGCGATCCCCGATCTCGACGCGCCCGGGGCACGCATCGCCATCCTGGCGGGCGACCGCGTCGTGCTCTCGGGCGATACCGCGCTCCTGACGCCGGACATGGCCGCCCGCACGGGGGAGCGCGGCCTGACGCTCTATCTCGGGCGCCTCGACGGAGACCCGGTTTTCGCCGCCGTCGTGCCGGCCGAGGCGTCCGAGGCCCTGGAGGCCGACCCTGACTTCCGGACCAACGATCTGCGGAGTCTAGCCGGCGAGGGTCGGATCGCGCCGCACGAACTCGGCCTCCTCGCCACGGCGAAGTCGCTCCTCGGCTGGCACGCGCGGCAGGGCTTCTGCGCCAATTGTGGAACCCCGACCACGCTGGCGGCGGGCGGCTACCGTCGCGAATGCTCGGCCTGCGAGACGCACCACTTCCCCCGCACCGACCCCGTGGTGATCATGCTGATCGTCCGGGATGGGGCCTGCCTGCTCGGGCGCTCGCCGCGCTTCCATGACGGCATGTATTCCTGCCTCGCCGGCTTCCTGGAGCCCGGCGAGACCGTCGAGGACGCCGTGCGGCGCGAGACCTTCGAGGAGGTCGGCCTGACCATCGGCGCGGTCCGCTA
>NZ_JAIEOF010000460.1 GCF_019750675.1 Methylobacterium sp.
CGGCGCGGCGGGTGCCTCGGTCTCGGGCGCCCCCTCCACCTCGGGCGCCTGCGACAGGGCCGGGCCGGCCCCCAGGAGCAGGAGCACCGACAGCAGGGCGACCCATCGGCATGTGCGGAACGGCACCATCAGCGCGTCTCCCGCTGCGTGCCCGGCGGCAGCGGACGGGCCTTCGGATCGTCCGTCGGCTCGATCTCGAGGATCGTCGCCGTCCGGTCGATGGGACTGGGACGCGGCGGTTCCAGGCTGCGCATCAGCGTCTCCTCGTCCTCGGCCTCGTCGATCAGGTCGACTTCGCGCCCCATGCGCAGCTCGGGCCGCCGGCCGCGCATCAGCAGCGAGACCACGACGAGGCCGCAGAACAGGAGGGCCCCCAGGGCGCCCAGGATCAGGGTCGTTTCCATGCCGGGTCCAGCGTTAGCCCAGGATGCGCCCCGTTGCATCCTTTCCTGGCGAAGCGACAGATCCGGACCTTGCCCACATCCCCGGGCCGGAACGGTCCTTGCGTCTTCGCACACGGATGTCAGAAGCGGGGGTCCGCGCCAGCAACGTGGCCCGAGATCGGTCGCGTCCCGAGCACCTCAGTCCAACACCTCACGCGCGAAACAATCCACGCCCACGAACCAAGGTCGATCGATGCGCATGCATGACCTCAAGACGGCCGATGCAGCCCCGGACGCGGAGCGCCGTCCCGGTGGGGCGGAGGGCCTGGAGCAGGAGCTCCTGCGGCTGATCGAGGAGTCCCGCGAGCAGGCCGCCGAGGATCCGTTCCGCAATCCAGTCCTGGCGGTTACCCTGGCCATCACCCGGCGCTTCGACCGGGGCGAGATCGGCGAGGACGACCTCGACGCCCTGTTCCCCCGGCTCCGGGCCCAATCCCTGGGCGCCCGCGCCGAGCGCCTGCGTGCCTATGTGGGCCTCGACCACGATGCGGGCGCCGCGCCGGACACCCGGATGCCGGCCCGCCTCGTGGCGGCTGTGCCGGAGCGCCAGGGCGCCTTCGAGACCTTCCGCGATCTCGTGAGCCGCACGGGCTTCGCCGTGGTGTTCACCGCCCACCCGACCTTCGGCATGCCGCGCGCCGTCGCCGCGCTGATCGCCGAGGCCGCGAGCGAGGCCGACGCCGCGGCCCGGACGCCGCTTGTGGCGCGCGCGGCCGACCTCTCCACCCGGCCCGACCCGAAGATCAGCCTCGACGATGAGTTCGAGCAGGCCTGCGCCGCGGCCAATCACGGTCGCACGGCGCTCGACGCCTTCAACGCCGCCCTGCTGGACGCCGCCCGCGCGCGCTGGCCCGACCGCTGGACCGAACTCGTGCCCAAGCCCTTCGCCATCGCGAGCTGGGTCGGCTGCGACACGGACGGGCGCACCGATATCGGCTGGTGGGACACCCTGCGCTACCGCCTGGAATCGAAGCGGATGCAGCTCGACCGGGTCATGCGCCACCTGCCCCAGCTGCCGGCCACGAAGGTGGTGCGCGACCTGACGGGGAACGCGCTCGCGGCCGTGAACCGCCAGCTCGCCGTGGCCCCCCGCCTCGGCACCAAGCCCTCCCTCGAGGCGGTCCATCGCTTCGCGCTCGCGCTGATCATCGAGCGTGAGCGGGCCCAGACCGATTCCAGCGCGATCCTGGCCGGGCTCGCGGGCGCCGTCGGGGGCGTGGAATCCGAGGCGGACAAGCGCAGCGTCGCGCTCCTGCGCTCGGGCATCGCCACCCACGGCCTCTCGAACGCCCTGCCGCATTTCCGGCTCAACGCCAGCCAGATCCACAACGCGGTGCGGCGGGTCACCGACCTCGAAGGCGAGCCCACCGATGCCGCCCAGCGCCGCTCGCACCTGGCCACCATCCACGCGCTCCTCAACGACGTGCAGGCGGTGGACGTCGATTTCGGCGCGCTGGCCGCCGAGCGCGCCTCGGCCGCCCGGCTGATGATGACGATCACCCAGATCCTCAAGCACGTGGACGGCACGCATCCCGTGCGCTTCCTCATCGCCGAGACCGAGACGGGCTACACCCTGCTCGCAGCCCTCTGGCTGGCACGGCATTACGGGATCAGTGACAAGGTCGAGATCACGCCGCTGTTCGAGACCGCGAGCGCCCTCGAACAGGGCGTGCGCGTCCTCGACGATGCGCTGCGCAACCCACACTGGCGGGCCTACCTCAAGCGTATCGGCCGGCTCACCGTGCAGTTCGGTTACTCGGATTCCGGGCGCTACGTCGGCCAGCTCGCGGCGAGCTTCTGGATCGAGCGCCTGCGCCTGCGCATCACCGAGCTGATGGTGCAGAACGACCTCACGGGGGTCGAGCTCGCGATCTTCGACACGCACGGCGAATCCATCGGCCGGGGTGCGCACCCGACTTCGCTGCGCGACCGCCTCGCCTATCTCGCCCCCGAGGATGCGCGGCGCCGAAACCGCGCGGCGGGCATCCGGGTGCGCCTCGAATCGAGCTTCCAGGGCTCGGACGGCTACCTGATGTTCGGCACCCTGCCGCTCGCGCAGGCGACGGTGGAGCGCATCGCCGAGCACGTCTTCGCCCTCGATGTGGCCGACGACGATTCGTTCGCCGACTACGTGCTGTCCGATCCGGCGAGCGGGGCCGACGAGACGGACGACCCGATCTACGCCGAGCCGGACTTCGCCGCCGAGTTCTTCACCGTGGTGCGCCAGGACATGGAGGCGCTGGTGGACGATCCCGGCTACGCCGCGCTGCTGGGCACCTTCGGCCCGAGCCTGCTCGACCGCACCGGCTCGCGGCCGGTGGCGCGCCAGACCGATGGCGGCGGCCCGACCATGATCACCCACCCGCGCCAGATGCGGGCGATCCCCAACAACGCGATCCTGCAGCAGCTCGGCTTCCTCGCCAATTCCCTGCACGGCGTCGGTCGCGCCGCCGGCCGGACGCCGGACCTGTTCCGCGACATGCGGCGCGATTCGGTGCGCTTCTCCCGCGCCTTCCGCCTCGCGCAGCACGCCTCGAACGTCTCCGACCTCGACGTGCTGCGGGCCTATATCGACACCCTCGACCCGGCCGTGTGGCTGGAGCGCGCCCGGCGCACCCAGCGGGACGGCCGGCGCGAGGAACTCGTGGTCATCGCCAATGCCCTCGACCGCCTGCGCCTCGCCCCGGATCTGCGCCACCTGTTCGGCCGCCTGACCTGCGACTGGCTGAGCCTGCGGGCGGCCGCCCCCGACCTCGGCCGGATGTCGGTCCGCCTAACCCTGCTGCACGCGATCCGGCTCGCCCTGATCCACCGGATCTGGTTCCTGGCCGTGCACATCCCGGGCTTCCGGCCGCAATCGGGGGTGAGCCGCGAGGCGCTGATCGAGCGCTTCCTGCGCCTCGACATCGACGGCTGCCTCACCCTGCTGGAGGACATCTTTCCGGTCACGCCCGATCCGACCCTCGGGCTGAACTTCGGCGAGCCGGCGGGCCCGCGCGACGTGGGCACCTACGAGGCCGAGCACCGGACGCTGTTCGAGCCGATCCGGCGCAGCTTCCTTCGCGTGCGCGAGATCTCGGGCATGATCCAGCACGAGGTGGGCGCGTTCGGCTGAGGCCGAGCGCACGGGGCGGATCGCCCGCGTTCGGGGCGATCGAGAATCAGTCACGGCCCGTCAGGATCGCCGGATCGCCCTGACGGGATCTCGGGATCTCGATCAGTGCGGATCGGCGCCCGTCCGGGCGGCGTCCTTCCTCATCGCGGCCGCCGCGGCCGCCAATCCCCAGCGGACCAGGTCTTCGGCCTCGTCGGCCGTTCCGGCCTCGGCGTAGCAGCGCAACTCGGGCGCGTTGCCGGAGGCACGGAAATGGATCGTGCGGCCGCCATCGAGCTCCATCCTCACGCCGTCCTGCTCGTCGACGGCGCGCACGGCGCCGATCGGCCGAACGAAATCCTGCCGGAACGCCGCCTCGCCGAGTTGGCGCAGGAACGGCCCGCTCCGCTCGGCCGGCGTCTCGGGCAGGCGGTCGCTCGCCGTCTCGCCCACGGAGAGGGACGTGACGAGGTCGGCGAGGGACAGCCCGGCGCGACGCGCCGCGGCCAGGGTCGCCAGGATGGGGAGCATCGCATCGCGCGTCGGCAGCGCGGGCAGGGTCCGGCCGTCGAGGGTGACGTCCGAACCGAGCAGGAAGCCGCCATTCGCCTCGAAGCCGACGACGGCGCGGGCGCCCTCCTGCTCCGCCCGCGCCATGCCGGCGATGACGTAGGGCGAGCCGACCCGCGTGCGCAGCACCCGCCGGAACCCGCCCGCCTGCTCGATGGCCGAACCGGCGGTGACGGGCACGACGACGGTGTCGACGTCGAGGTACCGCGCGGTGATCAGCCCAAGCACGTCGCCCCGCAGGATGCGACCGGCCGCATCCGCGACCAGCGGCCGGTCGGCGTCGCCGTCGGTCGTCACCAGGGCGTCGAAATCGCCGGATGCCATGGCCTGGCGAATGAAGGCGATGTCCTCCGGACGATGGGCCTCCGTGTCGATCGGAACGAAACGGTCCGCGCGCCCGATCGCGGTCACGTCCGCCCCCAGCGCCGTCAGGAGCTCGACGAGCAGGTCCCGCGCCACGGAACTCTGCTGGTAGACGGCGATCTTGAGGCCGGCCAGCATGTCGGGGGCGAAGGCCTCGCGGTAGCGCTGACGGTAACGGTCCGTCGCCCCGGTCTCCGGCGTGGCGGGATCGGCCGCCGCCATCGCGCCCGGCGTGGCGACGTCGCCGAGGGCGGCCAGGATGGCGGTCTCGTCGGTCTTGGTGATCTCGCCGTCGGGCCGATAGAATTTCAGGCCGTTCCGGTCCTCCGGGATGTGGCTGCCGGTGACCATCACCGCGCAGGCGCCGCGCCGGAGCGCTTCCAGGGCCAGGGCCGGCGTCGGCAGCGCGCCGCAATCCACGGCCGTGAAGCCGGCGCCCGCCGCGGCGGCGGCTACCGTCGCGGCGATGCCGGGGCTGCTGTCGCGCAGGTCCCGCCCGATCACGACGGTGCGGCCGGTGCCGGTCGTCGCCGCGATGGAGCGGAAGAAGGCGCTCGCATAAGCGTAGCTCGGCCACCCCACGAGGTC
>NZ_JAIEOF010000005.1 GCF_019750675.1 Methylobacterium sp.
CTAGACCGCGTCGCCGATGACGCCGGCCTCGTCCTGCGCCTGGAGCACGTCGGGGCGGGGCATCGAGATGATGTTGTAGCCGGAATCGACGAAGTGGATCTCGCCGGTCACGCCGCCCGAGAGGTCCGAGAGCAGGTACATGGCCGAGCCGCCGACTTCCTCCTGCGTCACCGTCCGGCGCAAGGGGGCGTGGGCCTTCTGGTGGTTGAACATCAGGCGGGCATCCGCGATGCCGGCACCCGCCAGGGTCCGCATCGGACCGGCCGAGAGGGCGTTGACCCGGATGCCGTCCGGACCGAGATCCCCCGCGAGGTAGCGCACGGACGCTTCCAGCGCCGCCTTGGCGACACCCATGACGTTGTAGTTGGGCATGATCCGGGTGGAGCCACCATAGGTGAGCGTGAGAAGGGAGCCGCCGCGCGGCATCCGCTTGGCCGCGCGCTGGGCGATCTCGGTGAAGGAGAAGCACGAGATCGTCATCGTGCGCGAAAAGTTCTCGCGGGTGGTGACGTCGACGTAGCGGCCCTTGAGCTGGCCCTTGTCGGAGAAGCCGATGGCGTGGACGACGAAGTCGAGGCCTTCGGGAAAGCGCGCGTCGAGGGCGGTGAACAGCGCGTCGACGCTGGCGATGTCCTCGACGTCGCAGGGCAGCACAATGTCCGATCCGACGGAGGCGGCGAGCGGCGTCACGCGGCGCCCGAGGGCATCGCCCTGGTAGGTGAAGGCGAGTTCCGCCCCGTGCCGGTGCAAGACCTTGGCAATGCCCCAGGCGATCGAGTGATCGTTGGCGACCCCCATGATGAGGCCGCGCTTACCCGCCATCAAACCCGTCATGCTTCATCCCTGGACGCAGAACCCGGGCCCTGGCGGCCCGTCTCGGTAAAGGACGAGGCTTACGCGGGGGTCGTTGACCTGTCCAATCGGCAGGCACCTGTCTGGTCCAATCTGGACCAATCTCAAGCCCGAAACGAAGAGGCCTCGTGCCGGCGTTGGCGCCGGCACGAGGCCTGAACTCTGGGAAGCGAAGACGGTCCGGAGGCTAGAAGTATCCGTCCGTGTCGCAGTTCGCGCGGTCGATGATGGCCTGCTTGACGAACACGGCAGCCGTTCCGGCAATGGCTAGGCCGCCGACCGTCCCGAGGGTGAACCAAAGCATAGCCGTAACTTTCAATCCCGTCCTGCCGGAAACAAACGCAGGTCCGTGTTCCAAGTTCCTCGAGTTCTTCGGCTCAAGGTTCGGCCAGCTGCGCGCCTAAGCTTAAGCGTCGACGTTTTTCAGGACCAGGGTCGCGTTGGTGCCGCCGAAGCCGAAGGAATTCGAGAGGACGTGGCCGAGCTTGGCCCCGTCACGGCGCTGGCGCAGGATCGGCATGTCGGCGAAGGCCGGGTCGATCTCGTCGATATGCGCGCTCTCGCAGATGAAGTCGTTGTTCATCATCAGAAGCGAGTAGATCGCCTCCTGCACGCCCGTCGCCCCGAGCGAATGGCCGGTGAGCGACTTGGTGGCGGCGATCGGCGGGCAGGCATCGCCGCGTCCGAAGACCTCGCGGATCGCCTCGATCTCCTTGGCATCCCCCACCGGCGTGGCGGTGGCGTGCGGGTTGATGTAGTCGATCGGCGCGCCCTTCAGGCCATCGATCGCCTGGCGCATGCACCGCACCGCGCCCTCGCCGGAGGGCGCGACCATGTCGTACCCGTCCGACGTGGCGCCGTAGCCGGCGATCTCGCCGTAGATCGTCGCGCCGCGCGCCTTGGCGTGTTCGTACTCCTCAAGCACCAGCACGCCGGCGCCGCCCGCGATGACGAAGCCGTCGCGGTTGACGTCGTAGGCGCGCGAGGCCCGCGCCGGGGTGTCGTTATACTTCGAGGACATGGCGCCCATGGCGTCGAACAGCACCGAAAGGGTCCAGTCGAGGTCCTCGCAGCCGCCCGCGAAGATGATGTCCTGGCGTCCGCCCTGGATCACCTCGGCGGCGTTGCCGATGCAGTGGTTCGAGGTCGCGCAGGCGGACGAGATCGAATAATTCACGCCCTTGATCTTGAACCAAGTCGCCAGCGTCGCGGAGGCGGTTGAGGACATCGCCTTCGGCACCGCGAACGGGCCGACGCGCTTCGGGCCCTTCTCCACCGCGATGGCGGCGGACTCGACGATGACCTTCGTGGAGGGGCCGCCCGAGCCCATGATGATGCCGGTGCGGTCGTTCGAGACGTCGCTCGCCTCCAGGCCGGCGGCCTTGATGGCCTGGTCCATGGCGACGTGGTTCCAGGCGGTGCCGCCGCCGTGGAAGCGCATGGCGCGCCGGTCGACGACGCCCTCCGGATCGAGGGTGGGGCGACCCTCGACCTGGCTGCGGAAGCCGTGCTCCGCATAGGACGCCGAATGCCCGATGCCGGACTTGGCCTCGCGGAGCGAGGCGAGGACTTCCTCGGTGTTGTTGCCGATGGATGAGACGATGCCCATCCCGGTGATCACGACACGCCGCATGGACACGATGCTCTCCGCCGCCGGGGCTTGTAGGTCGCGGCGCGCGTTCGGCGACCGCATCTTCGTGTTGTGTCAGGTAGGACCGGGACGCCCCGATCTCAACCGCGCGGGCTCTCAGCCGCCCGCGGCCTCGGCCTGCGCCTGGAACAGCGCGACGCGCAAGTCCTTGGCCTCGTAGATGCGGGTGCCGTCGGCCTCCAGCCAGCCGTCGGCGATGCCCAGCACCAGCTTGCCCAGGCGCACGCGCTTGATGTCGATGCCGTAGACGACCTGCTTCACCGTGGGCAGGACCTGATCCGAGAACTTGACCTCGCCGACGCCGAGCGCCCGGCCCCGTCCCGGAGCCCCGAGCCAGCCGAGATGGAAGCCCACGAGCTGCCAGAGGGCGTCGAGGCCGAGGCAGCCCGGCATCACCGGATCGTTCTTGAAGTGGCAGCCGAAGAACCAGAGGTCCGGCCGGATGTCGAACTCGGCGCGCACGTGGCCCTTGCCGTGGGCGCCGCCCTCGCTGCCGATGGAGACGATGCGGTCGAACATCAGCATCGGCGGCAGCGGCAGCTGCGCGTTTCCGGCGCCGAACAGCTCGCCACGTCCGCAGGCGAGCAGTTCCTCATAGGAATACTGCGAGGCCCGCTGGGGCACGGTGGTCGACGGGGCGTTCGGATCGGAAGCCATGATGCGCGGATCGGTCCTCGATGTGTGATGCCGGGGCGGGGCTAGCCACGTTCCGGCAGATGTGGCCGTGTCTCGGCCGGGACCGGCCCGGGCCGCTCCCACCGAACGCACGGCGCGAATTCGGCGCCTCGTTAACACAGGGCCAGGGAGCCTCAAAGCACCGACGCCTCGAAGCACCGACGCCTCGAAGCACGGAGGCCTCGCCGCAGGGGTGCCCCGCGACAGGATCGTGCCGGCATGGACGCCGCCGTCCGGACCGCCCGGCCGGCATCGGGCCCGCCCTGCGTGCATACCGCTCGGGTTGCGGTCGGGCGGCCGGTTCCGTATACCTGTGTCTTCAAGTCCTGTTTCTTTGCGTGGGATGTTCATCAGCCCAATGTCGAACCTTCTGCCCCTGCAGGCCGTGCTGAACGCGCGGGCCTCCGTCCCCGCCGGCGATGCGGCCGCCGGCCGCCGCGGTTGCCCGTTGTCGGATCTGCGCGACCGCCTGCGCCGCGCGGGCCTGCGTCCGACGCGTCAGCGCCTGTCCCTGGGCTGGCTGCTGTTCGGGCGCGGCGACCGCCACCTCACGGCGGAAATGCTCTACGACGAGGCGATGCGGGCCAAGGTCCCGGTCTCGCTGGCGACCGTCTACAACACGCTGCACCAGTTCACCGAGGCCGGCCTGCTCCGCCAGCTCGCCCTGGACGGCTCGAAGGCGTATTTCGACACCAACCCCAGCGAGCACCACCACTTCTTCCTCGAGGACGAGGGACAGGTGCTGGACATGCCCGATTGCGGCATCACCGTCGATTCGCTCCCCGAAGCCCCCGAGGGCATGGAGATCGCCGGTGTCGAGGTCATCGTGCGCCTGCGCCGGCGCGGTCCGGTGGCCCGCAAGGCCTGAACGGCCCCGTCACGAGACTGCACGAGACTGGATGCGCATGAGGCCCGGGAAACCGGGCCTTTTTCGTTGTCGCGGCCATCGGCGCCACCGGATGACGGGGCAACGATGGCCGTCCTCCCGGGTTATCGGACGGGGCGCGCGTGCCCGCACGACCCCTTCCCATCAGACTCCCATCAAGACCGGATCGGTATGGCTCCCTCTCGCATCGTCTGTGTCCGCCACGGCGAATCGACCTTCAACGCCGCTCATCGCCTGACCGGCCGCGATCCCGGCCACGTGGATGCCCGGCTCACCGAACGGGGTCTCACCCAGGTCCAGGCGGCGCGGGCCGCCCTGCACGACATCCCCTTCGACCTCGTGGTGACCTCGCCCCTGACCCGGGCGATCCAGACCACGAAGGGCATCTTCGGCGACCATCCGAGCCGGCCGCGCATTCTCGTCGAGGTGCTGCACCGGGAGTGCCAGGAGAGCAGCTGCGACGTCGGCCGGGCGGCCTCGATCCTGGCGGCCGAGTTTCCCGACGTCGCCGTCGACCACCTGCCGGAGATCTGGTGGCATGCGGAGGGCGAGCCCGATGCGAGCGGGGTGCACATCGAGCCGCGCCATCTCTTCGATGACCGCGTGCGCGGTTTTCGCGATTGGCTGCTGGCGCGGCCCGAGCGCAGCATCGCGGTGGTCGGCCACGGGACGTTCTTCTTCCACCTGACCGGGACCTGGCTCGACAATTGTCAGACGGTGGCGTTCGACCCCGCCGCGCTGCCTGCCGAGGCCTGAGCGCTCAGGGCGCCCCGGACCGCGCGGTCTCGAGCCGCTCCCGCGCCAGGGCGACGTCGATCGCGCCCGTTCCGCCCCCGAGATCGAGGGCCTCGTCCAGGATCGCGGCGGCCATGGCCCAGGTCCCGGGTACGAACGGGCCGGCCCCTTCGGCCACCTCCGCGGCGCAGCGGGCATCCGCGAAGGCCTTCACCGCTGCCGAGGCGGCCCGCGCCACCGCCGCCGCCCGGGCGCCCGCCACCCACGCCCCCTGTCGCCCGGCGGCCTCCGCGC
>NZ_JAIEOF010000343.1 GCF_019750675.1 Methylobacterium sp.
CCGGTGCGATCAGACATCGAGGTTGGCGACGCTGAGCGCGTTGTCCTGGATGAACTCGCGGCGGGGTTCCACCACGTCGCCCATCAGCTTCACGAACAGGTCGTCGGCGTCCTGGGTGTCCTTCACCTTCACCTGGAGGAGCGAGCGCACGTCGCGGTCGAGGGTGGTCTCCCAGAGTTGCTGGGCGGTCATCTCGCCCAGGCCCTTGTAGCGCTGGAGCTGCAGGCCCTTGCGGCCGAAGGCCATCACCGCCTCGAACAGGCCGACCGGGCCGTGCAGGACCGTCTCGTCGCCCTTGCGCGCGTAAGCGACGGGCTCGTCGTAGATCTCGCGCAGGGCCTCGGCCCGGTCGGCGAGGCGGCGCGCCTCCTGCGAGGCCAGCAGCGCGGCGTCGAGGGTCGCCACCTGGCGCACGCCGCGCAGGGTCCGGCTGAGGACGTAGCCGCCCTCCGCGGCCGAGCCCTCCCAGCCGCGCTCGATGTCGTCCGCGATCCGGTCCATGCGCCGGGCGGTCTCCTGGGCCAGCACCTCGGCCTCGGCCTGATTCTCGTCGACGTTGATCCGGAAGGCGCCGGCGATCAGCGCCTGCTCCACCACGGCGCGGTCGTAGCGGGTGTGGAGCGCCTGCATCAGTCCGCGGAACTGGCGGGCCTCCTCGACCAGGGATTTGAGCTGCGCGCCGCCGAACTCGGTGCCGGAGGCCAGCCGCAGCACGGCTCCGTCCACGCCCGCGTCGATGAGGTAGTCCTCGAGCGCGCGCTCGTCCTTAAGGTAGATCGCCGACTTGCCCTTGGCGGCTTTGTAGAGGGGCGGCTGGGCGATGTAGAGGTGCCCGCGCTCGATCACCTCCGGCATCTGCCGGAAGAAGAACGTCAGCAGCAGGGTGCGGATGTGCGAGCCGTCGACGTCGGCATCCGTCATGATGATGATGCGGTGGTAGCGCAGCTTCTCGGGATTGAAGCCCTCGCGGTCCGTGGAGGAGCGGCCAATGCCGGCGCCCAGCGCCGTGATCAGCGTGCCGATCTCGGCCGAGGACAGCATCCGGTCGGCGCGCACGCGCTCGACGTTGAGGATCTTGCCGCGCAGGGGGAGCACCGCCTGGAAGGTGCGGTCGCGGCCTTGCTTGGCCGAACCGCCGGCGGAATCGCCCTCCACCAGCAGGATCTCGCATTTCGACGGGTCGCGCTCCTGGCAGTCGGCGAGTTTGCCGGGCAAGGAGGCGATATCGAGCACGCCCTTGCGGGTCACGGTCTCGCGGGCCTTGCGGGCCGCCTCGCGGGCCGAGGCTGCCATGATGACCTTGGCCATCACCGAGCGGGCCAGCGCCGGGTTCTCCTCGAGCCAGTTCGAGAGCCCCTCGTTGAGGACGTTCTCCACGGCCGGGCGCACCTCCGAGGAGACGAGCTTGTCCTTGGTCTGCGAGGAGAATTTCGGGTCCGGCACCTGCACCGAGATGACGGCGGTGAGGCCCTCGCGGCAATCCTCGCCGGTCAGCGAGATCTTTTCGCGCTTGGCGATGCCCGACGACTCGGAATAGCCGGTGATCTGGCGGGTGAGCGCGGCGCGGAACCCCGCCATGTGGGTGCCGCCGTCGCGCTGCGGGATGTTGTTGGTGAAGGGCAGCACGGTCTCGTTGAACGAGTCGTTCCACCAGAGCGCCACCTCGACGCGGATGTTGTCGCGCTCGGCCCGCACCATCACGGGCTTCTGCATGCCGTCGATGGGTTTGCGCGAGCGGTCGAGGTAACGCACGAAGGCCTCGATGCCGCCTTCGTAGAACAGCTCCTCGCGCTTGTGCTCGGCGTGGCGCGCATCGGTGAGAACGATGCGCACGCCGGAATTGAGGAAGGCGAGTTCGCGCAGGCGCTTCTCCAGCGTCGCGTAGTCGAACTCGATCATCGTGAAGGTCTCGGTGGAGGGCAGGAACGACACCTCCGTGCCGCGCCGGCCGTTGCCGTCGCCGACGATGATCAGCGGCGAGACCGCGTCACCGTGGCGGAACTCCATCGCGTGCTCCTTGCCGTTGCGCCAGATGCGCAGGCGGAGCCACTGCGAGAGGGCGTTGACCACCGAGACGCCAACGCCGTGCAGGCCGCCGGAGACCTTGTAGGAGTTCTGGTCGAACTTACCGCCCGCGTGCAGCTGGGTCATGATGACCTCGGCCGCCGAGACCCCCTCCTCCTTGTGGATGTCGGTGGGGATGCCGCGGCCGTTGTCGGAGACCGTGACCGAGCCGTCGGCGTTCAGGGTGACGGTGACGAGGTCCGCGTGGCCCGCGAGCGCCTCGTCGATGGCGTTGTCGACCACCTCGTAGACCATGTGGTGCAGGCCCGAGCCGTCGTCGGTGTCGCCGATATACATGCCGGGGCGCTTGCGCACGGCGTCGAGCCCCTTGAGGACCCGGATGGATTCCGCGCCGTAGGCATCGGCCGCGAGTTTGTGGGAGCTGTCGGACATGAACTTCCTCGGGCAGGCGGGCGCTCGGGCTGGGCTCGTCGGCCCGGGCCGGACCCCCGCGCGCCTGCGTTTCTTCTTGATTCACCCAATATAGGCGTTTCGCATTGGGAATGCATCGTTTCCGGGCCCGCCGGGGCCCCGAAACGCCGTCATGATGCGCGCGCCGCTTTAACCAAAGGTCAAGGGCGCGCGGCCGGTCCGCCAGGGGCGGCCCGGCCCGCCTCAATCCTGCAGGAACGGGTTGGTCAGGCGCTCTTCGCCCAGCGTGCTGGTCGGGCCGTGGCCGGGGATGAAGGCCACGTCGTCGCCGAGCGGCAGTACCCGGTCCTTGATCGCCCGGATCAGCTGCTCGTGGCTGCCGCCGGGCAGGTCCGTGCGGCCGACCGAGCCCTTGAACACCACGTCGCCCACCAGGGCGAAGCGTGCGTCGCGGCTCATGAACACCACGCTGCCGGGGGAGTGGCCGGGGGCGTGCAGGATGTCGAAGGCCAAGCCCCCCACCTCGACCACGTCGCCGTCCGCGAGCCAGCGGTCCGGCGTCACCGCGCGCGCGCCGTCGAGGCCGTAATTGGCGCCCGTTTCCGGCAGGCTGTCGAGGAGGTAGCGGTCGGCCTCGTGCGGACCCTCGATCGGCACGCCGAGCCGGTCCCGCAGCTCCGCCGCGCCGCCCGCATGGTCGATGTGGCCGTGGGTGAGCAGGATCTTCTCGATGGTGATGCCCTGACCGGCGATCGCCGCCTCGATGCGCTCCAGGTCGCCGCCCGGGTCGACCACGGCGCCGACCTTGGTCTCGTCCGACCAGATCAGGGTGCAGTTCTGCTGGAAGGGGGTCACCGGAACTATTCCGGCGCGGGGCGTGCCTGGCATCGGGGGTCTCGCGGGGATGGCGCCGCGGCGGCGCGGGATGCCGCCTGTCTAGCCCGAGATCGGTGCGGGCGCGAATCCGTCGCGTCCCCGGCGGTCCCACGGTCAAACTTCGGCCTCGCCACGGGACTAGTGGAGCCTTAACCACCATTCGGCCGTCCGTCGCGGACGGCCTCCCCTCCCCCGCCCCGGGTCTCGCGTACACATGCTGAAAACCGCCTTCGTCGCCGCACGGGACCGGCAGCGCCTCGGGGAGATCGCGTCCGTCCTCATCGGCTTCGGCGTGACCAAGGTCGTCGAGCGCCTCGGCCTCGCCCAGGTGGCGCGGCTGGCCAAGCGCCGGACGCCGCAGGTGGACATCGCCCGCCTGTCGCAGCCCCAGCGGGTGCGGCGCGCCATCGAGACCCTGGGGCCGACCTTCGTCAAGCTCGGCCAGATCCTCGCGAGCCGGCCCGACCTCCTCACCCCGGAATGGACCGAGGAGCTGGAGAAGCTCCACAGCCAGGTCTCGCCGATTCCCTGGGAGCGCATCCGGCCCCAGCTGGAGGAGGATCTCGGCGGCCCGGCCTCGGAGATCTTCGCCGAGTTCGACACCACGCCGCTGGCGGCCGCCTCCATCGCGCAGGTCTACCGCGCCCGCCTTCTGACCGGCGAGGAGGTGGTGGTGAAGGTGCTGCGGCCAGGGCTCCGCAAGACCATCGAGGCGGACCTGCGCCTGATGGGCCATGCCACCCGCATCGTCGTGGACGAGTGGCCGGAATTCGGGCGCTACCAGCCCCAGGAACAGATGCGCCACCTCGCCAGCGGCCTCTACGGCGAGCTCGACCTCATCAACGAGGCCCGCAACTGCGAGACCATCGCGGCGATCTTCGCCGACCGCGACGACATCGTGGTGCCCAAGATCCACTGGGAATGGACCTCGGAACGCGTGCTCGTGCAGGAATTCGTGCACGGCATTCCGCCCAACGACCATGCTCGGCTGGATGCGGCCGGTTACGACAAGGTGCTGCTCGCCCAGAAGGGCACGGACGCCTTCCTGCAGATGGCGCTCATCGAGGGCGTGTTCCACGCCGACCCGCATCCGGGCAACATGCTGATCATGCCGGGCAACCGGATCGGCTTCATCGATTTCGGCATCATCGGGCGGCTGTCGCAGCGCCGGCGCACGCAACTCTTGATGCTGATCGGCGCCATGCTCAAGGAGGATTCCGACGGGCTGATGGCGGTGCTCCTCGACTGGAGCGGATCGAGCAACCCGGACCTCACCAAGCTCGAGGCCTCCTCCCAGGCCTTCGTGGCCCGCCACACCGGCGCCTCGCTGGATTTCGGCGCGCTGCTGACCGACTTCATGACCATGGCGCGCGAGAACGATCTGGCCATGCCCACCGATCTCGCCATCCTGTTCAAGGGGTTGGTGACGGCCGACGGCGTGATGCGCCAGCTCGATCCCGGCTTCGACCTGTTCTCCGCCGCCGGCCCGACCGTGAGGCGCAAGCTCGCCTCGCAGTTCTCGATCAAGGGGTTGACCCGCAAGGTCGAGGCGGTGGGCGCGGGCCTGTTCGGCGCGGCCTCCGAGCTGCCGACCCTGATCCACCTCATGCTGGTGCGCCTGAAGCAGGGCCGGGTCACCGTCGAGATCGAGCTCAAGGGCATCGAGAAGCTCACCCGCGGCATCGAGCGCGCCGCCGCCCGCATCGCCGTGGCGCTGATCGTCGCCGCCTTCGCGACGCAGCTCGCCCCCCGTTTCATGGACCTCGGCACCCCCGCCTTCATCACCGTCGGCGCCATGGTCTG
>NZ_JAIEOF010000319.1 GCF_019750675.1 Methylobacterium sp.
CGCGGGTGCCGGCTTCGCCGGTGGCGTAGAGCGCCCGGTGCTCGTAGGCCAGCCGCGTAGCGCAGCGGGTCTCGTCGATGAGCACGACGATGTCGGGATCCTCGAGGTCGAAGCGCTTCACATTCGGCGCCTCGGGGTCGACGCGGGGTTCGAGCTTGCCGTCACGGAGCTGGTCCACGGACGAGGCGTGGTGGTCGAGCACGATCAGGCGGTGGCGGGCGGCCGCGTCGCGGCGGCGGTTCAGGGCGGCGAAGCTCTTGATGAACGTCACCGCCACGGCCTCCAGGCCGAGATCGGTCATCACGATCATCTCCGGCTCGCGGGCCTTGCCGAGGCGCTTCAGCTCGGCCTCGACCACGGGGCCGACATCCGAGTAGCGCGGCACGTGCACGATCCGCGACACGTCGACGAACTGGCCGACCACCGTTGAGGCGCCGTAGCCGTCGAGGTCGTGATGGGTGATCTGGGTGACGTTCACGGCGCGGTCCTCGGGCGATTCGCGGAGGCTGGGCCGCGATGTCTCGGCCGCCTTATGCGGCAGGAGCGGCGCCGCGGCGAGCCCCCTGGCCGACGGACGGTTCGACGGTGGATCATGCGCGGGGCGGGCTTGATTCCCGGACACGAACCGGGATTGTGCGAACAGACCACGAACGAATGCCGGATCAGGGCGAGGAGGCATGTCCGCGATGCAGCCGGACGGTGGGGAAACGACCCGCAAGATCATCCACATCGACATGGACGCGTTCTACGCCTCCGTGGAGCAGCGCGACGCTCCGGAGCTGCGCGGGCGCCCCGTGGCGGTGGGCGGCTCGCGCGAGCGCGGCGTGGTGGCGGCGGCGAGCTACGAGGCGCGGGTGTTCGGGGTGCGCTCGGCCATGCCCTCGGTCACCGCGCGGCGGCTGTGCCCGGACCTCGTCTTCGTCAAGCCGCGCTTCGACGTCTACCGGGCGATCTCGGAGCAGATCCGGGCGGTCTTCGCCGAGCACACCGACCTCATCGAACCCGTCGCCCTCGACGAGGCCTATCTCGACGTGACGCGGAACCGGCAGGGACTGCCCACCGCCACGGAGGTGGCCCGCGCGATCCGGGCCGCGATCCGCGAGCGGACCGGGCTCGTGGCCTCGGCCGGCGTCTCCTACAACAAGTTCCTGGCCAAGGTCGCCTCGGACTTCCGAAAGCCGGATGCGCTCTTCGTGATCACGCCCGCCATGGGGCCGGCCTTCGTGGAGGATCTGCCGATCGGGCGCTTCCACGGGGTCGGGCCGGTGACGGAGGCGCGGATGAAGGCGCTCGGCATCCTCACCGGCCGCGACCTGCGGGCCCTGAGCCTCGACGATCTCGTGGCACGGTTCGGCGCCTCGGCGCCCTACTATTATGGGGTTGCGCGCGGCATCGACGAGCGCCCGGTGCGCGTCAACCGGATCCGGAAGTCCATCGGCACGGAGAACACCTTCTCGGAGGATTCGGCCGACTACACCGTGCTCGCCGGCCGCCTCGCGCCGATTCTCGACAAGGTCTGGGGCGCCGCCGGCGCCAAGGAGGTGCGGGCCCGGACCGTGACCCTGAAGGTGAAGTTCGCGGATTTCGAGCAGATCACCCGGGCGCGCTCCCTGCCGGGCTTCGTGTCGGGTCGGGACGATCTGGAGCGAATCGTGCTGGCGCTCCTGCGGGAGGCGTTCCCGCTTCGGCGCAGCGTGCGCCTCCTCGGCGTCTCCCTCTCGGGCCTGGAGCACGGGCCGGCATCGGAACCGCGCCAGCTCGGGCTGGCGCTCTGAGGACCCCACGAACAAAAGGGGCGCCACCCTTTCGGATGACGCCCCTCTTGGATCAGCAGGCCCCGTGCGCGGCGCCCGCGATCACCCTCAGTTGAAGGTATCGATCTCGGCGGACTCGTAGCTGGTGACTTCCATGCCGACGCAGATTTCCTGGACGATGGGGGCGGACCACTTCATGACGTTTCTCCAGTTTTGGCGGGTTAGAGCCTGATCCACACGGATCGGGCAGGTTCAGCCGAGGGCAGTGCCCTTAGTTGAAGGGATCGATCTCGGCCGACTCGTAGCTGGTGACTTCCATGCCGACGCAGACTTCCTGGACGACGGGGGCGGACCACTTCATGGGGGAACTCCTTCGTGTTCGACGCCCCTGATATGCCGTTATGTTGGGCGCAATACAAGTGGGCACTACACTTATATTTCTCATAGGATCGGCGCCGACGCCCGCACGGCCGGCCCCGCGGGCGCGAAAATCGCTCCGCAATCAGACATATGGTGCCGTTACCCCGGGTTCGGAAGGTGAAGCCCGACCATCCCCGTGCGCCCCCCCTGGCCTGATCGGGCGTCGGCACCGGCAAAGCGCGCTTGCGGACCTCCCCGGTACGAGGCCCGATCCGTGTACCGGCGCGTCGGGATTCCGAGGCCCCGGCGAAGGCCCCCCCACGGTTCTTGGCGGCTCGATCCCCGTGCGGGTCGCGCGTGACGTCTCGGGCGGGATCCGGCGCGTCAGGCCGGGCGGGCACCGCGTTCCCGTCCTGAAGCGTTCGCCCCCTTCGTTTCGGGCTTGACGCAGGCGGGCGACGAGGCGCACTCACGCGCCGCCGAGCGCCACCGCCCGTGATTCACGGGCCGGTGCGCGTCCCGGCTCCCCATCGACGAACCCCATGCCCAGCGACAGTCCAGACCGATCGCCAGACCAATCGCCCGCGCCCTGCGCGGCCGCATCCGCTCCCGTCTCCCGACGCTGAAGGCCCTCCCGGGGCCCCGCGCGGCGGCCGGCGCGGACCGGCCCGCTCCGGCGAGGTGCGGCCAGGATCGCGCCACCAAGCCGAGGTGAGCCCATGAACGAGATCGCCCCCTTCCCCTCCGGCATCGATCCGGCGGTGCTCGCCGCGCGCCTGTCGGACGAGCGCGCCCCCGACATCGTCGAGGCCCTGAACGAAGAGGCCCCCGAGGTCGCCGCCGCGATCCTGCTCGGCTTGTCCCAGGAGCGGGCGATCGAGGTTCTCGATCAGCCCGAACTCGACAGCGCCGCCGACATCATCGAGATGCTGCCGCGCGACCGGGTCGCCTCATTCCTGTCTGGCATGTCGGCCGACCGGATCACCGACATCTTCCGCGAGATCGAGGAGCCGGGGCGCTCGGACCTGCGCGCCCGCCTCGACGCGGAGACGCGGGGCGCCGTGGACCGGCTCAGCACCTACGGCGAGGAGACCGTGGGCTCGCTGATGACGACCGAATTCGTCGCCGTGCCAGGCAACTGGACGGTCCGCCAGACCCTCGACCACGTCCGGCAGGTGGAGAAGACGCGGGAGACCATCTACGCGATCTTCGTTCTCGACCCGCGCACCCGCGCGCTGACCAAGGCGGTGCCCCTGCGCCGGCTGATCACGGGCCAGCCGGAGGACAATGTGCTCTCGGTCGCGCCGAACCGGCGCCCGCTCGCGGTCTCGCCCACCGCGAGCCGCGAGGAGGCGGCCCGCCTGATCTCGAAATACGACCTCCTGGCGCTCCCGGTCATCGACGCGGTCGGCCACCTCATCGGCATCGTCACCGTGGACGACATGATCGACGCCATGGTCGAGAAGCAGACGCAGGACGTGCAGCGCTTCGGCGGCATGGAGGCGTTGCCCGATCCCTACATGGACATCCGCTTCGGAACGATGATCCGCAAGCGGGCGGGCTGGCTCTGCGCCCTGTTCCTCGGCGAGATGATGACCGCGACCGCCATGCAGGGCTTCGAGGGTGAACTCGAGAAGGCCATCGTGCTGACCCTGTTCATCCCGCTGATCATGAGTTCCGGCGGCAATTCCGGCAGCCAGGCCACCTCGCTCCTCATCCGCGCCCTGGCGCTGCACGAGGTACGCCTGCGCGACTGGTGGCGGGTGGCCCTGCGGGAACTCCCCACCGGCCTGGTGCTCGGGACGATTCTGGGCGCGATCGGCATCGTGCGCATCGTGGTCTGGCAGAAGACCGGACTCTACGATTACGGCATGCACTGGCCCCTGGTGGCGGCGACCGTCGGCGCGGCGCTGGTGGGCATCGTCACCTTCGGCTCGCTCACCGGCTCGATGCTGCCGTTCCTGCTGCAGCGCCTCGGCTTCGACCCCGCCACCGCCTCGGCCCCCTTCGTGGCGACCCTCGTCGACGTCACGGGGCTCGTCATCTACTTCTCGGTGGCGATGCTGATCCTGCGCGGAACGCTGCTCTAAGCGGAACTCGCAAAGGCAGTCACCGGTCCTGCGTCCAAGACCTCGCGTCCAAGATCCTGCGTCCAAGACCTGCGACGGACGGAGGCGCCCCGTCAGGCCCGCGCCTGCAGGCGCGCTTCCCCGAGGACGGCGTTCGCGAGGCGGTCGGGCCCGATCTCGTCGGCCGAGTAGCCGACGAGGGCGGCCAGGCTCTCGCGGGCCCGCCAGACCCGGCTCTTCACCGTGCCGATCTTGCAGCCCATGACGGTCGCCGCCTCGTCGTAGGTCATGTTGTCGATGGCCACGAGGGTGAGGGCCTGGCGCAGGGTGTCCGACAACCGGCCGATGGCCGCGTTCACGTCTTCCAGGTCGAGCACCGCGCCCTGCGCCGGCAGGGTCACCAGTTGCGCGGCGTAGCTTCCGTCGCTGTCCTCGACCTCGTGCACGCGCTTGCGCTGGCCCGAGTAGAACGTGTTGCGCATGATGATGGTGAGCCAGCCGCAGACGTTGGTGCCGGGCGTGAAGCTCTCGCGGTACATCCAGGCCCGCAGCATCGTGTCCTGCACGAGGTCGTCGGCGCGGGCGGCGTCGCGGGTCAGGGACAGGGCGTACTTGCGCAGGCCCGGCGCGTGGTCCTGCAGGCCCTGGCGGACCTCCGCCGTGAGGGTCTCGCCCCGGGCTGCCAGCACCGCCTCCAGGCGGGCGATCAGGACGGCGAAGCGGTCGGGCTGTGCGTCCTCCAGGGAAGCGTAGGCCGCGCGCAGGTGCTGGCCGAGGGAGCGTTGGATCGAGGGCGCGAGCAGGGGCGCGTGGGCGTTCAGGGCTGGGGACGGGGCATCAGATCCTGATTGCGATGTCATCCAGTATCTTCTCAAGGCGACCGGAAGCGGTGGAAGCCGACTTCCTTCAGTGTCCTCGAGTTGTGCGGAACCTTTTCGG
>NZ_JAIEOF010000341.1 GCF_019750675.1 Methylobacterium sp.
AGCACGATGTCGTGCGGTCCCGCCTCGGCCATGGACTTGGTGGCCTTGAGGTTGGTCACGTGGATCTCGGAGCCGTCCTCCTCGATCAGCCGCATGCCGTTGGCCTGGATGGCCTCCAGGTTGGGCCCACGCGCGATGAAGGTGACGTCCTCGCCCGCATGGGCGAGGCGCACGCCCAAGAATCCTCCGATGGCGCCGGCGCCGACGATCGCGATGCTCATGTGGATGTCCTCGAAAAACCTGTCCTGGTCACGTCCGGGTCCGGGGGTACGGGTGTCTCACGAAAACCCGTTCGACAACACGCCGATGCCGGCGATCTCCACCTCGACCGTGGCACCCTTGGGGATCGGCCCGGACCCCAGCGAGGTGCCGCAGGCGATGAGGTCGCCGGGCTCCAGGGTCATGTCCCGCGAGAGCTCGGCCACCAGTTCGGCGGGGCGGCGCATCATGTCGGACAGGGGATAGCGCTGGCGCTCCCGCCCGTTGACCCGCACCGCCACTTCCAGGGCCCAGGGGTCAATGTCGGTCGCGATCACCGGGCCGAAGGGGCCGAAGCCGTCATGACCCTTCGAGCGGGTCCAGTGCATGAAGCTCGGATCGGCCTTCAGGGCCTCCAGCGCGGTGACGTCGTTCACGCAAGTGTAGCCGAAGATGTGGGCGGCCGCCGTCTCCGGGGTCAGGTCGCGGCCGCGCTTCCCGATCACGATCCCGAGTTCGCCCTCGAACAGGAGGCGGCCGGCGCCCTCCGGCGCGGTGATCGTCTGCCCGCCGGCGAGGTAGCAGCTCGCGGGCTTGACGAAGTAGAGCGGCACCTCCGGCCGGGTCAGGCCCTGCTTCTCCGCCGAGGCGTGGAAGTTGTTCCACAGGGCGATGTATTTCGAGGGCCGGCACGGCAGGTCGAGGGTGACCTGCGCCAGCGGCAGGGTCGCGCCGGTCGGCACCGGGTCCGCGAAGAGATCCCCTTCGTGGACCGCGATGGTTTCTCCGTCGAGGCGGCCGAAGCCGCCCGCGCCGTCGTGGAGGTAACGGATCCAGCGGGCCATCGCGCGTCAGCTCCGGGCGATGAAGCGGGCGCGCATCGGCTTCAACACGAAGAGCGCGAGGAAACCGGCCAGGAACGCCATGCCGGAGGCGACGTAGAACACCGTCTGCCAGGTGCCGGTCTTGGCCTGGATGGTTAGCAGGATCGGCAGCAGCAGGGCGGCCGTGCCCTTGGCGGTGTAGAGCAGGCCCGCATTGGCCGCCGCGTTCTTGTCGCCGTAGGTGTCGCTGCAAGTGGCGGGGAACAGCGAGTAGATCTCGCCCCAGGCGAAGAACACGAGGCCGGTGAGCAGCACGAAGGCCATCGGGATATGGGCGAACATGCCGAGCGCCAGGATGCCGGCGCCCTCGATCAGGAAGGCGATGACCATGGTGTTCTCGCGGCCGATCTTGTCCGAGACCCAGCCGAAGAAGGGCCGCGTGACACCGTTGAGGACCCGGTCGATGGTCAGCGCGAAGGTCAGCGCCGGCAGGGTCAGGCCCATCAGCGAGACGGGCACGCCCGCCACCTGGAAGTCCTTGGCGATGGGGGCCAGCGAGGCCGCCGCCATCAGGCCGCCGGCCGCCATCATCACGAACATGAGGTAGAGCAGCCAGAAGACCGGCGTGCGCACCATCTCGGCGGTGGAGTACTGGCGCCGGGTGACGATGTTCACGGTTTGCGTCCGGCCGGCGAGCATGCGGTCCTTGAAGGCGGTGCTCGGCGACACGAGGAGCAGCGCGGCCAGCATGACGATGAGGCCTTGGCCGAGGCCGAACACCAGGAAGGTGTGCTGGTAGCCGGAATCGCGGATCATGTTGGCGATCGGGATCACGGTCAGCGCCGAGCCCGCGCCGAAGCCGGCGGCGGTGAGGCCGGCGGCGAAGCCGCGCCGGTCGGGGAACCACTTCAGGGCGTTGCCCACGCAGGTGCCGTAGACCGCGCCCGCGCCGATGCCGCTGATGGCGGCGGCCGCGTACAGCATCGTCAGGGTGTCGGCGTAGGAATTCATCACCCAGCCGAGGGCGCACAGCGCACCGCCGAAGATGGTGACGAGGCGCGGGCCGTACTTGTCGACGAACCAGCCCTCCACCGGCACCAGCCAGGTCTCCATCACCACGAAGATCGTGAAGGCCCACTGGATGGCGGTGCGCTCCCAGCCGAACTTCTGTTGGATCGGATCGACGAACAGCGTCCAGCCGTATTGGAGGTTGGCGATCATCGACATGCAGAGCACGCCCAGGATGAGCTGGCCCCAGCGGCCGAGCGGCGGCGAATCCACGCCGGCGGTCGCGGTCAGGCGCGGACCGGCTTCGGCGGGCGCAATGCGCGCAGTCATGGGCGTCTTCCTCGGCTCAACTCTTGTTTATGGCGATCGGTTTTATCGGCAATTATTTTGAATTCAAGGCGCGAGAACTCGGGGAAGCCTTCGGGTTTGCCGCAAAATTTTTGGGTTAAGCCGATAAAAAATTTGAGCTGCTGAACACGCTCAGGAAAACCGACAAGATTTTCTTGCACCGCTCGCAAAGGATCTTTGCAGCGCAACATGCGGACGGCGTCCTGGCTGCGTTCGTCACGCGCTCGTCATTCCGGAGAAGTGTCGGAAAGGGAACAATCGCCGGATTTCACCGTTCCGCTTGTCCGAAACCGACCGGTCGCATGCGGCGACCGGGATTTCGATGGATACCAGCTTCACGGAGCGTTCTGATGAGCAGCACGACGGACAAGATCAAGGGTCTGGCCAACGAGGCCGTCGGCAATATCAAGCAGGGCATCGGTTCGGCCACTGGCAACGAGAAGCTGCAGGCCGAGGGCAAGGCCCAGGAGTTGAAGGGCGAGGCCCAGAAGACCGTCGGCGACGCCAAGGACGGCATCAAGGGCGCGGCCCACAGCGCGGCCGACGCCATCAAGAAGATCTGATCCGGCCCTAACCCTGCGCGCCGCGACCCCGAGGGGCCGACCGGTGCGCAAAACGGAATCGTCCGCGTCGAGGCGCGCCCGGTGATCGCGCCCGGCGTGGCTCGGCCGGACCGGGAACTCTCGTTGGATAAGGATTCGCGACGATGAACAGGGACCAGATCGAGGGCGGCATCCGCAACATCCGGGGCCGTGGCCGTTCCGCCATCGGCGCCGTGACCGGGCGGGTCCGCCCGCAGGCCGAGGGCGCGTTCGATCAGGCGGCCGGAGCCGTGCAATACGCCTATGGCCGCGCCCGCGACACGGCCGACGACCTGCAGCGCGACGGCGCGCACCTCGTCGACGAGGCCCGTCATCGCGGCCGTGCCATCGCCGGGGACCTGCAGGAGCGGGGCCGCACCTACCAGAGCGTGGCCGTGCGCCGTGGCCGGGTCGTCGCCGCCCGCGCCCAGGAGAACAAGGGCACCACGCTGCTGCTGGTGGCGCTGGCCGCCTTCAGCGCCGGCTGGCTGATGCGTCGCGGGCGTTGAGTCCCTCTGACCCGTCGCCGGCCTTCCGGGGCGCGTGAGGCCGGGGCGGCGGTTCTCGGGGCGGTTCTTGGACAGTCCGGTCCCGGGAGCGCTGGTTCTTGGCGCGGTAGAGGGCCGCGTCCGCCCGAGCCAGCACGGTTTCCGGGGTTTCCCGGTCCGGCGAGGACCCGGCATCGCGACAGGTCGCGATGCCGAGGCTCGCAGAGATGCAGAGTAGGCTCCCGTCGAGGTCGAACGGGTCCAGGAAGCATTGCTGGATCGCCGTGATCACCCGCCGCTCCGCGGTTGGGCCGTCCACCTCGGCCACCACCACGAACTCGTCGCCTCCGAGGCGAAAGGTCCGCGCGGCCTGCGCGGCCGTCGCCCGGTCGAGGCGCCGGGCGGCCTGGGCCAGCAGCACGTCGCCGGCCTTGTGGCCGAGCGTATCGTTGACGGTCTTGAACAGGTCGAAATCCAGCAGGATCACGAGGCATTCGGCCCCCGCCACCGGGGCGTCGAGCCATGCGATCAGCCGCTCGCGCAGGGCGAGGCGGTTGCCGAGCTGCGTGAGGTCGTCGCGTCGCGCGAGCGCGTGCAGGCGCGCGTGCTCGGCATCCCGCGCGGTGACGTCCCGGTCGATGCCCCGGTAGCCGAGCAGCGCGCCATCTTCTCCCAACAGGGGGATGCCGCTCGTCTCCAGCACCACGATCCCCCCGTCCCGGTGACGGTTCCGGTTGATCAGGTTCGCGAAGGCCCGCTTCTCGGCGACGATGCCGCCGAAGATCGCACCGATCCGCGCGGCCTCGTCGGAGGGCATGAAGTCGAAGGGCGTGCGCCCCAGCATCTCGTGCGGCTCGTAGCCGAGCAGGGCCGTCACGTGGCGGGAGGAGTAGGTGTAGCGCCCCTGTGCGTCCACCTCCCAGATCCAGTCGGAATTGGTGTCGAGCATCGCTTTCAGGCGCGCGATCTCCCGCAGCAGGTCGTCCGGGCTCGCAGCCGCGTCCGGATTCGGGGCCGCCGGGGAGGAGGCGCAGTGTTTCGCGGTTCTCATGGGTAGCGGGTCGGCACTCGCGGTCGATCCTGTCCTGAAATCACGGTTAGGGATAAGGATCGGTATACGATGCCGCCCGAAACCGGCCGCCCCGCGCGGCCTGTGGGCCGCCCGCGCGGGAGACACCACCGGATGCCGATACGCCCCTGGGCCGAACTGACGACGGAGGCGTTCCGGACCCGCGACATGGGGCGGACCATCGCGGTGCTGCCGGTGGCGGCCATCGAGCAGCACGGGCCGCACCTGCCGCTGGCCACCGACACGATCATCGCCGAGGGCTACCTCGCCCGCCTGGCCGCGCTGCCGGCCGACGACCTCGACGTCCTGCTGCTGCCCGTCCAGGCCATCGGCAAATCCGACGAGCACGACGGCTTTCCCGGCACCCTGACCCTCTCCACCGAGACCGCCCTGCGGGCCTGGACCGGGATCGGCGCGGATGTCCTGCGGGCGGGCTGCGGCAAGCTCGTGATCATCACCGCGCACGGGGGCAACAGCGCGCTCATCGACCTCGTGGCGGGCGACCTGCGCGCCCTCGGGATGGTGGCGGTGACCACGGCCTGGAGCCGGTTCGGCTACCCGCAAGGGCTGTTCCCGGAGGACGAGATCCGCCATGGCATCCATGGCGGCGGCATCGAGACCGCCCTGATGCTGGCCCTGCGGCCCGACCTCGTGCGGGCGGAGGCCGTGGCGGATTTCACCCCCCGCACCCGGGCGATGGCGGAG
>NZ_JAIEOF010000316.1 GCF_019750675.1 Methylobacterium sp.
CCGGCCGCCGCGCCCGGCGCCCTCGCGGCGATGGCGCCGCCGAACCCGGCGGCGACAACAAACCCGGCGGTGCCGCCGAACCGTGCGTCACCTTCCACCGAGGGGCCCACCCCCATCGGAGGGCCGGCGGCGGGGGCGGTGCGGCCGATGCCCGAGGCGGGCCCGTCGCGCGGTACCCCGACGGTCTACGTGCCGGAGATCGGCACCGCGCGGATTGTCCGGGGCGACAGCCTCTGGCAGATCAGCCGGCGTATCTACGGCAAGGGCACCCGCTACACGGTGATCTTCGACGCCAACCAGCCCCAGATCCGCAATCCCGACCTGATCTACCCGGGCCAGATCTTCGTCCTGCCCAGCGACGGCACGGCGGTGGGAACGCAGGACGACACGCGCGGCTGAAGGAGAGGTCGCCGGTCAGATCCTAGGCGGCCCCTCGCGCAAGGGCAGGCAGGTCCGCCCCGGCCTCGATCTCGGCCGCCGGGGGCAAACGCCCGAGGCCGAGCAGGTGCAGGAAAGCCGTGAAGGCACCGTTGCGACCGATGCTGCAGGCGGCGGTCACCCGGTCGCCCGTGACGTAGTAGGCGATGAAGTCGAGGGCGGCCGGGTCCCCCTGCATGACGATCCGGTCGAACCCTTTGGCGTATCCGCCATAATCGAGGCGCTTGTCGCCCTGGTTGCTCCAGAAAAACGGAGCGCCCGCGAACACGCCGCTCCGGCCGAGGATGGCATGGGCCACATGCGAGCCGTGCTGCTGCGCGAGACGCCAATGCTCGATCCGCGCGGTCTCGCCGCTCGCCTTCTCGGGGAAGGCCGCGATATCGCCTGCGATCCAGACGCCTTCCGCGAGCTTGAGGTCGCCGGCGACCACGAGGCCGCCGGCCTCGTCGGGCTCGACATCCGCGATCAGGCCGGTTTCCGGACGGGCGCCCGCCCCGACGAGAACGATGTCGGCCGGAAGGCGCCGTCCATCCTCCGTCTCGACGGCTTCGACGCGGTCGGTGCCGGCGATCCTGGCGACGGAACCGGTCTCGAAGGTGATGCCGTTGCCGGCATGGTACCGCTTCAGCGCCGCGCCCACCGCCTCGCCGAAGCGCTTGGCGAAGGGCGTTTCCTCGCGCGCCAGCACGGTGACGGACAGTCCGCGCTTCGTGAGGAACGCGGCGGCCTCCATGCCGATGAAGCCGGCGCCCACCACCACGACCGACCCGCCCTCGCCGGCCGCCTCGCTCACGCGGAGCGCGTCGTCGAGGCTGCGCAGGGTGAAGACCCCGCCGAGGTCCTTGCCGGGGAAGTCCGGCACCACCGCCCGGCTTCCGGTGGCGACGAGGATCGCGTCCGCGCTCAAGGTCCGGCCGTCCTTCAGGGTGATGTCGCGTCGCGCGGGATCGACCCTGGCGACCTCCGCGGTGATGCGGTCGACCGCGTTGATCGGGTCGAAATCGGGCTCGATCAGCACCTTCTCCGGCGGGGTCGGCTTGGCCAGGAATTGCTTGGAGAGCTTGGTCCGGTCGTAGGGCGGGTGCGCTTCGCGACCGACCATGGTGATGCGGCCGTCATAGCCTTCGCGGCGCAGCGTCTTCACGCAGGCGACGGCTGCGGCACCCGAGCCGACGATGAGCACGCTCCCCACGGTCGTGCCCGCCGTCCTCGTCGGCGCCGGCTCCGGCGTGAGGGTCGCGACGGCGTCGGTCCCCTCGATGCGGACCGGGTAGCGCGTCAGGGAATCGAGGGCCGGCGGCTCCTCCAGGCTTCCGTCGGCCAGCGCGAACGCGGCCTTGTGCCAGGGGCAGTAGAGGCGTCCACCGCAGATCTCGCCCTTGGCGAGCGGCGCCCCGAGATGCGGGCACTTGGCCTGAAACGCCCGCACGCCGGAAGTGTCGCGCACGAACAGCACCTTCTCGTCCCCCGCCGCCCCCTCCGTCATCCCCCCAATCGGGATCGCGTCGAGGGCAAGGCGGATCTCGGTTCCGGGCATGGCTGGCGTCCCTTCTGGCGAGCGCCATCGCGCCCGGCCTATCAAGTCGCCGGACCCGTTCGGGTTGCCTCCTGCGCCGCCGGAAGCACGGCGGAACCCGGATCCCCGGGCTCCCTCCGCCTCCCTCCGCCCCCCTCTGCGCCACCGCTGTCCGGTCGCAACCGGGTGGCCCTGCGCGGTGCGTCCCGGTACGGCGGGTTACTCGGCCGGCACGGTGGCCGGGCGCTTGGCGGCCGGCACCACGTCCTCGTTGCGCTGGAGGATCTCCAGGGCGGCATCGGCCTCGCGCTGGCGGCTCCACATCGCGGCGTAGACGCCGTCCTGTTCCAGCAGGGTGGCGTGGTCGCCGCGCTCGACGATGACGCCCTTGTCGAGGACGATGATCTCGTCGGCGTTCACCACCGTGGAGAGGCGGTGGGCGATGACGAGCGTGGTGCGGCCCTGGCTCACCGTGTCGAGGGCGTCCTGGATCTCGCGCTCGGTGAACGAGTCGAGGGCGGAGGTCGCCTCGTCGAGGACGAGGATCGGCGGCCCCTTCAGGATGGTGCGGGCGATGGCCACGCGCTGCTTCTCGCCGCCCGAGAGCTTCAGGCCGCGCTCGCCCACCGGCGTGTCGTAGCCCTCCGGCAGGGCCGAGATGAAACGGTCGATCTGGGCGAGCGACGCGGCGGCGCGGACCTCCGCCGGGGTGGCGTCCCAGCGGCCGTAGCGGATGTTGTAGCCGATGGTGTCGTTGAACAGCACCGTGTCCTGCGGCACCATGCCGATGGCGGCACGCAAGGACGCCTGCCGGACCGTGGCGATGTCCTGTCCGTCGAGGAGGATGCGGCCACCTTGCGGCTCGTAGAACCGGAACAGCAGGCGCGACAGGGTGGATTTTCCCGCCCCCGAGGGGCCCACGATGGCCACCGTACGCCCCGCCGGCACGTCGAAGCTGACGCCCCGCAGGATCGGCCGGGCCGGGTCGTAGGCGAAGCGCACGTTCTCGAACCGCACCACGCCGTCCGAGACGGCGAGCGGCAGCGCGTCCGGCTTGTCCGCGATCTCCGGGTTGCGGTGCAGAATCTGGAACATGTCGTCGATGTCGATCAGCGCCTGTTTGATCTCGCGGTAGATCATGCCCATGAAGTTGAGCGGCATCGAGAGCTGCACCAGCATGGTGTTGACCAGCACGAAGCCGCCGAGCGTGGTGCGCCCGGCCATGATGTCGGTGGCCGCCAGCCACATCACGATGGTCATGCCGATGGTGAAGATCACCGCCTGGCCGGCGTTGAGGACGGCGAGCGACACGTAGGTCTGCGTCGAGGCCTTTTCGTATTTCGCCATCGAGACGTCGTAGCGCTCGGCCTCGCGGAGTTCGGCGCCGAAGTACTTCACGGTCTCGAAGTTGAGCAGCGAATCCACCGCCTTGGTGTTGGCGTCGGTGTCGGAGTTGTTCATCCGGCGGCGGATCTCGATGCGCCACTGCGTCGCCTTCCAGGTGAAGGCGAGGTAGGCGGCCACCATCACGAAGACGACCACGGAGTAGATCCAGTCGAATTCGTAGGCGAGCACGCCGATGACGAGCAGGAACTCCACGATGGTGGGCACCAGCGTCAGCACCATCAGGCGCGACAATTCCTCGATGCCGCCGCGCCCGCGCTCCAGCACGCGGGTCAGGCCGCCGGTCTTGCGCTCCAGGTGGAAGCGCAAGGACAGCCGGTGCATGTGCTCGAAGGTCTGGAGCGCCAGGCGCCGCACGGCGTGCATCGCCACCTTGGCGAACAGGCCGTCGCGCACCTGCGTCAGCCCCGCCATCAGGATGCGCGAGAGGCCGTAGAGGCCGATCAGCAGCATCGGCGCGGCGAGCAGGCCGGTGGGGATGGCGGCCCCGGGCTTCGCGTCCGTCATCGCCACCAGGGCGTCGGTGGCCCACTTGAAGGTGAAGGGCGTCACCATGGTGACGAACTTGGCGACGATCAGCAGGCCGAAGGCGAGGAAGACGCGCCGCTGCAGGTCGGGCCGGCCATGGGGCCAGAGATAGGGCCAGAGGCGGCGATAGGTGGCCACCAGGCCGGGCCGCGCGGGCGGCGCGGCCGCGACCGGTGCCGCCGGGGCGGGGTCGGTGTTCATTCGGGTCCAGGGCTCGGGATTAAAACGCGTCGGGTCCGCATATAGGCGCGGCGTCCCGCCGGCGACAGCCACCCGTGCCGGCGGGGCGGGTGCGCGTGGACCGCAAGGGGCCCGCGCGCCTCACCCCTCCCCGGCCAGCCGGCGGGCCACCGCGTCCCGGCCGATCAGCGGCAGCAGGCCGGCGAGGTCCGGCCCGTGCTCCAGGCCGGTGATCGCGAGGCGCAGCGGCATGAACAGCGCCTTGCCCTTGGCCCCCGTGGCGGCCTTCACGGCGTTCGTCCAGGCCTTCCAGGTCTCCCCGTCCCAAGGGGCGGCCGGCAGGAGGGCGCCGGCGGCCCCGATGAAGGCCGGATCGGGCAGAACCGGGGTCACGGGCCCGGCGACGACGCGCCACCAGTCGCCGGCCTCCGAGACCTTGGCAAGGTTGGGCCGCACCGCCGCCCAGAACGCCTCGGCCCGCTCCGGCGCGACGCCGAGGGCCGCCAGCCGCTCGGCCACCTCGGCATAGGGCATGGCGTGGACGAGGCGGGCGTTGAGCCCGTCGAGCTCGTGCGGGTCGAACTTCGCCGGCGCCCGCGAGATCTGCGCCAGATCGACGAGGGCGGCCAGTTCGTCGAGCCCCGCCACGGCGCGCACCGATTCCGCCGAGCCCGTGAGCACCGCCAGCGAGCGCACGGCGCCCGGCTCGTAGCCGGCCTCGCGCAGGCCCCGGAGCGAGAGGTGGCCGAGGCGCTTTGAGAGCCCCTCCCCGTCCGCCGTGGTCAGAAGGTTGTGATGGCCGAAGACCGGGACCGTGGCGGCCAACGCCTCGAAGATCTGCACCTGCACGCCGGTGTTGGTGACGTGGTCCTCGCCCCGGATGACGTGGGTGATGCCCATCTCGGCGTCGTCCACCACGGAGGGCAGGGTGTAGAGGTAGCTGCCGTCGGCGCGGATGAGGACGGGGTCGGAGAGCGAGGCGCAATCCACATGGGCCTCGCCCCGCACGAGGTCGGTCCAGGCCACGGTGCGCGCGTCGAGCTTGAAGCGCCAATGGGGCTGGCGCCCCTCCGCTTCGAGCGCGGCGCGCTCGGCCTCCGTCAGGCTCAACGCCGCCCGGTCGTAGATCGGCGGCTGGCCGCGCCCGAGCTGGCGCCGGCGCCGCCGCTCCAGTTCTTCTTGCGTCTCGTAGCAGGGGTAGAGCCGGCC
>NZ_JAIEOF010000114.1 GCF_019750675.1 Methylobacterium sp.
CACACGAAAAAATGAGGCCAAACTGCGGCGATCTCGCGAAGCGCGGCCATAATCCGGGAACCTCGGCCGCTCTGGCACGTCTTCACTTCATACAGAGGCCCCGAGTTTCTTAAGGAAACCGGCCTAAAGTCTCACAGTCTCAACGAAGGTGCGTCATGCGCTCTGTCTCGATTGCCCTGATGGGCGCTCTCACTCTCGCAGCCGTCGGCGCGAACACCGCCGCCGAGGCCCAGGGGCGCTATGCGCCGGCCGGCTACCGCGTCAGCCAGCCCCTGCCGATCCGCATCCGTCCGCGCAGCTGGCTGGATGCCGGCAACGTGGTCGAGGCGAACAACGGTTCGGTCGGCAACCCGGCGACGAACCCGCACTTCATCACGGCGAGCTATCTGAATTCGCCGCCCTACGGCCGTAACGATCGCTTCGGCGGCGGCATCCTGCCCGATCCCATCACCAACGGCCCGTTCATTGGCGCCCGCTCGAGCGCGATCCGCAACGTCGATTTCTCGGCCGTCGACGCGATCGATCCGACCTCCTACGTCTCGCGCTTCGGCAACCCCTACTAAATCCGGCCCCAGGGCTGGATATGCGACGGGCCCCTCACGGGGCCCGTTTTCATTTGCGTTGAGGGCGCGCCGCTCAGGCGGCGTGCTTCAGTTCGCGGATGATCGCGTCGCCCATCTCGGACGTGCTGATCGGGGTGGTGCCCTCGGCGACGATGTCCCGGGTACGGGCGCCGGAGGCCAGGGTGCGGGTGACGGCGGAATCCAGCAGGTCGGCGGCTTCACCGAGCCCGAAGGAGTAGCGCAGGCACATGGCGAGCGAGCCGATCATCGCGATCGGGTTCGCGTAGCCCTTGCCGGCGATGTCCGGCGCGGAACCGTGAACGGGCTCGTAAAGTGCCTTGCGGCTGCCCTTGGCATCGACGGCACCGAGCGACGCGGAGGGCAGCATGCCGAGCGATCCGGTGAGCATCGCCGCCACGTCCGAGAGCACGTCGCCGAACAGATTGTCGGTGACGAGGACGTCGTATTGCTTGGGCCGGCGCACGAGCTGCATGGCGCAATTGTCGGCGAGCACGTGCTCCAGGGTGACGTCGCTGTAATCCGCGTGGACCTTGGTGACGACTTCCTTCCAGAGCACGCCCGACTTCATCACGTTGTGCTTCTCCGCCGAGGCGACCCGGCCCGAGCGCTTGCGCGCGAGGTCGAAGGCCACGTGGGCGATCCGCTCGATTTCGGCCGTCGTGTAGACCTGCGTGTCCACGGCGCGCTTGGAGCCGTCGGGCAGGGTGGTGATCTCCTTCGGCTCGCCGAAATAGACGCCGCCGGTGAGCTCGCGCACGATCATGATGTCGAGGCCCTCGACCAGCTCGCGCTTCAGGGCCGAGGCGTCGGCGAGCGCCGGGTAGCAGATCGCCGGGCGCAGATTGGCGAACAGGCCGAGATCCTTGCGCAGGCGCAGGAGGCCCGCCTCCGGCCGGATCTCGTAGGCGACATCCGCCCATTTCGGTCCGCCGACCGCGCCGAGCAGGATGGCGTCGGCGGCATCGGCCCGGGCCAGAGCTTCGTCGGTGAGGGGTTTCCCGTGGGCGTCGATGGCGCTGCCGCCGACAAGATCGCGCTCGATCTCGAAACGGGCGAGACCCAGCGCGTCCAAGGCGCCGATCACCTTCTCGACTTCCGCCATCACCTCGGGGCCGATGCCGTCGCCGGGCAGGAGCAGGAGCTTGTAGGAGGTCATGACATCAACTCGCGATCAGTTTTTTTCTTCGAAGGACGGGTGCGTTCGATCCGCCATCAGACCTTGCGCGCCACCGTGAACCGCGCCGCCTGCCGCAGGGTCTCGGCCTTGTCGCCCCAGGCCGCCACCGCCTCCTCGCAGACGCCGACGAGGCGGTCGCACTCGGCGCGGGCGCCATCGAGGCCCAGGCGGTCGACCAGGGTCGCCTTGCCGGCGTCCTTGTCCTTGCCGGTGGCCTTGCCCATGGCCTCGGACGAGGCTTCGCGGTCGAGGATGTCGTCGGCGATCTGGAAGGCCTGGCCCAGCGCGTGGCCGTAGCGCAGGAGCGCCTTGCGCTGGTCCGGCGTCGCGCCGCCGACGATCGCGCCGGCCTCGACCGAGAAGGCCAGGATCGCACCCGTCTTCATCGCCTGCATCTGCAAAGTGTCGTCGACGCCGAGCGACACCGGGCCGAAGCGGCCCTCGGCGCCGAGATCGAGAAGCTGGCCGCCGACCATGCCGCCGAGGCCCGAGGCCTTGGCGAGGCCGAGCACGAGGTCGGCACGGATCGCCGGGTCGGGCTGCCAGGCGGCATCGGCCAGGATCTCGAAGGCCAGGGTCTGGAGCGCGTCGCCGACGAGAATCGCGGTGGCTTCGTCGTAGGCCTTGTGCACGGTCGGCTTGCCACGGCGCATGTCGTCGTCGTCCATGGCCGGCATGTCGTCGTGGACGAGGGAGTAGCAGTGCACCAGCTCGATCGCCGAACCGGCCGCGAGGGCGCCGGTCTCGGAGCCGCCGAGCATCCGGGCGGTCTCGATGGCGAGGAAGGGGCGCAGGCGCTTGCCGCCGCCGAGAACGGCGTGACGCATCGCCTCCATCAGGCGCACCGGCCGGGTGATTTCGCCGGCCTGGGTCTCGGGGCTCAGCCGCTCGGCGAGGTAGGCCTCCACCGTGTCGGCGACCGTGGCAAGCCTGTGGGAAAACGCGTCGACCGGGGCATCCGCCTTGACCGAAGCGTGGGATCCTTGCGTTGAGGTCATGTTCGGTCGGGCCTTCGGTCAGACGTCTTCGGGTCGCGGGCGGGGGAGGTTCGAATTCAGGACGAGCGAGACAGCGCGGAGCGACCGCTGCGGCAGGTTTCGGAGCGCCCGCCGCCGATGCGCGGGGCATCCGGCCGGCCGCGGACCAGGGGCGCGCGGTGGATCGTCAATCGCCTCCTGCTCCTCTCCGTCATCGGCCTCGTCCTGTTGTTGTCGCTCGCGCTCGTCTATAGTGCGCTGACCCCGCCCTCAACCCTGATGCTCGGACGATGGTTGACGCTGAAGTCCGTCGACCGGCAGGTTGTCGGCCTCGACGCGATCTCCCCCTATCTGATCCAGGCGGTGATCGCCTCGGAGGACCAGCGCTACTGCCTGCATGACGGCGTGGATTGGGGCGCCCTGCGCGACGTGGTCGACGACGAGGACGGCCCGAGTCGCGGCGCTTCGACGATCTCGATGCAGACGGTGAAGAACGTCTTCCTGTGGCCGGGCCGCTCGGTGATCCGCAAGGCGCTGGAGATTCCCCTGGCGCTCGTGGCCGACACCCTGTGGGGCAAGCCCCGCACGATGGAGATCTACCTGAACATCGCCGAGTGGGGGGAGGGGGTGTTCGGCGCGGAGGCCGCAGCGCAGCGCTGGTTCGGCAAGCCGGCCCGCGCGCTCACGCGGGGCGAGGCGACCCTGCTGGCGGCCGTCCTGCCGAACCCGATCCTGCGCAATCCCGCCCTGCCGTCGCGGGGCGTGCGCGCCCAGGCCACCCGCATCCAGGCGCGCATGAACGGCGTCTCGGGTCTGATGGGCTGCCTGAAGCGGTAGCCCGGGGCCATGGGATCGGCTACCTGCCGCTCCATATCCCTCGCGGCATGCACTCCCGCGACCACGATTTGCCCCGCGCGGCCCCACGGGCGAAAGACCGACGATGACCCAGCCGACCTTCGAACTCACCCTGGAGCGCATCGCGCTGATCCGCCGGATGGTGGTGGCCTGGAATTCCGAAGGTGTCGGCGCACCCATCGTCCATCCGGATGCGCCCTACGGCAGCACCGACCGTGACGGCGACATCTTCAACGTCACCGGCGACGACGACGGCGCCGACGAGGAGCACCGCGCGCTCGGCGACGCCCTCGCGGTGTTCACTGCCAATGCCGTCCTCAAGCCGGGGCGCTACGCCTACCACAACACCCTGGCCAAGCTGGCCACCGACGATGTCGGCGACGTCTTTCGCGACGAGGCCACCGGCGAGACGCCCGAGCACGTCACCTTCGACGTGTCGGCCGATCAGGTCGCCCGCGTCCGCGCCCTGGCGATCCGCTGGGACGCCGCCCGCGACGTGCCGGCGGTGGACACCCAGGCTCCCTACGGCCCGGGCGCCGATCTGCCGGCCGAGCATCGCGAGATGCAGCCGGTGCTGCAGATCTTCCTGCGCTACGGGGATCTCGGGCCGGGCGATTTCGCCCGGACGAACGCGGGCTGGCAGCCCGCCTGACGCGCGGACGTCGCGTCGCGAACGACGCAGGAGCGAACGGGTGCCCCGCCGGAACGTTGCCGAGGTGGAACACGCCGAGGAACCCGACGGATGCTGCAACGCTGGCCGAGCCGGATCTGGATCGTCCGACATGGCGAGAGCGCCGGCAACGTCGCCCGTGACGCCGCCCTCGAGGCCGGGTCCGAGCGCATCGACATCGCGGAGCGCGACGTCGACGTTTCCTTGAGCGATCGCGGCCGCCGGCAGGCCGAGGCGCTGGGGCGTTGGTTCTCCGAGATGCCTGAGGCAGAGCGCCCGAACGTGGTGCTGACCTCGCCCTACCGCCGGGCCCAGCAGACCGTGGCGGGCATCCGGGACGCCGGCGGCGTGGCGGCGGACGCGCCGAAGGACTACGTCGACGAGCGCCTCCGCGAGAAGGAACTCGGGCTCCTCGACCGACTGACCCGATCGGGGATCGAGGCGCTTCACCCGGAGCAGGCCGACCTGCGTGCACGCCTGGGCAAGTTCTACTATCGCCCGACCTGCGGGGAGAGCTGGTGCGACGTCATTCTGCGCCTGCGCAGCGCGATGGATACGGTCTCCCTGCACCACGGCGAAAAGCGCGTTCTGATCGTCGCCCATCAGGTGGTGGTGCTCTGCCTGCGCTACCTGATCGAGAATCTCAGCGAGGCCGAGATTCTCGGCATCGATGCCGAGGGCGACGTCCTGAACTGCTCGGTCACCGAGTATGCGTTCCGGGCCGAGGCGGGGTCCACGGGGCACCTCCACCTCGCACGCTACAATTTCGTCGCCCCGGTGCAGCGGGCGGGAGCCCCCGTCACCGCCGAACCCTCGCCGACGGAAGACGTGCGATGACCGGGACCGAACTCGACGCGGCATGCCTGGCGGAGCGTCCGCTCCCGACCCCGGACGCCGGCAGCAAGGACGACCGCGGCAGCGTTCTCGTCCTCGGGGGCTGCGCGCAGGTCCCGGGCGCCGTCTTCCTCGCCGGCGTCGCGGCCCTGCGGGCGGGCGCAGGCAAGCTCAAGATCGCCTCGGTCCGATCCGTCGCGGTGGCGATGGCC
>NZ_JAIEOF010000271.1 GCF_019750675.1 Methylobacterium sp.
GGAGGGCGACCAGCACGGTGTAGACCGGCAGGGCCGCGTCGGTGAGCGGGATCTCGGGCGTCGGCTCGGCCTCCACGCTGACGGCGGCGATCCGGAACGTCACCGTGGCGAGGAAGGCGAGTTGCACCAGGGTCCAGGCCCCGATCAGCAGGGGGGTGGGGACGAGGGCGCCGGCCACGGCCCCCGCCCCCAGCACGAGGGCGACGATGGCGAGGCGCGGCCCCTGCGAGCCCGGACCGAGCGCCCAGTCCGGACGCCGCACCTGGAGCGTGTCGGCGGCATAGGTGGCGATGCCGGTGGGATTGGCCGCGAAGACCGCAGCGGACAGGGCGCGGGGCGTGGTGACGGCGGCCGCGCCGCCCTCCCGCAGGAGGGCCGCGATGGCGGCCCCGCGCGGCGCGCAGACGAAGGCGGCGGGGCCCGTCCCCGCCAGGGGCGCGAGCCCGGCCTCGAGGCTGCCGGGAAAGCGCGTGCCCTCGCCGAGCCGGAGATCGCCGGCTGCCAGGAACGGCACGCCGAGGGCGGCGGCGAGGGCGCGGTAATAGGCCTCCTCGCCGATCCGGTCGGCCTGAATGAGCGTTGTGGCCGCGTCGCTGCCGCAGGCTCGCGCCAGGGCTGCGGCCCCGGCCAGCGCCGCGGGATCGAACCCCTGGCCGGCGAGGAAGCCGATCTCGGGCGGCAGCGCGCCGGCCGGACCGGCGGCGGGAGAGCTGACGAGGAGCGACACCGCAGCCGGCCTCCCGACGGCCCGGGGATGTGCTAGGGGAGACGCCGTGAGCCAGTCCGTTCCCATGCGCAACCCGCGCACCACACCTGCAACTTCTACGGTCACGCGCCCGATGGCAAGGCGGAGGCGCGGCCGGGCCACGGCCTTCGCCGTCCTGGCGGCCCTGTGCTGGGGGGGGCCGGCCGGGGCCCGCGCCGAGGGCGTCACGATTCCGAACTTCTGGAACCCGCGCGCCCGGCAGGAGCGCATGGAGACCCAGCCGAGCGCCCGCGCGGTCCGCTTCCTCACGGACGACGAATTCCCGCCCCTGCACTTCGCCGGGCCCGACGGCACGCCCACGGGCTTTTCGGTGGAACTCGCCCGCGCGGTCTGCGAGCGCCTGGCGATGGCCTGCACGGTGCAGGCCCGGCGCTTCGACACCCTGCTCGACGCGCTGGCCGACCGGCAGGGCGACGTCGTCGCCGCCGCAATTCCCCTGACGCCGGCCCTGCGGACGCGCTTCCTCGCCACGCGGCCGTATTTCCGCTGGCCGGCACGCTTCGCCGCACGCACCGACAAAGGCCTGCCCGTCCCCTCCGCCACCGCGCTCGCCGAGCGCAGCGTCGGCGTGGTAAGCGGCAGCGCCCACGCGGCCTATCTCAAGGCGTTCTTCCCCCGGGCGGCGGCCAAGGACTTCACCGATCTCGCCACCGCCGAGGGAGCCCTGCGCCGGGGCGAGGTCGACTACGTCTTCGCCGACGGCCTGAACCTCGCCCTCTGGATCGGCGGCGCCGAGGCCGCCAATTGCTGCGCCTTCACCGGGGGCGACTACCTCGAGAACCGCTATTTCGGCGAGGGCATCGGCTTCGTCACCCGCGCCGACGACGCGGCCCTCTCGCGGGCGCTCGACGACGCGCTCCAGCGGCTCTGGGACGAGGGGAAGTACGCCGAACTGTACCTGCGGTTCTTCCCCGTGAGCCCGTTCTAGGGACGCGCCGGACCGAGTCCGCGTCCCGGCATGGGCCGCTAGCCTCTCGGGCGTTGGCGCGGGATGCACGCAGCGAATCCCCAGGAGCCCTCTGCCATGCTGCTCTACGAGCACCCGCTCTCGTCCTACGCGCAGAAGATCAAGATCGCGCTTCGCGAGAAGGGAGTGTCGTTCAGGGCCGAACTGCCGGAGCGTTTCGGCACGGGCAGCGGGGAGGGCCCCTTCGCGGCCGCCAATCCCCGCACCGAGGTGCCGGTGCTCATCGACGGGGACGTGACGCTGTTCGAATCCACCGTGATCCTCGAATATGTCGAGGAGCGCTGGCCCGAGCCCCCGCTGCTACCGGCAGGCCCTGCCGCGCGGGCCTTCGCGCGGATCACCGAGGAGGTCTGCGACACCCAGTACGAGGCGGTGAACTGGGGCTTCGGCGAGGTGCTGTGGTTCCGCCGCGCCACGGGGGACCTCGCCGCGCACCTGCGCGCCCGGGCGGCAGCGCAGACGGGCGTGCTCCAGGACTGGCTGTCGCAGCGCCTCGGCACGGCCGACTGGTTCGGCGGCGCCGGCTTCGGCTGGGCCGACGCGGCGGCGGCCCCGATGGTCAATCGCTCGGTGCATTACGGCCTCGGGCCCGCGCCGGGCACCGCGCTGGCGCGCTGGCATGCCCGGGCGAGCGCGCGCGCCTCCGTGGCCGTCACCTTCGCCGAGTTCGACGCGGCCGCCGCCCGGATGGCCGAGGCCTCCGACCTCTACACCACCGGCGGGCGCCGCCGCGAGTATCGCGACCACCGGCTCGACTGGATGATCCGCTCGGGCGGCATCGAGGTGGTGCTGGCGGGCCTGCGGGACGCCAACATCCGTTTCTCCTGGCCGGATCCGTAGCCGCCCCTCAGGTGCGCAGCCGCCGGGCGCCGGCCGCGACGGCGAGAAGGAGGGCCGCCACGACGAGGAAGGCGAGCGTCAGGCTGGTGGCATGGGCGAGGAGCCCGATGGCGGCGGGGCCCGCGAGCACGCCGGCATAACCCAGCGTGGTCACGGCCGGGATCGCGAGGGCGGCGGGCACCGCGTCCTGTCGCCCGGCGGCGGTGAACAGCACCGGCACGATGTTGGCGCAGCCCGCCCCCACCAAGGCGTAGCCGAGGAGCGTCACCGGCCAGAGCGGCACGGCGATCGTGAGGCCGAGGCCGCCCGCCGCCAGGAGCGCCCCCAGCACGACGATGCGGCGGCGCCCGGTGCGGCGCACGAGGGCGTCGCCGGTGAGCCGGCCCACCGTCATCGTCAGCGAGAAGGCCGCGTAGCCGAGGCCGGCGCGAGCCGGATCGAGGCCGCGCTCCTGGATCAGGAAGACGCCGCTCCAGTCGAGGGCCGAGCCCTCCGTGAGGAAGACCACGAAGCACAGGAGCCCGATGCGGAGCACCGGCCCGCGCGGCCGGGAGAAGGCCGGGCCGTGCGACTCGCTCACCCATGCCGGCAGGATGCCGGGCAGGGCGGCGCGGAAGGCGGCCGCGATGGCGGCGACGACCGCCAGAGTGGCGGCCGCCGGCGTCAAACCGAGGCTCAGGAGGGCGCTGAAGCCGGCAGCGCCCAGGATGCAGCCGAGGCTGTAGAGGCCGTGGAACCCCGACATCATCGGCCGTTCCGCCCGGCGCTCCACCGCCACGGCCTGCAGGTTCATCAGGCAGTCGAGGAGGCCGAGGCCGATCCCGAGCCCGGTCAGGGCGACGGCGAGGACGGGCAGGCCGGCCGCACGCGACAGGACCACCAGCGCCGCCCCGGTGACGAGCACGGCGGCGGCCAGGACGGGGCGGCTGCCGAAGCGCCCGGCGAGCGCCCCCGCCACCGGCATGGCGGCGAGCGACCCGATGCCGAGGCAGAGCAGGAGCAAGCCGAGGGTGCCGTCGTCGAGGCTCGCCCGCGCCTTGACGAGGGGCACCAGGGGCGCCCAGGCCGCGACGCCGAAGCCGACGATGAGGAACAGGAGCCGGGTGGCGCGGATCTCGGGCGTGCCGGTGGCGGACACGTGCGGGAGGACGGACGCGGTCATGGGGCCTTTCATGCGCGATCCGCTCAGGCAGCCGGGCCGAGCGGCGCGTGCGGTCTCGCAGGGAGACACGGCAGACGTATGAAGTCAGGGGTCCGGGGAGCGGAGTGGCAGCCATGTCCCCGGCGCAGGGCGCTCGGCCTCACGTTGACCCTCCGGGACGCGCTCCCTACGGTGCCGCCGGTCTCGACCCATCACCCCCGACAATTCTTGCAGAACTGACGCTGTCCATGCCGTCCCCGCTTCCCTCCGATCCCGATCTCATCGCGGCGGCCGCCACCGCCGCCGCCTGGCCCTTCGAGGAGGCGCGCAAGCTCGTGGCGCGGCTGGAACGCCGGCCGAAATCGGAGGTCCTGTTCGAGACCGGCTACGGGCCCTCGGGCCTGCCGCATATCGGCACCTTCGGCGAGGTCGCGCGGACATCCATGGTGCGCTACGCCTTCCGGGTTCTCACCAACGACAGCGTGCCGACCCGGCTGATCGCGTTCTCGGACGACATGGACGGCCTGCGCAAGGTGCCGGACAACGTGCCGAACAAGCCCCTGCTGATCGGCGCCCTGAATCAGCCGCTGACCCGGGTGCCGGACCCGTTCGGCACCCATGACAGCTTCGGCGCCCACAACAACGCCGAATTGCGCCGCTTCCTCGACGCGTTCGGCTTCGACTACGAGTTCCGCTCGGCGACCGAGTGCTACCGCTCGGGCGTGTTCGACACGGCCCTGCTCACGGTGCTGGAGCGCTACGAGGCCGTGATGGCGATCATGCTGCCGTCGCTGCGCGCCGAGCGCTCGGCGAGCTACTCGCCGTTCCTGCCCATCCATCCGGTGACGGGCGAGGTCATGCAGGTCGCCATCGACGAGGTCCGGGTCTCGGCCGGCACCCTGGTCTGGCGCGACCCGAAGACCGGCGAGGGCTACGAGACCCCGGTGACGGGGGGCCATGCCAAGCTGCAGTGGAAGCCCGACTGGGCCATGCGCTGGGTGGCGCTCGGCATCGATTACGAGATGGCCGGCAAGGACCTCATCGATTCCGTGAAGCTCTCTGGCGAGATCGCCCGGGCGCTGGGCGGGGAGCCACCGGAGGGCTTCAACTACGAACTCTTCCTCGACAAGGACGGCAAGAAGATCTCGAAGTCGAAGGGCAACGGCCTCTCGATCGACGATTGGCTCGTCTACGGCACCGCCGACAGCCTGGCACTGTTCATGTACAACAAGCCACGCGAGGCCAAGCGCCTGTTCGTGGAGATGATTCCGCGCCAGGTCGACGACTACCTCAGCTTCCTGGAGAAGTATCCGGCCCAGGAGCCGGCCCAGAAGCTCGGCAACCCGGTCTGGCACCTGCATGCCGGGCATCCGCCGGCGGCGGAAGCCGTCGGCAAGGGCGGCGCGCTCACCTTCGCCATGCTCCTCAACCTCGCGGCGGTGGCCAACACCGAGGACCCGGCGGTGCTGTGGGGCTTCATCCGCCGCTACGACCCGGATGTGGGGCCGGAGAGCCATCCGGTGCTGGCCCGCCTCGTCGGCCACGCGCTGGCCTATTTCCGCGATCTCGTGCGCCCCGCCAAGACCTATCGGGCCGC
>NZ_JAIEOF010000452.1 GCF_019750675.1 Methylobacterium sp.
GGCGAAGCGGATCGCTTCGAGGGCGGGGACGGACAGGACACGCTCGACCTGTCGACGACGCATAGCGGGGTCACGGTTGACCTCGTGCTCCAGACACTGACCAGCGCGGAGACGGGCCAGGATCTCATCTCCGGCCTGGAGGCCCTCGTCGGCGGTTCGGGTGCCGACGCGCTCTCGGGCGGCACTGGCGCCGACACTCTCTCGGGTGGTGCCGGCGACGACCGCCTGGACGGACGTTCGGGCGACGACCGCCTCGACGGCGGTTCGGGTCGGGACACGCTTCGCGACGGAGCCGGGCGCGACACCCTGCGCGGGGGCGACGACGACGACCGGATCGTCCTGGCGATGGATGGCGAGAACGACGAGGCCGACGGCGGTGAGGGCTCGGATACGCTCGACCTCGGCGGCGCGACCGGAGACCTGCTCGTGGACCTCGTCGATCATGTCGTTTCCGGAACCGAACTCGGAAAGGACCAGGTGGACTCCGTCGAACGCATCGTGGCCGGGTCCGGGAACGACCGGTTCGTCATCGGGGACGAGGATGTCGTGCTCACGGGCGGGGGCGGGAAGGACGGCTACGCCTTTCTCCCGCGCACGGGAACGCAGGAAGCGACCCGCTCCGTGGAGATCACCGACTTCTCGGTCGGGGATTACGTCGACATCCTGAGATGGACGCTCTTCGAGGAGGGGTCCGGCATCGTCGGCCAGTCGCTGTCCGACGCGATGGACCGCGACGACGGCACCGTCTCGGGCATCCGCTACCGGGCCGCACACCTCGATGGCGGCGACGTCACGGTCATCTCCGCCGACCTCGACCGTGACGACCGCTTCGAGACCACGGTCGTACTCGACGGCCATCACACCCTGCTCTTCGTGGAGAACGCCACGCACCCGGCCGTTTCCACACCCGCCACACCGATCAGCTGATCCTGCCGCAGAGGTTCCGGACCATGAGCACGCACGTCATCGATGTCCATCGCTCCCGATCCCTCTCGGGGATCGATTTCGGGACGGAGCCCTCCTTCTCCGTCATCCCGCGCATCGCCCTCGGATTTTCCCTCATCGCCGGCCTCGTGTTCGGGCTCGGGGGCTGGGCCGCGACGACGGATCTGAACGGGGCCATCATGGCCCCCGGCTCCGTCGCCGTGGAGCATCGTGCCAAGGCCGTGCAGCATCGGGATGGCGGCGTCGTCGGCGCCATCCTCGTGCGGGATGGTCAGTCGGTGACGGCCAATCAGGTGCTCATCCGCATCGACGACGCCCAGACGCGCGCCGAACTCGCCATCGTTCAGGGACAGATCGTCGAACTCTCGGCCAAGAAGGCGAGGCTCCTGGCGGAGCGCGACGGCGCGCGCAGCCTCGGCTTTCCGGCCGCCCTGTCCGGCGAGGATCCGGACACGAGGTCCATCGTCGAGGGGGAGATCCGCCTGTTCAACGGCAACCTCGCGAGCCGGGACAGCCAGCGCCAGCAGCTCGAACTGCAGATCGGGCAGGTCACCGAGGAGATCGCGGGCCTCGTCAAGCAACGGGATGCCAAGCGCGACGAACTCGCGATCCTGACAACCGAGCACGGCAAGCTGCAGGGCCTGGTCGACAAGCAGCTCTTCGAGGGATCGAAGTTCCTGCCCATCAACCGCGACCGGCACCGCTTGACCGGTGAGCAGGGCTCACTCGAAGCTTCGATCGCGCGTGCGAAGGTGCGGGCAAGCGAGATCCGCGTGCAACTCCTCGCCATCGGCGATACCGCACGGACCGAGGCCCAGCGCGAGCTCGGCACGGTGGACGCCAAACTGTCGGAACTGACCAACCGGCGCCTCGCCCTGCAGGACAGGCTGACCCGGACGGAGATCCGCTCCCCGGCCACCGGCGTCCTGCACGAGTTGAAGGCCTTCACCGTCGGTGGCGTGATCACCCCCGCCGACGTCCTGGCGACCGTCGTCCCGGAGGACGCGAGCCTGCGGATCGAGATCCACATCGCGCCGTCGAGCATCGACCAGATCAGCGTCGGGCGCCCCGCCAGGGCTCGCTTCACGGCCTTCAACCAGCGCACGACCCCGGAACTCAAGGGGCAACTCATCTACGTCTCGCCCTCGACGATCAAGGGAGCCCGGGACGACGCCTACTATGTCGGATACGTCGAGCTCGACGCCGGTGAACTGAACAGGCTCGGACCGGGCAAACGCCTCGTGCCCGGAATGCCGGTGGAGGTGCACGTCGCAACCGAGGAGCGGACGGCATTATCCTACTTGGTCAAGCCGATTCAGGACCAGTTCTCGCGCAGCTTCCAAGAGCGGTGACCAAGCGGTTGTGGCAGGTAAAATATCATTTCTAAGGTTACCACCGGTACATGTCCCAAAATGGCAGAAAATAATGCACGTCTAAGCACAATGCCGGGCGGTGGATATTTGTTTTGTCGCATTTTTGTGCTACATGGGGAGAAACAAGGCAGCACTGGGGCGACAGATGGACGGGAAGGACGTTGGCGTCTCCGAGTTCGCGCGGGCTTCAATCGATATCGACCGGGAGGAATTCTTGGGTTTGGTCCTGGGCGCGTTCGGTGGCGCCCTGGAGGACACCGTCGGCAGGGCCGAGGCCAGCGGCTTCATCGCGCTGGTCGGCATGGCGGTCTCGGAGGAACTCAAGGCGCGGTATCTCCGGGCCGCGGGAACCAAGCGACTGGATCTTCGCGCCACCTTGGAGGCCATGATCGACCTCAAACGGCGCCTCGGCGGCGACTTTCACATCATCGAGCAGACGCCACGGCGCATCGTCCTGGGAAACCGGCGCTGTCCGTTCGGCGACCTGGCGAAAAAATCCCCCTCGATGTGTGCGGTGACCTCGAATGTCTTCGGTCACATGGTTGCGGAGAGCCAAGGCTATGGGCGAATCACGCTTGCTGACACCATTGCCCGAGGTGCCTCGGGGTGCCGAATCGTCATCGACCTCGACCCCGATGCCGCTGATGAGGGAGGACAGGCGTACTTCGGAACGGGCGCCCTTTAGATCTGACTTCGACGCCCTGTTCGAGTTCGTTCCGTCGCCGATGCTCATCGTCCGGCGATGCGGGGCGCTCGAGGCCGCGAACGCCTCCGCGCGCGAGGCTCTGAGCGGGCTTCGGATCGGTGGCTTCGTGCCCGTCCAGGATGCGGCCCGGGACGATTTCCGACGCTACCTCGACCGGTGCGCATCCTCCACCGCGACCTTGCCCGGGACCCTGTTCCTCCAGTGCGACGACGGTGGCCTCGAGCGGCATTGCTGCCATGGCACGCGTGCGCGGCTGAGCGGTTTCGGCGATGGCTCGCTCGTCCTGCTCCATCTCGACGGGCTGGGACTGGGCCGCCGGTTCAATATCCTCGCGTCCAAGCTCCACGATGCCCGACGCGTCATGCAGGAACGCAGGCGGCGCGCGCGGGAGATGCAGGCGCTCCTGCGGGAACGGGAGGAGCTTCTCGGCCGCCTGAAAGCGGATGCCACCGCACGCCTGGCGGCGGAACGCGAGCGCGACGAGGTGCTGGCCCGGCTGTACCGTGCCGGACAGGACGAGCGGCGCCGGCTGGCACGCGACCTCCACGACCATGCGGGCCAGCACCTGGTCGCGTTGAACTTCGGGCTGCGGCGCCTCCTGCCCCACCTGACCCAACCGGATGCACGCATGGAGCTCGACCGGCTCCTCGAACAGGCCCAGGACGTCGGCGAGGCCCTGCGCCGCGTCACCCTGGAACTACGGCCGGCGGCCCTCGACGAGTTCGGCTTCGTGACGGCGCTGCGCTACCTCGTGGACGAATGGAGCCGCACCACGCTCATGGCGACCGAGCTGCAGGTCAGCGGCGAGGAACTCCACCTGCCGGCCGAGCACGCCATCACGCTGTATCGCATCACGCAGGAGGCGCTCACCAACGTGGCCAAGCATGCCGGCCTTCCGAGCTACGTCTCCGTCGTCCTCCTGTTCGGCGCGGGGCGGCTCACCCTCACGATCGACGACGACGGAGCCGGCTTCGAGGCCGACGGTGCCTCCGCACATTCGCTGACCTCCCAGGGCAAGCTCGGATTGAGCGGGATGCGCGAACGCATGGCCCTCATCGGCGGAAGCCTGGAGATCGAGTCCTCGCCGGGACAGGGGACGTCCGTCGTCGCCCGGGTCCGCTTCGGGAAGGATGGTTCGAACGATGACTGACCAATGCCCCATCCGGATCGCGCTCGCGGACGATCATCCGGTGTTCCGGCACGGCGTCGCGGATCTCCTCGCCGCCACCGGTGAGGTCGAGATCGTCGCTTCGGTGGATACCGGCCTCGAAGCGGTGCGGGCCATCGCGGAGCTGTCCCCCGACATCGCCATCCTCGACATGGCCATGCCGGACATGAACGGCGTCGCTGTGATCCGCAAGATGGTCGAGCGGCGAAGCCCCACCCGGGCGATCATCCTCAGCGTCTACGAGAGCCGCGTCTACGTCGACCGGGCGTTCGAGGCGGGTGCGGGGGGATATGTCCTCAAGCGCTCGGCCTTTCTCAACATCGTGCAGGCCGTTCGGGCGGTGCGCGCCGGCGGCATCTACACGGATCCCGCGCTGCCGGCACGCCCCGCCGGTCACAAGGCCCCGATGGCCTGCCACAGCCACGACGACCTGCAATCCTGGCTCGCCGACCGCGAGCGGGAAATCCTCCGCTTCGTGGCCTACGGCTTCACCAGCAAGGAGATCGCCGGTCACCTCGGGTCTACGCCGAAGACCGTCGAGACCCAGAAGGCGCGCGCCTGCGGCAAGCTCGGCATCAACAGCCGTGCCCAGATCGTCCAGTTCGCGATCCTCCAGGGGTGGCTCCAGGGCGAGATCCCGGGCGGGTGAGGAAAGCGTGCGACAGCCCCCGCTCGAAGCTCGGCGTCCGGTGGCCGGCGGCCCGCTCGAGGTCGTTCGCGCGCGCCGTCGCGTGGGGCATGTGGCCAGCGGTGACGACGCGCTCCGGCGTCTGTGTCGCCCTGCGCGAGGGGGCCGCTCTGCGCTCCCGGGAAGCGGCCGGGGGGAGGCCGCCTGCCAGGGCTCGGGCGACGACAGATCCAAGGCCGCGTAGACCGTCGATGGGCCAAGGGGGACAGGCTTCATCGGCCTTCCGAGGCAATCGCGGGGCCGAAACGAACCGGCTCCTTCGCGTCGCCGACCACCCCGCCGGAGACCTTTCGAACGGGGCCGGCGCACGTCAGGCCGTACCCAGAACCGCGCCCCTGGTCTCTTGTGGGGCGATCTCGGGGCTGGTGGGGCGAGAGTTTCGTAAGAAAATGATGGTGGGCCCGGCAGGACTCGAACCTGCAACCAGACCGTTATGAGCGGTCGGCTCTAACCATTGAGCTACAGGCCCG
>NZ_JAIEOF010000045.1 GCF_019750675.1 Methylobacterium sp.
TACTCGGCGCGTCTCTCGTGCTTGCGCTCTCGACCCGCGAGGCTCCGAAGGACGGCGGCTCCCGACTTCAGTCGATTGCACAGACCCAATCGGGCCTACACACGGCGGAGCTGCAGATCCCGAACCTGGATGCCGCTAACCTCAGACTGGAGCGCGTAAGCTTCGCCTCCGACACTCGACCGACCCGGGCCGACGCCTTCTACATCGGCGAACGCGGCTGCCGCGTCCGCCTTACGATTACCGAACGCGGCGCGCCGGAGGACGCCGTGCCGGCAACGTCCCAGGTCGCGCGATGGACGGTCGGGGCCTTCGCCTACCGGCTCACCGGCGAGCAGCTGGACACAGAGCGGTTCGCCGCGACGGTAGCGCTTGCCGAGGCTGGCAGTCGCAGCCCCGGATCGATGATGGTCGCCAGTGCGTCGGACCCGCTGATGGGCCGTCCTTGTCTCGGCTGAACCTTTGTTTGGCGCGGCAGGGAATAAAACGGCGGTCCCGACCTGTCTGAACATTCGACGCCACCAGAGCACGACGGCCGCCGGGCCGATCACGCCGGAGTCCTGTCGGAGAGGAACGCCAGCCATGAGCACGCAAGGCCGTATCGAGCGCACGCTCGACGAACTGTACCGGGACGATCCCGAGCGGGCGGACGCGCTCGTGCATGGCCGTCGCACCGGCGCGAGCCGCCGCGGCTTCCTGAACGGAGCGGGGCTCGCCGCCATGAGCGCTACGGTCGGCGCCGCCATCCCATTCGCGGGCAACCTGCCGGCTGGACTCGTTCCTGCGGCGCACGCGCAAGGCGCCGCCCCCGCCCCGGCTGCGAAGGGTCCGCAGCCCCTGGATTTTCCCGGCAAGGACAAAGGCCTCGTGGTGCTCGGCGACCGCCCGCTGGTCGCCGAGACGCCTGAGCACTTGCTCGACGACGAAACAACGCCGACATCGAAGTTCTTCATCCGCACCAACGGCCAGATCCCGGAAGCGGCGGCCGATGCCGAGGGCTGGCGCTTCACCGTCGACGGTGAGGTGAACCAGCGGCTCGATCTCTCGCTCGGCGAGCTGAAGAGCCGCTTTACGCCCAAGACCTACCGCATGGTGCTCGAATGCGGCGGCAACGGCCGCTCATTCTTCCAGCCGCAGGCGCGTGGCAACCCCTGGACCAACGGCGGCGCCGGCTGCGCCGAGTGGACCGGCGTCCCCCTCGCTGACGTGCTGAAAGCCGCGGGCCTGAAGGACACGGCGAAATACACGGCGCATTACGGGGCGGACCCGCACCTTTCGGGCGATGCCACCAAGGAGTCGTTGTCGCGCGGCATGCCGATCGCCAAGGCGATGGAGCAGCACGGGCTCGTCGTTTTCGCCATGAACGGTGAGCCGTTGTCCAACATCCACGGCGGACCCTTGCGACTCGTAGTGCCGGGCTGGCCGGCCTCGCTCTCGCACAAGTGGCTGAAGCGGATCACGATCCGCGACCGCGAGCACGATGGACAGGGCATGACCGGCACGGCCTACCGGGTGCCGAACAAGCCGATGGTGCCAGGCGGCAAGGCCGACGAGACGGATTTTCGCATCCTCGAATCGATGCCGGTGCGATCGATCGTGACCGCCCCCGCCAACGGCGCACGGCTGCCCTCCGGCAGCCGTGAGATCGCCATGCGCGGTGCGGCCTGGGCCGGGGACCTCACCGTTTCAAGCGTCGACGTGTCGACCGACTTTGGCGCGACCTGGATCCCGACCCAGCTCGCGCCGACCCGCAACCGCTACGATTGGAGCCGGTGGAGCGTGAGTGTGCCGCTACCGTCGGATGGCTATTACGAGCTTTGGGTGCGTGCGACCGACAGCGCGGGAAGGGCGCAGCCCCACGTAGCAGCGAACTGGAACCCGCAAGGGTACGGGGGCAATGCCCTGCACCGCGTCGCGGTGCTCGTCGGATGAGGCGCCTCGGCATCGCGCGTCTCATCTCCGGCTTTGGCGCCGTCCTGATCGGAACCACCTTTGCTCTGACAATAGGGAGCCAGGCGCAGGAACCGACCGTCGCTGTGCGGGATCAGACGGTGGAAGACCTACCCGCGCATCCGGGCCGGGAGGAGACCTTCGGGTTGTGCACGGCCTGCCACGCCTACCGTCTGGTCTCGAACCAGGGCATGAGCCGGGAGCGCTGGGACGAGACCCTGACCTGGATGACCGAGCGTCAGAACATGCCTGACATCCAGGGCACCGAACGGGCCTTGATCCTGGACTATCTGGCAACCGCCCATCCGCCCAAGGCGCCGTCGCGCACGGGCGGGTTCCAGAACCCGTTCGCCCCGCAATAGCGACCCTCGGTTCGTGCGAATTGCGTTCCGTTGGCAGCGGGTCGCTCGCGTCGTCGTGGGCAGCATCACAAGAAACGAGAAACCATATGACTCGTCTGGCAGTGCCCTTGATAGTGGCTGGAATGTCGCTTGGCGGCATCGCTCTCGGATACGGAGCCGCACTCAGCCAAGCGGAACCGGCCCACCGTCACACCGCGCAGCCGCCCGAGCCGGCCGATGGTGGCTTTGACGTTCTAATGGCGCGGTCCATGGAGCGGATGCACGCCGACATGGCGGTCCCGCCCTCGGGCGATCCAGACCGCGATTTCGCCGCGATGATGATCCCCCACCACCAGGGTGCGATCGACATGGCGAAGGCGCAGCTCATCCACGGATGCGATCCCGTCCTGCGACGCCTCGCACAAGGGATCATCGTCGAGCAAGGCCAGGAGATCGAGGTCATGCGCCGCGCGCTGGCGGATCGAGCCCCAGCCGCCGACACCGTGCCGTCGGCACCCGTCCCTCATTCCCATCACCACGGCGCCGCGCCGATGCCGGCACAAGGAACCACCCGATGAAGGCTGTCCTTCCGCTCGTCACCCTCGCCATGATCCTGTCTGGGCCAGCACTTGCCGGCCAAGCCCCAGGACCAGCCGCATCGCCAGATATCCCAATTAGCGCCCGCGACCGGTTCTACAGCTCGGATCAGTTCTCCAACACCGTCTCGGTCGTGAACCCAGTCGACAACAAGCTGCTCGGCGTTATCCGCCTTGGCGACATCACGCCAGCGAACCTCAGTCCACTTTATCGCGGCCAGCTGCTGGTCCACGGCATGGGCGTCTCGCCCGATACCAAGACCTTGCTTGCTGTCTCAATCGGCTCGAACTCAGTCAGCTTCATCGACACGGCGACCAACGCGGTACGGCAGACGACCTATGTCGGCCGCTCGCCCCACGAGGCCTTCTTCACGCCTGACGGTCGAGAGGTTTGGGTCAGCATCCGCGGCGAGGATTACATCGCGGTCCTCGACGCAGCCACTGGTAAGGAGACGGCGCGGATCACAGTGCCGAACGGTCCTGGCATGACGATCTTCTCGCCTGACGGGCGTTACGGTTACGTCTGCTCCAGTTTCAGCCCCGAGACTGTCGTCATTGACGTGAAGTCCCGCACGATCGCCGGGCGGGTCAAGCAGGAGAGCCCGTTCTGTCCCGACATAGCCGCGACGCCGGATGGCGCCCAAGTCTGGCTGACCCTGAAGGACGTTGGCCGCACGATGGTTTTTGATGCCAAGCCGCCCTTCGCGGTGATCAGAACCATCGAGACCGGGCCGCTTACCAACCACGTCAACTTCGCGCGCACCAAAGCCGGCCAGTTCGCCTACGTCACTATCGGCGGGCTCAACCAAGTGAAGGTGTTCCGCACCGATGATTTCTCGCCTGTAGCCACGATCCCGACCGGCGCGTTACCGCATGGCCTCTGGCCCTCAGGTGATGGCTCGCGCATCTATGTCGGTCTGGAGAACGCCGATCAGGCGGCCGTGATCGACACTGCCTCGAACACAGTGATTGCCACCATTCCTATCGGACAAGGGCCGCAGGGCGTCGTCTACGTCCCGAATGCGGTGCCGGATGGCGAAGGTATGCAGAACTTGCAGCCGCTAGGAGCAGCGGGCAAGTCGAGCTCGCTCACGCTCAGCGGGATTGATGGCAAGGCGGTGACGCAAGTCACGCTGTTCGATCAGGGCGTGCTCCAGACGCTTCAGGCTGCCGTGACGGGACTGCCTCCGAAGAAGCCGTTCGTGCTGGCGCTGTCGACCAATCCGAAAGGCTCCGGTGACATCGAGCCGCTCGCAGCCTTCATGACGAACCCCGCTGGTGCGGCGGTCGTCAACGCGATCGGCCCGATCCGGCAAGTGACGCAAGGCGCGCCAGAGGCGGCACGGCGCTACCTCGTGATCGTCGAAGGTAAGCCGGGCGAGACCGGGTCGCCAGTTCAGCTGCAGAAAGTTCCATAACGGACGAGCGGCTTTATCAGCCGCAGTCGAGGCCTACGTTCCAATAGGGCTTCCTCTAGTGGAACGCTCCACGCCTCGCCGATAGACTACTTCGACGCGGGCCCATCGGAGCATAAGAAAGGTATGCTGAACGTCTCAGAATTCATTGGAACGGCCGTAGCTTGCGAAAGCTGAGTAGCATCTGCTTTCCCTGCAACACGCTCATCCGCGTCTGTTCTATCAGGCTGCCTAGAAGCGGACGCTCTGAAGGTCCGACAGGGGTGGAAACCGGACTTTGACCTTTGGTCCCGAACCGGACGTTTCGCCTCCAACATACAGCAGGCGCAGCTCGCCCCATCCCGGTCATTTGGACGATGAAGATTGTCGTGGCCTCCGTCAGGCACACTTGAGTTTTGAGGGCTACCGCCCTCGCCAGAGTGCCCCGATCAGGCCGAGATTGGCCAGGGCCAGGGCGAGGAGCAGCCACCACAGGGCATCCGGGCCGGCGCGGGTCAGCACGACCGCTCCCGCGGGCGGCGCGAGGGCCTGGGCGACGAGGCCCGGGCGCGCCAGGCGGCCGACCACCAGGGCGTAGCGGTCCTGCCCGAACAGGGCCAGCGGCACCGTTCCGCGAGCGATCGAGTAGATGCCGTTGCCGCTTCCGTAGAGAACCAGCCAGATCCCGACACCGGGCATGCCGGAGGCGAGGAACGCCAAGCCTGCCGCGACGAGGCCGAACGCCGCCGTCAGCGTCCAGAGCGGATGATGCCGGCCCTTGAGGGCCATCTCCACGATGCGGGCGCCCACCTGCGCCGGGCCGATCAGCGCGCCGTAGGAGACGGCCGAGGCCAGCGCGACGCCCCTTGCCTGCAGCAGCGTGATCAGGTGGACCGACACCAGCGACATGATCGCCCCGCCGAGCACCAGCACCCCGGCGAAGAGGAGGAAGGCCCGCCGCTCTCCGGGCGAGAGAGGACGGGTGCTGTCCCGCTGGGCATCCGTCGCTGCCGGCCGCAGCGGAGCCGACGGGATCAGCAGGAGCACCAGCTGTTGATTTCCGCTGAGAGTTGACCCGGCGTTTTCGTTGAGAAGTGACCCAGGTTCAGGGGTTGATGTTTATCA
>NZ_JAIEOF010000337.1 GCF_019750675.1 Methylobacterium sp.
TGGTGAGCGCGTTGGGGCTCGAACCCAAGACCTACAGATTAAAAGTCCGTTGCTCTACCAACTGAGCTACGCGCTCGCATCCGACGATCGGGGCCGCGGCGCCTGTGGGGCCGGGGTGTGTCGGACAGCGTGGCCCGCAATAGGGGCTCGGCGGTATGGGGTCAACCGGGATTGCGGTCGCCCGTCCGCGATCCCGCCTCACGGGGCGGCGCGCTCGGCTTCCGCGCGGGCCCAGGCGGCGCGGGTCTCCTCGCTGAAGGCGGCCAGGCGCCCTTCGGCGATGGCGCGGCGCATCCCCGCCATCAGGTCCTGGTAGTAGGACAGGTTGTTCCAGGTCAGCAGCATCATGCCCAGGATCTCGTCGCTGCGCACGAGGTGGTGCAGGTAGGCGCGGGAATAGTCGCGGGCCGCCGGGCAGGCGGAGGCCTCGTCGAGGGGGCGCGTGTCCTCGGCGTGGCGGGCGTTGCGCAGGTTGATCCGGCCGTGGCGGGTGTAGGCGAGGCCGTGGCGGCCGGCGCGGGTCGGCATCACGCAGTCGAACATGTCGATGCCGCGCGCCACCGAGCACAGGAGGTCGTCCGGCGTGCCGACCCCCATGAGATAGCGCGGCTTCTGGGCCGGCAGGTCGGGTTCCACCGTCTCGATCATGGCGAGCATCACGGCCTGCGGCTCGCCCACCGCGAGGCCCCCGATGGCGTAGCCCTTGAGGTCGAGGTCGGTCAGCGCCCGGGCGCTCTCCACCCGTAAGCGCGGCACGTCGCCCCCCTGGACGATGCCGAACATCGCCTTGCCGGGCTGCTCGCCGAAGGCCACCCGGCAGCGCTCGGCCCAGCGCAGGGACAGATGCATGGCGCGCTCGATGGTGGCGTGGTCGGCCGGCAGGCGCACGCATTCGTCGAGCTGCATCTGGATGTCCGAGCCGAGCAGCCCCTGGATCTCGATGGAGCGCTCGGGGCTCATGTGGTGGGTCGAGCCGTCCACGTGCGAGCGGAAGGTGACGCCCTGTTCGTCGAGTTTCCGAAGCGCGGAGAGCGACATCACCTGAAAGCCCCCGGAATCCGTGAGGATCGGGTGCGGCCAGTTCATGAAATGGTGCAGGCCGCCGAGCCGCGCCATGCGCTCGGGGCCGGGGCGCAACATCAGGTGGTAGGTGTTGCCCAGCACCACGTCGGCGCCGAGATCCCGCACCTGACCCGGGTACATCGCCTTTACGGTGGCGGCCGTGCCCACCGGCATGAAGGCCGGGGTTCGGATGGTGCCCCGTGGCATCGTGATCGCGCCGGTGCGCGCCGCCCCGTCGGTGGCGTCGAGGCGGAAGGTGAAGTCTTTCTGGAGGGCGGCGGTGTCGGACATGGGCGCCCTCTTAGCACCGGTTCACGGGCCGGGCACGCCCGCTCGCCTCAGGACGCGGCGGGGAACAGCAGGCTGGAATCGCCGTAGGAATAGAACCGGTAGCCGGACGCGATGGCGTGGGCGTAGGCGCCCCGCATGGTCTCCAGGCCCGAGAAGGCCGAGACCAGCATGAACAGAGTCGAGCGCGGCAGGTGAAAGTTGGTCATCAGCGCGTCGACGGCGCGGATGCGCTTGCCCGGCGTGATGAAGATCTCGGTGGGGCCCGAGAACGGGTGCAGCGTCCCGTCGGCGTCGGCCGCACTCTCCAGGAGACGCAGGGCGGTGGTGCCCACGGCGACGACGCGGCCGCCCGCCGCGCGCGCGGCGTTGAGGGCCCCGGCCGTATCGACATCCAGGATACCGATTTCCGCATGCATGCGGTGGTCGTCGGTGTCCTCCGCCTTGACCGGCAGGAAGGTGCCGGCCCCTACATGCAGGGTGACGGTGTGGCGGGTGATGCCCGCCGCGTCGAGGTCGGCCAACAGCGCTTCCGAGAAGTGCAGGCCGGCGGTGGGGGCGGCCACCGCGCCCGGCACGCTCGCGTAGACGGTCTGGTAGTCGGTCGCGTCCTGGGCATCGGTCGGGCGCTTGCCCGCGATGTAAGGGGGCAGCGGCAGATCCCCGATCCGCGCGACGGCCGCGTCGAGGGCGGGGCCGGCCAGGGCGAAGCGCAGCACGATCTCGCCGCCCTCCCCCTTCGCCGCGATGACGGCATCCAGCGTCCCATGGTCGCCGGGCGGCCCGGGCTCGCGGGGGGCGAACGCGACGCGATCGCCGAGGGCGAGGCGCTTGCCCGGGCGGGCGAAGGCGCGCCACGCATCCGGCGCCTCGCGCAGGTGGAGCATCGCCTCCATGCGAAGGCCCGGCGAGCCGGTCCGGTGCCGGATGCCCGACAGGCGCGCCGGGATCACGCGGGTGTCGTTGAAGACCAGCGCGTCGCCGGCCCGCAGCAGGCCGGGCAGGTCGCGCACGCTGCGGTCGGCGAGGGCCTCGCCGGGGCGCACCACGAGGAGGCGGCCGGCATCGCGGGGCACCGGCGGGCGCAGGGCGATGCTCGCCTCCGGCAACTCGAAATCGAAGAGGTCGACGCGCATGGAGCGCCAACTGCACCGATCGGCGGCCCGGATCAATGGGGGCGGAACCGGTTCGGGCCCGGTCTGTTCTCGGGAAGGGCAGCCGCAACCCCGGCACCGTTTCGGCGACGGAGGCGAGGACCGGACGGCGTCGAGGAAGCGAGAGCGGATGGCCTGGTTTGCCGGGAGCCCCCGCGATCCTGCCGAGTTTCGACGATCGGGTCCGCACGGCGCGGCGCCGAACATCGTGTGAGCAACGCATCCGCTGGCGGGAGACGACATGAGCGACGGGAGCAGGGTCCGGGCGGCACGGCAGCGCGTGACCCTCGATGGACAACTCGTGTCCTACTGGCAGCGCGAGGCGCTTCGGCTGGAGGGTCTCGCCGCGGCGAGCCGCTGGGGATGGGTGGCGCGCGGCTACCGGCGCAAGGCGGACCGCGCCCGCCAGCAGGCGGCCCGGTTCGAGAGCCGCGAACGCGCCCGGGCGCCGGACGTGTCCCCTCCCGAGGCCGAGCCGTCATAGCCGCGGCTCAATCCTTCAGCGACGGGTTCAACCTTTGCCGTGGCCTTGGCGCGGCCGCTGCCGCTATGGGCTCGCCGGCCGGGCGGTGACGTGACCCTCCGGGAGAACCCGGACGCCATCATGGATCGTACCCAGAAAGCCGCCCTCGTCAGTGCCGGAATCGGCGTGCTGGTGATGGGTCTGAAATTCGGGGCCTACTGGCTGACCGGCAGTCTCGCGCTGTATTCCGACGCCCTCGAGAGCATCATCAACGTGGTGGCGGCCGTGTTCGCCCTGGTCGCGCTGCGGGTCGCCGCGCGCCCGGCCGACGACGACCACCCCTACGGACACCACAAGGCCGAGTATTTCTCCGCCGTCATCGAGGGCGCGCTGATCATCGTCGCGGCGATCCTGATCCTCCGGGAATCCTTCCACGGCCTGCTCGCCCCCAAGCCCCTCGACGCGCCGCTCCTCGGGCTCGCGGTCAACGGCGTCGCCACCGCGATCAACGGGGCCTGGGCGATCGCCCTGATGGCGCGGGGCCGGGCCTGGCGCTCGCCCGCGCTGGTGGCGGATGCGCGCCACGTCATGGCCGACGTCGTCACCTCCGGCGGCGTCCTCGCGGGCGTGGCCCTGGTGACGGCGACCGGCCTCGCCATCCTGGATCCGCTCATCGCCGGACTCGTCGCCCTCAACATCCTCTGGTCGGGCTGGGGGATGGTGCGCGAATCGGTGAGCGGGCTCATGGACCGGGCGGCCCCGCCCGACATGGTGGCCAAGATCCGCGAACTCATCTCGCTCCACAGCGTCGGTGCCCTGGAGGCCCACGACGTCCGCACGCGGCACGCGGGCCAAGCGACCTTCATCGATTTCCACCTCGTCGTGCCGGGCAGCATGACGGTGCAGGATTCGCACGCGATCTGCGACCGTCTCGAGGAGGCCATCGAGGGCGCCATCGAAGGATCCGTGGTGGTCATCCACGTGGAGCCCGCCGAGCATGCCAAGGGGCGGGGCGTCCCGGTCGTCTAGGCCGGGTCCCCTGGGCGACCCGGGCCTGCGGCGCGATCCTCGACCAGCACCGTCTCGCCGAAGATGGCCTCGAAGGCCGCGCGCAGCGCCATGTCGACCTCCGGCAGCGTGACGAGATGGCCGAGATCGACGAGGCTGGTGACGCCGTGGCCGGAGATCCCGCAGGGGACGATGCCGCTGAAATGCGACAGGTCCGGCTCCACGTTGAGGCTGATGCCGTGGAAGCTCACCCAGCGGCGCACGCGGATGCCGATCGCCGCGATCTTGTCCTCGACGCCCGCCCCTTTCTCCGGGCGCCGGACCCAGACGCCGACCCGGTCCTCGCGCCGCTCGCCGCGCACGTTGAAGGCCTCCAGGGTGGCGATGATCCAGGCCTCCAGGGCCGCCACGTAGGCGCGCAGGTCGCGCCGGCGCCGGTTGAGGTCGAGCATCACGTAGGCCACCCGCTGTCCGGGGCCGTGATAGGTGTACTGCCCGCCCCGCCCGGTTCGATGCACGGGGAAGCGATCGGGGGCGACGAGGTCCGTCTCCCGCGCCGAGGTGCCCGCCGTGTAGAGCGCCGGGTGCTCCAGCAGCCAGACGCATTCCGGGGCCGCGCCCGTCGCGATGGCCTCGGCCCGCGCCTCCATCGCCGCCACCGCCGCCGCGTAGGGCACCGGTGCGTCGCTGATGCGCCATTCCACCGGTCCCGCTCCCGGCCCGGCGCGGAAATGTCCCGTCGGCAGGGCGAGACGGGGAGCGGTTATCGTTTCGTTTACCAAGACTTCACCATCGCGCATGGACAGTCGGCGAGGGACGGGCGCCGCTTCGCGCCGGACGTCCCCGGGAAGGAACGGGTCGCGTGGCGGTTCTCGAAGACCTCAAGGTCGATCTCACGGTGGTGCTCGGGCGCAGTCACATGCCCCTGCACATCCTGTTGCGCATGGGCCGCGGTGCGGTGATCGAGCTCGAATCCACCGAGACCGATATGGTCGAGATTCTCGCCAACGACCACCCGATCGCCCGCGGCCAGATCGTGGTCACGGGCAACCGGATCTCCGTCGAGATCACGGAACTGATCCGCAAGGCCGAGGTCGTGCGCCTGCCCGGCGTCACCATCGGCGACGGCGCGGTGCCGATCCTGGAGGGGGCCGGCGATTTCCGCTGATCCCGCCGCCGCGGCGCTTGTCGGACGAAATTTCGTCTGCTACTAGCTGCGCCGCGCCACGAGAGATCGTTCGCTTCACCCCACGGGGCGGCGGACGGAAGCGAACGCGGTGAGACAATGCGGCCATGGCGGAATTGGTAGACGCGCTAGCTTGAGGTGCTAGTCCTGCAAGGGGTGGAGGTTCGAGTCCTCTTGGCCGCACCAACTTGGTTTTGTTGGTGTTTCCCCTTCGATCTTGGTGAGGCGGTTACCGCGCCTCCAGGCTTCCCGAACATGCAT
>NZ_JAIEOF010000143.1 GCF_019750675.1 Methylobacterium sp.
GCGCCAATGAGTGGTGCAGGTGTCGCTCGAGCGTCAGCAGGTGGAGGCGCGGCGCTCGGTGTGCGCCGCGCCTGCGCCGTTACTGGCCCTCGGACGAAGAGCGCGAGCCTGACACCCCGGCACGTCCAGCAACTCGCGGAATGCGGAGGGCTCAGAAGACCCCCTTTCTCGCGCCTGGCTCGACGAATCGCGCAGCCGACTTGCAAAGCGTGAAATGAGCATGACGCGGCAGGCAGCCAGCCGCTTTTGCATCCCGGCTAGTGAAGGGTCGACCGAATCATCACGGCGCGGCATCGAACGCTTGGGAGCACGGAAATGGCATCATGCGGCTCGGAAGCAGCGCGTGATGAGGCCGCGCAGGGCCATGGGTAGGCTGGCGGTACGGGCGATGGGATCGACCGCCTGCGTGAAGAGCCGCAGGATCAGTGTGTGGCGCTGTCGGCGATCCGGCGCCAGCACCGCGGCGAATGTCCCGTCTGACTGCGCGGTCAGGTGTGCCGGAACCCAGCCCGTCGGCTCGATCAGAATATCGAGGGCATCGCCGGGCACGAGGGCATGGGCGGGGGCGGTGAGGCGCAGGCGTGCGGTGTCCATGCCGAGGCTTGCGAGCACCCCGTCGTAGGCGATTCCGCCCGACCGCACCCGCACCGGCTCCTCGATGCGGAATTCCTCCGCGCCCCTCGGGCGCTCGAAGCAGACGAGGAAGGCAACGAAGCTGAACAGCATCGCGACGCCGGCCCAGATCAGGTTGAAATAGTCGATCGGCGAGATCTCTGTGGCACCGGACGGTGAGACGAACGACCAGAGGATCGCACCGGCGGAGAGTACGCAGATCGCGCCGAAGACAGTGGCCATGCGCCAGCGCACCATCGAGATCGAGCGGTCTCCGCCCTTGTCGGTCACCTTGAACGGCCGCCCGAACGGCCGGATCGCCGCGGAGACCAGGGTGAGGCTGATGGCCAGCGCCGTCATGATGTGCGTCACCTCCATGAACAACGGCAGGGTGCGGCGTCCCGAGACCCAGCCGCTGTAGATCCAGAGCGCGAAGAGCGCGGGCAGGCCGTAGCGGAGGAACGAGAGGTAATCGGCAAAGAAGGCCGGCATGTCGAAGAACCAGTAGATCGACGGTGCCACGAGCATCAGCACGATGAACGGCTTGCACAGCCAGTTCAGGACACCGTGTAAGTAGTGCAGCCGCTGCATCGGGGTGTAGTCGGCGCCCCGGAACGGACCCGCCTTGAGGAGGGCGACCTGCATGGTGCCGAGGCACCAGCGCGTGCGCTGGGTGATGTATTCCGGCAGCCCTTCCGCCGAGAGCCCGGCGCTGAGGCGTTCGTTCAGCCAATGCGTTCGGTAGCCGTGGCGCATCAGCGAGTAGGTCAGGTTGATGTCCTCGCAAATGGCATCGTGCGGGAAGCCCCCCATCTCGACGACGCGGTCCCGCCGGACCAGGAACGAGGTGCCGACGCAGAAGGCGCAGCCCCAGGCGTCCTTGGCCGGCTGAAACACATCGAAGAAGATGCGCTGGTCGTCGACCCAGGCCTCCGAGGCCATCAGGTTGTGCTGGATCGGATCGGCATTGAAGAAGAATTGCGGCGTCTGGACCACCGCCGCCCGGGCATCGTGGAAGAGCCCGACGGCACGGCGCAGGATATTGGGTGCAACCGCGAAATCTGCGTCGAGCACGAGGATGATCGGCGCGTTCGTGCGGCCCGCCGTGTGCCGAAGCGCGTTGTTGAGATTGCCCGCCTTCGCGCCCGCATTGTCGGGCCGCGTGAGGTAGTTCGCCCCGACCTCCTCGCAATAGGCGCGCAGCCAGTCCCGGCGGGTGTCGTCGCAGACCCAGACCGTCGCGTTCGGATAATCCACCGCCAGCGCCGGGATAATCGACTTCTCCACCACGTCCAGAGGCTCGTTGTAGGTGCAGATGAAGATGTCGACGGCGGGCCATGCCCCGCTTTCCGTCAGCCGCGCCTCCTCGCGATCGGCCTCGGCCGAGCGGTCCTTGAAACGAAACAGGATGACGATGGACATCAGCGTGTAGACGATCGCCACCATCTCGAAGGCGAAGAACAGATAAGGCCAAAGCTTATCGAGGCTTGGCTCCAGGCGCGGCAGGGTGTCGTGCCAGCGCCAGGCGGCGTAGCAGAGGATAAACACGGCCGTGGTCAGCCCGAACAGGATGCGGGCGGCGGCGCTCGTGCGGTCGAGGAGGCCGGACATCACCAGCAGCCCGATGAGGATGCCGAGATCGATGGTAAGGACGGCAAGAACGTCCTGGGGGGCTTCGAACATGATCGCGGTTACTCCACGCCCCGGCCAGTGAACGGATTCCAGCCCAGGGTCGCGAGGACGCCCCAGGCCGTGGCGCCGAGGTGCGGCCGGCGGAAATAATAGAAGTCCGGCCCGGCGCTCGCCGGGCCGACGGCGATGCCGGTGGTGAGGCGCGCGACATCGGTAGCGAACAGGAAGCCGGTGGGGGATACCTGCCCGGCGAGGGTCGCGAGCAGGCGCTTCGCCTCAGCGGGGCGACCAAGGGCGCGGACCGTGAGGGCGGCCTGCGCGGTGCCCTCGACCCAGAGCCCGTCACGGTCCTCGTTAAAGTCGAAGCCGCCGCGGGTCGCGAGGTTGCGTTCGGCGAAGTCGAGGGCCCGCCGCCAGGATTCGGGTGCATCGATCACTCCGATCAGCGGCCAAAGCTGCGTGTCGAGGGCGATGTGGGTCGTAGGCTGGACGGTTCCCTGCGGGGTCGTGCCAAGGCGAAACACGCCGGGTTCCGGCGCGTAGACGGCGTCGAGGAAACTGCGTGCCGTGGTGGCGGTCGCCGCGTCTTCCGCGCGCCCGTCGAGGCGATGAAGCCAAGCCGCCACCGCATGGACGTCGAGATTGTGTTCGGTCGATTTCCACGTCAGCCGCGTCTGGTTCGGATCGAAGCCGTCGACGCCGCCGGAATAGCCCTTTGGTTCGCGCGGATCGATGGTCTGATTCGTGATCCAGGCGAGCATGCGGCGAGCGCCGGTGCGGTAGCCGCCCGAAGGCGCCACGGCGTCGAGGGTGAGGAGGGTCAGCGCCGCCCAGGCGACGTTCCCCGTCGCGGTGCCATCCTGGTAGGCGTCTTCGGCCCAGAGCGCCTGCTGGGCGTCCCACCAGCCCGGCAGGGGAAGTAGCCCTTGGCCGACGGACCCGGCGCGATAGGCATTGCGGACGCGGCCGTCCGAGAAGGTTCGATCCCGTGACAAGGCTGCGAGGAGCGCGTCACCGATGCGCCGGGCCCGGTCCACCTCTCCGCAGGCGATGAGCGCGATCGCCGCCAAGGCGTTGTCGTAGGTGAAGGCCGAGCTTCGCAACGAGGCCGGCACCTCGGCCTCGCCGGGCCCCGGACGATAGCTGGCCACGAAGACCGGCCCCGTCCCCGACGCATCCACTGCCTCGGAGAGGGACCGGCACAGGGTTCGTGCGAGGGACGAACCCCCTGTCGCGTCCTCAGGGACTGGTTTCGCCTGCAGGGGCGAAATCATCAGGGTTGCCACGGCCACGGCGCAGGATAGGCGAACGGTCCGCGAGATGCCCCGGATCAATGGCTGTTCTCGGCAGCGCGTTGACGCCGGTCGGCTCGGCTCGCCCGGTCGCTCTCGTCATGGCCCGCGACGCGGGAGACGAGGTCGCGGACCCCTGTCGAGACCGCGTCCGCTGCCTGCGCGACACCGTTCGCGACCGAGGACCAAGCCTGTTTCACTCCAGGCGATTGCATGCCACGGTTGACGAGGTCGGAGGCCTTCGCGGCGGTAGTGGTGGCGCTCGAAGCCAGAACCCCCCAGGCCGCCTTGGCCTCGGGACCACTGAAGCCTGCCGCCATCGCCTTCCAGGCCACGGACGCCGAGGGAACCCAACCATTCTCCCGCGTGATCGTGACCCACTGACCCACGGAGCAGGGCGTGGTGCGGCGCGAGGTCTGAGCGGGAGGGGCGGTCTCGGCATCGTCCGGCACCGAATCCCGGTCGAGGCTGACGAGCACATACATCTCGCGCCGCTCAGTCTGCGGGAATGGCACCGCATATTGTTGATCGGTCTTGTCGCTGGTCTTGGGCAGGATTTCACTGACCCAGCCACGCTGGGGGATGGTGCCACCCGTGGCGGAAATTCGCACCGGGGTTCCGACCTCGAGCTCCTGCGCCTGCCGATAGGAGAAGATCCCGACCGCGAAGGCCTGCTCGCAATCCACCAGCGTCGCCACCGAGTCACCGGGATTGACGTGGCGTCCCTTAGCGACGCCGAGCCCCAGGACGACGCCCCCGTTCGTCGCCCGCATCTCGGCATCGGCGAGGCTGTCGAGGCGCTTGCGCTCCGCGACGAGCAGGGTTTCCTGCGCCTTCAGGCTGGCGGTGAGTTGCACTTCCTCGATGGCGAGACGCTGCGCGTCGAACGCGAGGTCGCGTCGCTTCTGCGTGAGGACCGCCAGGCTGTTGGATTGGTTGCCGACGAAAACGCTCTTCTTGACCGCTCCGAGTTCGGACAGTTTCTGGTTCAGCTTGGCCGTCTCGGCGTCCTTGTCGAAGCGGGCCGCTTCCAGCTTGTGCTGGGTCGGTCGCAGCAGATCGAGGCTGGCGGTGTTGCGGTCGACCATCGCCTGCTGTCGGTCGACCACCGCCTTGGTAGATTGACCTTCGGCATCCGCCGAACCGACCCGGGCCCGAGCCTCGGCGACCTCTCCGTCGAGCTTGGCGACGGTTTGCTCGACCTGCCGGCGGATCTCTGTATCGAGCGCCGTCACGTAGGCGAGATCAGATTCCTTCTTCTGCCGCGCGGCCAGCAACGAGCCACGCAACTCGTCGACCTTGCCGTCGAGGATGATCAGGGTGGTACGATCGATGCGCGCGTTCTGAATGTGCGCCACCGGGGCGCCGGCGCCGAGGTGCTGCCCGATCGCGGTGAAGACGTTGGTCATCTCCCCCGCGATGGGGGCTGTCAGCAGGCTGATCGGTGCATTGATCACCGCACGATCCGATTGATCGGCCAAGAGTGGCGGCAGTGTCGCGGTCGTCATCAGGAGAGCCAGGACGCTCGCCACCGAGTAGGCGGAGATCCGAACGATTCGAGTGTGGCTCGGTTTCTGGCCCGACGATGACGCGGAGGCCGGCGAGGATCGCTGCATAGGACTCTCCTAAGGACATGGCATATCGTGGACGGACGCCGGGAGCGGCGATCCGTCGATAAACGTGAGGCGGAGCTTCGCGCATGGCCGATCGGCTTGGCATCGCTGCGATGCCGCATAAACCTATCGAATTGGAAGCTGGAATGCGTTTAAACTTTGCTTGGCGTCAGATCGCTCAAGGCAAGAGTGCTTGTAATTCTGTATTGATTAGCTTGCAACCTGCGACAGATGCGTGATGAATCGCGATTTTTGTCAAAATATATCAATATTCCGTGATTTTCGCAGGTTTCTGATTGTTCAGTCGAAAGGCGCGCAGAGGAGGTTGCCAATCTAGGATGCATATTTCGCGATCTTGTTCGG